>DATKBB010000020.1:0-28099 GCA_035514295.1 Candidatus Limnocylindria bacterium | reverse complement strand
CCGGCCAGCAGCACGAAGTCGAGCGCGCTGGGCGGGGGCAGCAGGTCGCGCTCCTCCGTCTGCCACGGCCAGAGTGCCCGGACGCTGCCGATCATCAGCCCCGTCAGCACGGACATGGTCAGCGCGTGCCGGTGCTCGAGCAGCCACTCGAGCACGCGGGCAAAGCTGCCCAGCCCCACCACGGCCCCGGCCACGAAGGTCAGCACGTAGGGCAGGTCGATCGTCCGCAGGGCGTCCAGGCTGACGCTGTAGATGCCCAGCACGACCAGCAGGAAAGCGCCGCTGACGCCGGGCAGGATCATGGCGCAGATGGCCACTGCGGCGCAGGCGAAGACATAGGGCAGCGCGGGGTCCGGGATCTCCTGGGGCGGCAACCCGACCAGCAGGAAAGCGGCCACGGCGGCCACACCGACCAGCACGTACTCCGGCCAGCGGCGCTCCTCGATGCGCTCCCAGGGCACGGCCACGGAGCCCAGGATCAGCCCGAAGAACAAAGCGTAGACCGGCTCGCGATAGTGCTCCAGCAAGGGCGGGATGACAACTGAGCCGATGCCGAGGGCCGTCAGGATGCCCATGCCCAGGGGCAGCACCAGCCGCCATTCGACCTCGCCGAAGCGCAGTCGCGCACGTCCCAGGTCCAGCCTGGCGACGGCCAGCAGGGCCGACGCCCCGACGCGGATCGAGTGGATCAGCCGCTCGTAGATGCCCACGATCAGCGCGACCGTTCCACCGCTCACGCCGGGGATCACGTCCGCACCGCCCATCAGCAGCCCGCGCGCATAGTTGAGCAGCAGCTCGACGGGGCTACCGGTGGCGGGCCGTGGCCTGGTCACCTTGGGGCTGCTCACCTCTCGGCTGGCGCAGCCGGCAGCTCGGCGCCCAGCAGTTTGACCGCGCCGGGGTCGAGGTCCAGCACGAAGGCCGCCTCGGTCGCCCTGGCGAGGCTGCCCAGCTCCTGCCCGATCACGTCGTCATCGAGGTGGAGCGGCGGGAAGGGGGCCTCGACTGCCAGCTCGATGCGCCGCCCGCGATGAGCAGCGAGTCGCGGCGGCAGGGCGGCCGCCAGCTCCAGCCGGCCGTTCAGATGCTCCAGGAGGGCCTCACGGTCGGCTTCGCCGATGAGCACGAGGTCAAGCAGCCCGTCGCCTGGGTCCGCCGCCGGCGCGAGCGGCACATTGGGCCCAACGAAGCGGGTGTTCAGGGCCTCCACGGCCAGGTAGTCGCCCGACAGGTCCTGGCCGTCGACGGCGACCCGCCAGCGCCGAGGGCGCGCTGCCTGGACTATCTCGCGTAGCAGTAGCAGGGCCCGGTCGGACTCGGGACCGGCAATCGCCTTGCTGTTCTCCACCTCTTCCCGGCCGCGTAGGATCGTCTCGGCGAAGGCCCCGCCGCCGAAGGACTCCACGAAGTGCGCCTCGCCCCACGGTGCTCGCAGCCGTCCCACGTCGAACGGGCTGACCGCGGCGACCCGCCATGAGCCGGCAATCTCGCGCACGTCGCCGATCACGCCCAGGGTTCGCGCCACGTTATTGGCCGTACCTAGGGGCAGGAGCGCAACCGGCGTGGGACGCTGCTGCATGCGCAGCAGGACCTTGGCCACCGTACCGTCGCCGCCGGCAGCCACGACCACATCGGTCCGCTTGGCTACTGCTTTCTTCCAGTCCTCATCGCTCGATACGTAGCGCGTCTGCAAACCCGCCTCGGTCAGGATGGCCGTAAGGTCCTTGGCGCTCGGTCGGCCTTCTCCGGCGGACGGGTTGTGTACCAGGGTCACACGCATGGAATGCTGATGCGCCTCCTCATCTCGAACGACGACGGAATCTACAGCCCGGGACTGGCCACGCTGGCTCGCGCCGCGCGCGAGTTCGGCGAGGTGCGTGTCGTGGCGCCGGACGTCGAGCAGTCGTCGGCCAGCCACGCCATCACCGCCTCCACACCGCTCACCTACCGGCGGACGCGAATCATAGAGGGTGTCGAGGCCTATCGCGTCAACGGCACGCCGGCCGACTGCGTCGCGCTGGGCTCCTATCACTGGGAGAAGGTCGACGTCGTGCTGTCGGGCGTGAACCTTGGCCCCAACCTTGGCAACGCGCTGTGGCACTCGGGCACCCTGGCGGCGGCCAAGCAAGCGGCCCTGCTGGGCGGGCGCGGGATAGCCCTCAGTACGCCGGTCGAGGGCGACGATCCCGACCTGTCCGGCCTCGAGTCACACATCAAGCGGGTGCTCGAGCTGCTGCTGCCGCGCACGGAGCTCAAGCTGGTCAACGTGAACCTGCCGCCGCGGCCGCGCGGCATGTGCTGGACGCGGCAGGCCGTTGAGCAGTACGACGGTCGGGTGGTGCCGGGTGAGGACCCATTGGGCCGGCGCCACTTCTGGTTCACGGTCGTGCCCTTGGAGAAGCACCAGCCCGGCACCGACCTGTGGGCCGACCAGCATGGCTACATCTCGATCACTCCGCTGCGCCCCGACCTGACCGACGACGACGCCCTGCGCCAGGCGGCGGGTGACGAGCCCACCATCGAGATCCAGGGGGCTCCTGCGCGGGAAGGGCTACGCTCTACCTGAATGCGCGATGAGGAGGCCACCAGCCCAAGCTCCGCGGAAGTCGCCACGGAGCCGGACTTCGATGAGCTGATCGAGCGCGCGCTGGCCCAGATCCCCGAGCCCTTCGCGTCGCGGCTGGCCAGCGTGGCCATCGTGATCGACGAAGAGGCCACGCCCGAGCAGCTGGCCAGCGTTGGCGCCCACTCCCTGCTTGGCCTGTACCAGGGCGTGCCGCGCACGGCCTATGGCGCCGACTGGGCGCAGGTGCCCAGCAAGATCACCATCTTCCGCCGCCCGATCGAGATGATCTACCGCAACCCTGCCGCCCGGGCGAAGGCAGTCGAGCAGACGGTCTTTCACGAGGTTGCGCACCACTTCGGCATCAGCGACGAGCGGCTGCGCGAGCTGCAGCGGGAGCGCGCGGCAAAGCGTCGTTGAGCCGGCGGGTTGTGGCCTGTGAGCCGGTGTGCAGGCGGCGGTGGGCCGGTGTGCAGGCGGCGGTAAGCCGCTGGTGAGCGCTGCGGCGCACTATCGCGGCCATGACCGGACTGCATCTGGGGCGCGTGCACCGCGCGTTGCGTGTCAAGGCAGACCTGCGCCAGTGCGACGTGGCCTCGAGGGCCGGCGTGAGCCGCCAGAAGGTGTCGCGCCTGGAGAGAGGGCAGATGGCAGGTTTGACCTGGCAGGACCTGGAGCGCTGCTACGCGGCGCTCGGGGCACGACTTGACGTCCGGGTGTTATGGCGCGGAGCTGCGCTCGACCGGCTGTTGGACGAGAGACACGCAGCCCTCAGCGGCCACGTCGTCCGCCTTCTGAGTGGCAACGGCTGGTTGGTCAAGGTCGAGGCGACCTTTTCGCACTACGGCGAGCGCGGCTCGATCGACATCCTGGCCTGGCATCCTGCCAGCCGCAATCTGCTGATCGTCGAGATCAAGTCGGAGCTCGGCGCGCTGGAGGGCCTGCTCAGGTCGCTCGACGTCAAGGCTCGGATCGGTCCACTGATCGCACGCGGTCACTTCGGCGCGTCAGCCGGCAGCTGGCCGGCTGCCGCCGTCTCGCGGCTGGTCGTCCTGCCCGAGGACAGCGGGGCGCGCCGAGCCGTCGCTCGTCACGACCAGTTGCTGGCAAGCGCGCTGCCTCTCCGCTCGCAGGCGGTGCGCCGGTGGCTGCGTGTGCCCGAGGGCGGCGCGATCGCCGGCCTGTGGTTTCTGTCAGCCGATCGTGGAGTGAGCGGTAGGCGGAACCCGTCAGCCGTCAGGCGGGTAAGACGAACGTCGAGCGCTGATCCTCACGCTGCGGGTCGCCTCGCGTAAGGCTTGCCGCACACGAGCCGCAGCAACCGAACCCGGCTACTGCTCACCAGCGCGGCAGGTGATGGCGGAATGGACCTTCGGCAGTCGTAATGCTCACGCAAACGTGGCCGTGACGGAACATAGGGGGGGTCGAGCGCCTGGCGGCGCCGTCGGTCGGGGAACAGCGTGTGCCTCAGCTGGGTGGGGGGCCGGGGGATCGCGGCGAGCCGGCGGCCTCGGTAAGCCACGGGCGCTCGTTGAAGACATCGGTCAGCCAGCGGCCGAACGGCCCGGGCGGAGGCTCGCCCACCACACCTTCCAGCAGCCGTTCCATGGCGCGCGTCAGCTCATCGGTCAGCTGGGCCACGTTGCCGCGCGTGGCCGGCCGGCCGGCCGTGTCCAGGGCCGGCCCGATGCGCAGCGTGACTCGCTTCCCGAAGCGCAGCCAGCGCGTCCCGATGATGGCCACCGGCACGATGGCTACGCGGGTGCGCAGGGCAAGGTAGGCCGGCCCGTCCTCCAGCGGCACGATCGCACCCTCTTCATCGCTCAAGCGGCCCTCCCCTGCCACGGCCAGCACGTAGCCGCGCTGGGTGACCTCCACGGCCCGCCGCGCGGTTTCCAGCAAGCCCTTCTTGCTGGGCTTGAAGGGCACGCCCATACGCGCCCAGTTGATGATCCGGTTGCGCCCCCCGACGCCCATGTCCTCTTCCCTGGGCCCGAAGATCATGATCCAGCGCCGGTCCGGCCAGAAGCCCACCAGCACGATCGGATCGACCCAGTTCGGGTGGCTGAAGTTGATCAGATAGGGTCCGGCCGACGCCGGCGGCAGGTGCTCTGTGCCCTCGACCCTGACGCGTAGGTAGCAGCTGGTCAGCACGCGCAGCCCATAGCGGATGAAGTTGTACTTGAGCGGGCCCGGGCGCTCGGCCGGCTGGCGCAGCATCGGGCCTGGCTGCGGCTGGCCGGCCTTTGCTTCAGACGGCGTGCGAGTGCTCGGAGGCAAGGGAGGCCACCGGCGGCAGCTCGACCGTGGGCGGAACGCCCTGGCCGTCGCGCTCCAACTCGTCGAGGAAGATGGGCACGAGCTCGGGGTCGAACTGACGGCCGGCCAGGCGCAGCAGCTCTTCCGCCGCCGGGGCGTGCGGCTGGGCCGGCTGGTAGGGCCTGCCGTGCACGATCGCCTCGTAGGCGTCCGCGATGGTCACGATGCGGGCACCCAGCGGAATGGCCGGCCCGCGCAGGCCGTCCGGATAGCCCTTGCCGTCGAAGCGCTCGTGGTGATGGCGGATGATTGGCGCGAAGCTGCGCGAGGCGGTCAACGGGTTGCAGATGCGTTCGCCGATCTCCGGGTGCTGGCGCATGACCGCCCACTCCACCTCGCTGAGCGGGCCCTCCTTGCGCAGCAGGTGCTCGGGCACGCCGATCTTGCCCACGTCGTGCAGCAGCGCGCCGTAGGCGACGGCCTCGAGTTCGTCCTGGCGCAGGCCGACGTGGGCCGCCACGCGCGCGGCGTGGTGGGCCAGCCAGCGGCAGTGGTGCACCAGGCGCTGATCCTTGGCCTCGACGGCGTTGGCCAGGGCCGCGACGATCTGCGTGGCGCGCTCGAGACGGGTGATCGCGCGCCGCAGGCGGAAGGCACTGCGGATGCGCGCGAACAGCTCGGCCTGCTGGAAGGGCTTGGGCAGGAAGTCGTCGGCGCCGGCGTCGAGCGCCGCCACCATGTCCCCGATGGCGGTGTGACCGGTCAGCACGATGACGGGCAGCGTGGCCGTCTGGGGATCGCCGCGCAGCCGGCGGCAGACCTCGTAGCCGTCCACGCCGGGCAGGCTGAGATCGAGCACCACCAGCTGGGGGTTCAGCTCCCGCACCGCGCGCAGGCCGCTCTCACCGTCCGGCGCCGCCTGCGCCCCGTAGCCCTCGTGGCGCAGCATGCGCGTCAGGGCATGGCGTTGCGCCTCGTCATCGTCGATGACGAGCACGAGCGGGGCTCGATCGTGGACGTCCAAGCCACCTGCGTGGCCCATGCGTCAGCCTCCCTCCCGGCTGCCGGTCCGGCTTATGCACCGGCCAGGGCAGCCGTTCCCGCAGGCACGCGCAGGAACGTCCGACCGAGTATAGCCAGCGCGATGCCGCTCAGGGGAACGAAGCGACGGCCTCGATGAGCATCTCCACGAAGCGGGGCCGGTCGATGTCCAGGCCCACCTCCGCGTTGGGCGCCCGATTGGACAGGCCGCGGATGTCGACGACGGTCCGCCCGCGCGTCAGCTCGCTGTCGACCTCAACATCCACGCGGTAGGGTGCCGTGGCCACCAGCCCGGCCTGCAGGACGTGGGCGACGGCCACGGCGTCGTGCACGGGTGATCCGTCCCATCCGTAGCGCTGCACGTGGAAGCGGGCGAAGAAGTGGAGCAGGTCGGCGAACACGCGCCCGGTGCGGTTGCCCCTTTGCGCCAGCCGGTCTGCGTCGGCATGGGTGACGATCGCCTTGTGAGTGACGTCCAGGCCGATCATCGTCACCGGCCGACCGCCCTCGAACACCTCCGCCGCTGCTTCCGGGTCCACCCAAATGTTGAACTCGGCCGAAGCGGTGATGTTGCCCTCGCCGATCGCACCGCCCATCAGGCAGATGTGCCCGACCTGCGCGAAGGCTGCCGGCTGCTGCTGCCGCAACAGGGCCACGTTGGTCAGCGGCCCGGTCGCCACCAGCGTGACGGGCACGGCGCTGGCCTCGATGAGGCCCGCCATGAACTCGACGGCGTGCTCGGCCACGGGCGCGCTGGCGGGCGCGGGTAGCTCGGCGCCTTCCAGCCCGCTGGCACCGTGGACGTGAGCCGCCGTCTGGAGGGGGCGGCGCAGCGGCCCTTCGGCCCCAGCCGCAACCGGGATGTCCGTGCGCTCGATCAGCGTCAGGACGCTGAGCGCGTTGTGGGTGGTGTTCTCCAGCGTCGCGTTGCCGGCCACGGTGGTCACGCCCAGAACCTCCAGCTCCGGCCGCTGAAGGGCCAGCAGGAGGGCCAGCGCGTCGTCGTGCCCTGGATCGCAGTCGAGGATGACCGGTCGCCGGGCACGCGCGGACGCCCCCGAGCTCACTCCTTCTGGTAGGGCTGGCCGTCGGCCGCCGGCGCGCGCACGCGGCCCACCAGACCGGCCACGACGATGATCGTGACGATGTAGGGCAGCGAGGAGAGCAGCTCGGACGGGATCTGGATGCCCAGGATGGACGTTCGCGCCTGGATGGCGTCGGCGAAGCCGAAGATCAAGCCGGCGCCCAAGGCACCCAGCGGGTTCCAGCCGCCGAAGATCATCGCCGCCAGGCCAATGAAACCGCGGCCGCCGGTCATGTCGCGCTCGAAGCCTACGCCCGAACCGATGGTGAAGTAGGCCCCACCGAGGCCGGCCACCAGCCCGGCCAGGATGACGTTGCGGTAGCGCACGTGGAAGACGTTGATGCCCGCCGTGTCGGCTGCCTTGGGATGCTCCCCGACTGCGCGCACGCGCAGCCCCCAGCGAGTGTAGAAGAGGCCCACGAAAACGAGCACCACGAGGATGAACAGTGAGTAGGTGAAGATGTTGTGGCGGAATAGGATTGCGCCCAGGACCGGAATCTCGGAGAGCAGGGGAATCGGGTCGATGCTCAGTCGCGGGGGCGTGTTCAGCTGCTGGTTCTGCTGCAGCACGCGCGTGGCCAAGAACCCGGTCAAACCGGAGACCAGTATGTTGATGACGAAGCCGGCCACTATCTGGTCGACGAGGTAGCGGATGGCCAGCACGGCCAGCAGGGCGGCCAGCAGCGCGCCGGTGAGGGCCGCCGCCAGCACGCCGATCCAGACGTTACCGGTCATGCTGGCCACCACCGCGCCGCTGAAGGCACCCGACAGCAGCATGCCCTCGATGGCGATGTTGATCACCCCGGCTCGCTCGCAGAGGATCCCGGACAGTGCTCCGAAGACTATCGGCACGGCACGCTGGACGGTCGTCTGGAGAAGGCCCGTCAGCTGCATCGATTGTCCTGCTGCGACCCACACCAGGAAGGCCAGCACGAAGGCGGTTGCCACCAGGGCCAGGATCAGCGCCCAGCGCGCACCGAAGCCACGCGTCAGCTGGATGGCGCCGGCGAAGGCCGCCACCAGGGCCAGGAAGTAGAGCGTGCCGGCCGAGGGCAATACCAGGTCCGGCACCCGGATGGCGGCGGGCGGCAGCGTCAACACAAGCCGCGACTGGTCGGCGGCGTCGAGCGGTAAGGCGAACTGCACCACCATGACGACTGCCGCGACCAGATAGATCAGGCCCAGGATGCGCTGCCGACGGCGAGCCGCCCGCTGGCTGGTGGTCAGCGCGGCAGGCGCCGCGACGGCGGCCGCGGTCACGCTCCCCACCCCTTGGCGAAGGCCTCCGCGCCGATCTGGCGCTCGGCCCGGATGCGAAAGATGGCGCGCACCAGCGCGGGGGCGGCGATGAACATGATGACCAGCGCCTGGATGACCACGACCAGGTGAATGGGGATGCCCGTCGCCGCCTGCATCGGCGTTGCGCCGGCGCGCAGGCCGCCGATCAGGAAGGCCGCCGCCACCACGCCGGCCGGTCGGGCGCGGCCGAGCAGGGCGATGGCGATGCCGTCGAAGCCCGCCCCGCCGGCCAGCCCCGGCGTCATCGTGCGGGTGGTGCCCAGCACGACGGTCGCGCCGGCCAAACCAGCCAGGGCACCGGCGGCCATCATGCTCATGACGACCGTGCGGGCGATGCTCATGCCCGCGTAGCGGGCCGCCTGCGGATTGAGGCCCACGGCACGGAACTCGAAGCCCTTGGTCGAGCGGAAGAGCAGCCACGAGACGGCGATCGCGGCAAGCAGCGCCACGGCAATGCCCCAGTGAGCGCGCAGGCCGTCGAGGATGGGGTTCAGCGTGGCCGTCGGCTCGACGATCTTGGAGATCTGGTCCGACCGGCCTGGACGCTGGAAGAGCGGGGTGCGCAGGCTGTAGTCCACCAGCCTGAAGGCGATGAAGTTGAGCATGATGGTCGTGATCACCTCATGCGCTCCCGTACGCGCCTTGAGCAGACCCGGCAGGAAGCCCCACAACGCCCCGCCCACCGCGCCCGCCAGCAGAGCCAGCGGCAGGTGCACGAACCAGGGCAGGCCTACAAGACTGAAGCCGACCAGCACGGCCAGCAGGGCGCCAGCCTGGAGCTGGCCCTCCGCGCCGATGTTGAACAGGCCTGCTCGGAAGGCCAGTGCGACGGCCAGGCCGGTCAGGATCAAGGGCGTGCTGGAGAGGATGGTTTCCGAGATGGGGCCGAGCGAGCGGCGCAGGGCCAGCCCGTCGAAGGAGGCGATCGCGCTGGCAATCTGGACGGGATCGCCCAGCGCGCCGCGGATGAGGGCCGTGTAGGCGTCCACCACCGTCGACAGACCCAGAACTAGCGCACCCAGCGGGTCCGTTCCGATGCGCCCGATGACCTGCGCGTCGCTGGCAATGATGATTACGCCACCCACGACGAAGGCGCTGAACAGGGCCAGCAGGGGCAGCACGAGGCTGCCCAGCAGGCGGCGCAGGCCCTCGCCGCGTCGCCGCGGCGGGCCGGGCTGGGTGCCGGACGTATCTCCGACGCCTGCCTCCGCCAGCTGCCGGGGCGCGTCCTCGGGCGCGTCCTCGGGCGCGTCCAATGCCGGCTCCACGTCGCGCGCCTCCTCGCGCTCGTCGCTCACGAGCCGGTGCTCCCCGCTCCGGCCGCGGCTGCCTCCTCTGGCTTGCCCTCTTCGGGGTGGGCACCGCCCATCAGCAGGCCCAGCCGCGCGAACGTGGCCTCCTCCGGCGTCAGGATGCCCACGACCCTGCCCTTGTACATGACTGCGATGCGGTCACCCAGCGCCACCACCTCGTCCAACTCGGTCGAGATGATCAACACGGCCGTGCCCTCGTCGCGCTTCTGCACGATGCGACGGTGGATGTACTCGATCGAGCCCACGTCGAGGCCGCGCGTGGGCTGGACGGCCACCAACAGCTTCAGCTCGCGCGAGAACTCGCGCGCCACGATCACCTTCTGCTGGTTGCCGCCGGACAGGTTCGCGACGCTGTTGAAGACGGACGGCGTGCGCACGTCGAACTCGCGCACGCGCTCCTCCGAGCGCGCGACCATGACCTCGCGGTCGAGGCGCAGTCCGCGCGCGAAGGGCGGCAGCCAGTAGTTGTTGAGGGCCATGTTCTCGGCGATGTTGAAGCCAGGGACGAGGCCCTCTTCCAGCCGGTCCTCGGGCACGTGGGCCACGCCCGCCCGATAGACCGCCCGCGGGTTCGGCCCGACCGGCTGGCCGCCGATCAGCACCTCGCCGCTCTCGATCTCACGCAGGCCGGTGACGACCTCTGCCAGCTCGCTCTGACCGTTGCCCTGTACGCCGGCGACGGCCACTATCTCGCCCGCATGGACGGTCAGGTCGAGGTTGTCGACTGCGATGTGACCACGGTCATCGCGCACAGTCAGCGAGCGAACCTCGAGCACCGGCTCGCGCGGTGCTGCGTCCTCCTTATCGACGACCAGCTGGACCGGCCGGCCGACCATCAACTCGGCCAGCTGTTCCTTGTCGCTTTCCTGTGGCAGCACGGTACCCGCCACCCGGCCGCGACGGAGGACCGTGATCTGGTCGCAGACCTCGAGGACCTCGTTGAGCTTGTGGGTAATGAAGATGATCGACGTGCCACCCGCGACCAGGCTGCGCATGATCTCGAAGAGCTCGTCCGTCTCCTGCGGCGTCAGCACCGCCGTGGGCTCGTCGAGGATGAGCACGCGTGACTGGCGATAGAGCGTCTTGATGATTTCGACGCGCTGGCGCACGCCCACGGGGAGATCTTCGACGTAAGCGTCCGGGTCGACGTGCAGGTTGTGATCCTGCGAAATCTGCCTGATCCGATCGCGCGCCTTGGCTCGATCCAGCTGCAGCCAGGGTCCGCGTGTCGACTCGACGCCCAGCATCACGTTCTCCGTGACGGTGAAGACGGGCACGAGCATGAAGTGCTGGTGGACCATGCCGATGCCTGCCTCGATGGCGTCGCCCGGGCCGCCGAAGCGGACCGGCTTGCCGTCGAGCAGGATCTCGCCCTCCTCGGACTGGTACAGCCCGTAGAGCACGTTCATCAGCGTGGTCTTGCCCGCACCGTTCTCGCCGAGCAAGCCGTGGACCTGGCCGGGCTGGACGATCAGGTTGACGCCCTGGTTGGCGACCACGCCCGGAAAGCGCTTGGTGATCCCCCGAAGCTCGAGCTTCACCTGTGGCGCAACCTCGCTATAAGCAGACAGGCGGCGTCCGAAGACGCCGCCTGTCCGGTCTCAGGTCAGTCCAAGAGGCTAGGGTGCCGAGTAGTAATCCGAGGGCGCCACCTCGTCGGCGATGATCGCCTGGCGGAGCGCCTCGATGCCGGCCTTGACCTCGTCCGAGATCTGGTCGTCGTAGTCGTGGAACTCGCCCAGGCCGACGCCGCCGTTCTCCAGGTCGCTGACGAAGACGGGCGCCGGCTCTGTGTCGTTGATTGCCCGCGCTATGGCCTGGTAAACCGACACGTCGATGCGCTTGAGGATGTGCGTGAGCATGAGGTCGGCGTACTCCGGGACGGTGCGCGTCCAGTCGACGTCGACGCCCAGGCCAACGGCCTCGACGTCGAGCTCCTCGATCGCCGCGAAGGTGCCCTGGCCGATGGGACCGCCGACGGGCAGGATCACGTCCGCTCCCTCCTGCAGCATGCCCACCGAGACCGCCCGGGCGTTGTCAGTGCTGTCGAAGTCGCCCGTGAACGTGCCGGAGCTGGGATCGTTGGGGTCGCGCCCGCCGAGGACGCGGACCGTGTCGCCCTGCTCCTCGTTCCAGTAGTTGGCGCCGGCGATGAAACCGTCCATGAAGTCGGTCACCGGCCCGCCGATGTTGATGCCGCCGAAAGTGCCCATCGCCTTCGTGCGCGTCCACGATGCCGACGCGTAGCCGGCCAGCATGGCCGCCTCGGCCGTGTTGTAGACGAGGCCTTCAACGTTGGGCAGCGCCGGCTCGTAGGCGAAGTCGACGATGGCGAAGCGCTGGTCCGGGTTGGCCTCGGCGGCGATGCGCGTGTCGTCGCCCAGCAGGAAGCCGACGGTGATGATGATGTCGCAGCCGTCGCTGATGTGCTGGTTGATGTTGCGCGCGTAGTCCTCGGCCGTGGTGGACTCCAAGAAGCGGGCCTCGATGCCGAAGTCGGCCTCCGCCTGCTCCATGCCTTCCCAGCCGTTCTGGTTGAAGCTGCGGTCATCAATGCCGCCTGTGTCGCTGACCATGCAGGCCAGGAAGCCCTCGCCGTCGGGCGGCGGGCTGGCCGGCGCATCGGTGGCCGGCGCATCGGTGGCCGGCGCATCGGTTGCCGGCGCATCGGTGGCCGGCGGCTGCGTTGGCGCGTCGGTGGCCGTAGGCCCGGCGCAGGCTCCTGCGACGAGAGCGACGGTCAGCAGCATGGCGACGAGCGCTGTGTTTCTGCCCAACTTGTTTCCTCCTCCAAGCTAGCCCCGCAGGCGCTGGGCGCTACGCACACCGCACCGTCTCTCCCAGTCCGGATTTGACGGGATCTTCAGTGACCCGGCGGTGACCGCTCGCTGCGGAGTCCTGGCGCGCAGTATGCACAACTCGGTGGCCGGCGTGCAATCATCGAGCGCATGCAGGACGACCGGCAGCGAGCGATCGAGATGCTGGACGCGCAGGAGAACAGCGGCCCGGTACCTCTGCTCGACCTGCGCGGCGAGCTGGCGCTGCTCAGCCAGGCGAAGCGCATCGCCATCGTGGGCGCCTCATCCAATCCGGCGCGACCTTCGCACGGCGTGATGCGCTACCTGCTGCACCAGGGCTACGAGTGCGTGCCGGTCAACCCCAACGTGCGCGAGGTGCTGGGCATGCGCGCCTACCGCACGCTGGAGGAGGCGGTCGTTGAGACGGGCCCGTTCGACATCGTGGATGTCTTCCGGCGTCCCGAGCACACGCCGGAGATCGCGCGCAGCGCCGTGGCCACCGGCGCCGGCGCGTTGTGGCTGCAACTGGGCGTGGTCAACTGGGAGGCCGCGCGCATCGCGCACGAGGGCGGTCTCGACGTCGTCATGGACCGCTGCACGGCCATGGATCACCGCCGGCTGGAGAAGTAGCGCTCGAACCAGGCGAGGATGCGCTGGTGGCGGTCGATGCGCCGGTCGGGCCGGCCGTAGTTCTTCATTTCGTGGTGCTCCTCCGGATACAGGACGTACTCCACCTGCCGGCCCAGCACGCGTAGTGCGGTGAAGAGCTGCTCGTTGTCGGAGGCCGGGCAGTTGCGGTCCTCCTCTGCCTGGAGCATCAACAGCGGAGTGCGGATGTCCCGCGCCCGCGAGAGCGGCGAGTGGCTCCAGGCGTGGCGCATCTCCTCCTCGCTCAACGGGCTGCCCAGGCGCAGGCGGCGATTCCAGTGGGGGCCGTAGTAGCAGTTGGCCCAGCTCGAGACCTGGTTCGAGACGCCGTTCTCCGCCACCGCTGCGGCGAAACGGTCGGTCGTAGCGACGAGCCACTGGATCAGGTAGCCGGCGTAGGAGTAGCCGACCAGGCCAAGGCGCGCCGGGTCGGCCAGGTCCTGCTCGACCAGCCAGTCGGTCACGGCCAGCACGTCCTGCCGGTCGACGTCCCCCCACCGCCCACGCAGCTGCTCGGCCCACTCGTAGCCGTAGCCGGCCGAGCCGCGGATGTTCGGCATGGCCACCCGGTAACCGACCGAGGTCAGCAGCATGGCGTCCAGCGAGCCGGCCGGACCGTAGGCGCCGGTCGGCCCGCCGTGGAACTGGAAGACCAGCGGCAGCCGCTCGTGCGCGCCGGCACTGGGCGGGGAGAAGAGCCAGGTGTGGATGGAGCCGGCCGGCCCGGGCACGTCCAGCTCATCGATGCGGGGCAGAGCGTAGCGCGCCTGCCAGCGCGAGCCGTCATGGCTCAGCCGGCGCAGCTTGCCCTCTTCCACAGCGTACAGCTCGGCCGCCCGCCCGTGAATCGCGGCGCTCAGCACCAGCCGGCCGGCGGCGAACTCCATGCCGGAGGCCATCAGCCCCTCGTCTGGGGCCAGCGGCTCCGGCGCCCCACCCTCGAGCGGCAGGCGATAGGGCTGGCAGCGGCCTCTGTGGGCAATCAGGCAGGCTAGCGAGTCGTTACCCAACCAAGCAGGCCCGGCCTTCTCCTCGGAGAGGTCGAGGTCCGACCAGGCCCAGACCCCGATTGAAGTGTCACGTCCCTCGATCAGCCGGCGCGGCGTGCCACCGGCGGCGGGCACGACCCAGGCGATCCACGGCTCGTACTCGGGCGGATCCTCGACGTCCTGGCCGGCAAAGGCCAGCCATTGCCCGTCGGGCAACCAGGCCGGGTGCCTAGCGGCGCCGGCCAGGGCGGCCAGCTCGCGTGGCTCGCCTCCTGCCGCGTCGACCGTCCAGATCGACTTGCGCGGGTAGACGTCGCGCTCGGGCCTGCGGTCGGCGGTGAACGCGATGCACCGCCCATCGGGCGACCAGGCCGGCTGCTGCACGTCGTAGTCGCCACGCGTCAGCTGGACGGGCCTCCTGCCCCGCCGCGGCTCGAGCAGGAAGAGATGCGTCCGCCGATCGCGATGACCGGCGTCGTCGTCGCGCCAGTCGACGGTGGTGATGCGCCTGGCCAGCGGGGACTTGCCGGTCTCCAGCCGCCCGACGACGAAGGGGGTGTCGTCGGACGCGGCGAGGACCGCCAGCAGGCGCCCGTCGGGGCTCCAGCTGACGCTCGCGGCGCCGTGAGCCAGGCGGGCGAGCGGCCGCGGCGCCAGGCTGCGGTCGCTCAGGTCGAGCATCCAGAGCTGGCCCGTGTCGTCACCTTCGGCGGTCCGCACGAAGGCCAGCCGCCGGCCGTCCGGGGAGAATGCGGGCGAGGAGTCGCGCACGGCACCGCCGGTCAGCCGACGCGGTCGGCCACCGTCGTACGGCTGCTGCCAGAGGTGCGAACGATAGGCGTTGCCCTGGACATGGCGACGCACGTAGACGACGTCTGCCCCGTCGGGGCTCAGCGCGAAGGCTTCGATCGCGACCTGCCGCCGGATGACGTCCGGGCCGCAGGCAACCTTGGGCATGGGTTCGACCTCGTGACGGTGCCATCGGGCGTGGAGGCGTGGCCGAGTATGCCACGCTGCACGGGCTCGTCCCGACGCGGCTGACTCCGGCCGTTTTTGCCCTGAGCGGCGGCCTGTGCCATTCTGCGCAGACGAACCCGGCTGGGCGCCGGGGCCTGCGGGGGCCGCCAAGACAGCGAAGGAGCATTGAGGGGTATGTCGCAATCGTCTGGGCGCGGCCGGCTGGCGGCCTGCGCCATGCTCGTCGTCCTCCTATCGGCGGCCTGCATGGCCGAGAGCCCGCCCACCGCGTCGCCGACGGAGCCTGCGACCGGCGGCCCTCCGGCGACGCCCGCCGACCAGCCGACAGACGCTCCCGCCACGCCCGACGATGGTCGGCCGACCGCTCCGGCCACGCCCGATGCCACGCCCGAGGCCACACCCACCACGGGCGGCACTGTGCGCATCGCGATGGCCGGTTTCCCGGACTATCGCAACCCCGGCAACGGCGTGCTGGCCGAGGCCTACACGCTCTACGAACTGGTCTACGACACGCCCATCACCATCACCGCCGACGGTCAGTACGTGCCCGAGCTGGCCAGCGAGTGGTCCGTTTCGGATGACGAGCTGACCTGGACGCTGACCATCGTCGAGGGAGCCACGTTCCACGACGGTGAGCCGCTGACGGCGGAGGACGTCGCCTTCACGCTCAACCTCTACCAGGCCACCGAGGACTTCCCCTTCCTGCCCTCCTACACCGCCGGCTTCACGGCGGTCGAGGCCCCGGATGCCACAACCGTCCAGATCACGACCGAGGAGCCCATCGGCAACTTCGAGTCGCGCATGGTGTTCATGTACGTGCTGCCCCAGCACATCTGGGAGGGACAGGACGCCGCGACCTTCGAGAACGCCGAGATGGTCGGATCGGGCGCCTTCAGCCTGGCCGAGTACGACCAGGGAATCTCCATGACCCTCGAAGCGGTGAAGGACCACTGGAGCACGCCGCCGATCGTGGACCGGGTCATCTTCCAGACCATCGGCAATCCCGACGCGCGGATAGCGGCCCTCCAGCAGGGCAACGTCGACATGATCACCGAGTTCCCGGCCACGGCCGTCAACACGCTGCGCAACGATCCGAACGTGGAGGTGCTCATCGCCGAGCCCATCACCGGCAGCCTGACCGACATCTTCTTCAATCTGGTCGACCCGGCCGACTGCCCGGAGGACGGCGTGTGCAGCGGCCATCCGGCGTTGCGCGACGTGGAGGTGCGGCGCGCACTGGCCGAGGCGACCGACAAGCAGCAGATCGTCGACGTCTCGCTGCTCGGCCTGGGCGAGCCCGGCCTGTCGCTGGTGCCCACGGGCCTGGGCGACTTCTTCGCCGCCGGCGTGCAGGACTATGCCTTCTCGGTCGATGCCGCCAACCAGCGACTGGAGACGGCGGGCTACGTGGACAGCGATGGCGACGGCATCCGCGAGTGTCTCGCCGATCAGAACTGCCCGACCGGCGACCTGACGTTCCGCCTGTTCTATCCCAACGACTCGGACGTGGCCCCGCGCGAGGCGGACCTCATCTCCGACATGTGGCAGGCGGTGGGCGTGTCGGTCCAGATCCAGGCGCTCGACCCGGACACGCTGACCTCGGTCTGCTGCCCGACCTTCGACTTCGACGTCATCCGCTGGGGCTGGGGCAGCGATCCCGATCCAGCCTTCCTGCTGGGCACCGTGCTGTGCGACGAGGTGGACAGCGGCTGGTCCGAGACGGGCTACTGCAACGAGGCCTACGACGCGCTGTACGCGGCGGCCAACGTCGAGACGGACCACGCGGCGCGCGTAGACCTGGTCCACCAGATGCAGCAGATCCTGATCGACGACGTGCCCTACATCATTGCCTACTACTACAAGGAGACACAGGCCTTCCGCAGGGACACGTTCGTCGGCTGGCCCATGGAGGACCCCACCCTGACCCTCCAGTCGGCCGAGTCGCTGACCACCATCCGGCCGGCGCCCTGAGCGGGGCCCTCGACTGAGCTAGAACGGAGGGGCGGCCGATCGCTGGGCGGCGCCGCTACCTGCTGCACAGGAGCGGCTGGGCGGTGGCGACCATCCTGGTCGTCGTCACCTTCAACTTCCTGCTGTTCCGCGTTCTGCCAGGCGACCCCGCCAAGTCGGGCCTGCGCGACCCGCGGCTCAGCCCGGCGGCCGTGGCCGCGCTACAGGAGCGCTTCGGGCTGGACAAGCCGGTCCTCATCGCGACCGACGGCGGCGACCCCTTCGACAGCCAGTACTTTGCCTATCTCGGGGCGCTGGCCCGGGCCGACCTGGGCGTCTCCTATGCCTTCCGTGATCGGCCGGTCACCGACCTGCTGGGCCAGGCGCTGGTCAATACGCTCTGGCTGATCATGCCGGCCCAGCTGCTGGCCATCGTGCTGGGGACGGTGCTCGGCCTGCTGGCCGCCTGGCGGCGCCGTACGCGCATCGACACCGGCGCGCTGACCTTCTCGCTGGTCATGTGGTCGCTGCCCACCTTCTTCCTGGGCATCGTGCTGCTCTATTTCGGATCTGCCTGGTTCGGCTTACCCACGGCCGGACGGGGCACCATCGGTGTCGAGTTCGGCAGCCTCTGGGAGCAGCTCGTCGACATCGGCCGGCACATGTTCCTGCCCACTCTCACGCTGGCCCTGGTGCTGCTCGGCGAGTACATGCTGATCATGCGCAGCTCGGTCGTCGAGGTGTTCAGCGAGGACTACATCCTGACCGCCAAGGCGAAGGGCCTGTCCACCTTCCGCATCATCCGGGACCACGCCCTGCGCAACGCCATGCTGCCCCTGGTCACCCTGATCGCCCTGACCCTTGGCTTCACCGTCGCGGGCGCCATCCAGGTCGAGGCCGTCTTCTCGTGGCCCGGCCTGGGCGAGTTGACCGTGCGCGCCGTTGGGCAGCGTGACTATCCAGTCCTGCAGGGGGCGTTCCTGCTGCTGGCTGTCTCGGTCGTGCTGGCCAACCTCGCCGCAGACGTGGTCTACGGCTGGCTCGACCCGCGTGTGGCCCAGGCATAGCGATGACGGTCGCCGCTCACGCCGCGCCGCCGGTGGTCGCAGCTCACGCCGCGCCGCCACGGCACCCACTCCGGTTGTTGTTGCGCAATCGCCTGGGCGCGGCCGGCCTGGTCCTGCTCGGCGTTGCGCTGGTGATGGCGGTGGCCGCTCCACTGCTCGCGCCGTACGACCCGTATGCACCGGCCAGGCCGACCATCGACGACATCTACCAGGCGCCCTCGGCGGCGCACCCGCTGGGCACCGACGACGGCGGCGAGGACGTCCTGTCTGCGCTCATCTACGGCGCGCGCGTCTCGCTGCTGGTGGGCTTCGCGGCCGCGCTGATCTCGCTCGTCATTGGGGCCAGCGTGGGCCTGCTGGCCGGCTACTTCGGCGGCCGCCTGGGCGGGGCACTGATGCGCATTACGGATTTCTTCCTGGTCATCCCGGACCTGGCCTTGATGATCGTGCTGGTGGCGATTTTGGGAGCCAGCCTGACCAACATCATCCTGGTCATCGGGCTGCTGGGCTGGACGACGACGGCGCGCCTGGTGCGCGCCCAGACGCTCAGCGTGAGAGAGCGAAAGTTCGTCTTCCGGGCGAAGGCGCTGGGCGCCGGCGACCTGCACATCATCCGCCGCCACGTGCTGCCCCTGGTCCTGCCGCTGATGCTGGCCAATACCGTGCTGGTCATCAGCCTGGCCATCCTGGGCGAGTCGACGCTGGCCTTCATCGGCCTGGGCGACCCGACGCTGATCAGCTGGGGCCAAATGCTGCAATTCGCCTTCAACCGCGGGGCGGTGTCGGCGGGTGCCTGGTGGGCACTCATCCCGCCCGGGTTGGCCATCGTCTGGGTCGTGCTCGGCGTGACCCTCGTCGGTGTTGCGCTGGAAGAGATCCTCAACCCGCGCCTGCGGCGGCACCACCTCGAACCGGAACCGCGCATACCCCTGCCTGACGCCGCGCTCGAGCGTTCTCTGGCCGGCTCCGGCCCGGCCATCCTGCGCGTGCAGGAGCTCAGCGTCGCCTACGAGTCGCCGGCCGGCCTGCTGCGCGCGGTGGACCGGGTCAGCTTCGAGTTGCGCCGCGGCGAGACCGTCGGACTGGTGGGCGAATCCGGCTCGGGCAAGACGACGGCCGCCCTTGCGCTGCTTCGGCTGCTGCCACCAGGCGGCCGAATCGAGGGCGGACGCGTGCTGCTCGACGGCGTGGACGTGTTCGCCCTTGAGCCCAGGGAACTGCGCGCCCTGCGCTGGTCGCGCATGTCGATCGTCTTCCAGGGCGCGATGAACGCGCTCAACCCCGTGCGTACGGTGGGCGACCAGGTGGCCGAGGCGGTGCGCGTGCACGAGCCCAGCCTTGGGCGGCGCGGCGCCGACGAGCGTGCCCGGCAGCTGCTCGAGCGCGTGGGCATCGGTGCGCGGCGGGCCGACGAACACGCGCACACCTATTCGGGTGGCATGCGCCAGCGGGCGATGATCGCGCTTGCCCTTGCCTGCCGGCCGGAGGTGATCATCGCCGACGAGCCCACGACGGCGCTGGACGTCATGATCCAGGCCCAGATCCTGCAGCTGCTGGCCGAACTGGGTCGCGAGTACGGCATGGCCACGCTCATCGTCACGCACGACCTGGGCGTGGTGGCGCAGGCCTGCGAGCGAGTGCTGGTGATGTACGGCGGCTCGATCGTGGAGGATGCCGACGTGGAGCGCCTGTTCGCCGATCCGCAGCATCCCTACACGCAGCTGTTGCTCAAGTCGTTCCCCGACGTGGCCGAGCCGAACCGGCGCCTGCGCGCCATCCCGGGCTCCCCTCCCCGCCTCGAGCAGATGCCGGTGGGCTGCCAGTTCGCGCCGCGTTGCCCGCACGCCTTCGAGCTCTGCCACGAGCAGCGGCCGCCGGCGTTCCAGCTCGATGATCGCCGGGCCGCCTGCTTCCTGCTCGATGCCAGTACCCGGCCCGCGGGGCCTGCCGATGGCTGAGCCGATCCTGCGCGCGACCAACCTCCACCTGCACTTTGCCGGACGCGCTCGACTGGCCGACCGGCTGCGCGGCCGGCCGGTCCCCGACGTCCGCGCCGTGGACGGCGTCAGCTTCAGCCTGGCGGCCGGCGAGGTGCTGGGGCTGGTGGGCGAGTCGGGCAGCGGCAAGACCAGCACGGGCAACCTATTGATGGGGCTGCTGCGCCCGACCGAAGGCGACGTCGAGGTCGACGGGACGGCGCTCTCCAGCCTCGATGCAGGTGGCCTGCGCCGCCTGCGGCGCGAAGTGCAGATGATCTTCCAAGACCCCTACGAGTCGCTCAACCCGCGCATGCGCGTTCTCGATATCGTGGCCGAGCCACTGCGCGTGCACCGTGCCGTGCGCAACAGAGCCGAGGAGCGCGCTCGCGTCGCCGAGGCACTGGAGCAGGCCGGCCTGACGCCTGCCGACACCTTCATGCAACGGCTGCCCTTCGCGCTCTCGGGCGGGCAACGCCAGCGCGTGGTCATCGCCGCCGCCCTCGTCCTGCGCCCGCGCGTCCTGATCGCCGATGAGCCCGTCTCGATGCTCGACGTCAGTATCCGCGCCGACATCCTCAACCTGCTGGCAGGCCTGGCCGAAACACGCGGCATCGCCATGGTCATGATCACCCACGACCTGTCGACCGTCGCGGCGTACGCCCACCGGTTGGCCGTGATGTACCTCGGCCGGCTCGTCGAGATCGGGCCCACGGCCGAAGTGCTGGCGGCGCCGGCACATCCGTACACGCAGGCGCTGCTGTCGGTCGTGCCGGTGCCGGACCCAACGCGCCGGCGCGAGCCGCTGATCCTGGCCGGCGAAACACCGGACCCGTCGCGTATCCCACCGGGCTGCCGCTTCCACCCGCGCTGTCCGCTGGCCTTCGAGCGCTGCCCGACGGTTGACCCGCCGCTGTTCGACGTCAGGCCCGGCCACCAGGCGGCCTGCCTGCTGGTCGAGGAGCGGCCGGACTAGCGCAGTACGAAGCCCGCCACGGTCAGGACGATGCCGGCGGCCGCGACGGCGCCCCACAGCAGCACCCTGCGGCGCAGGACCTGGCGCATGACGTCTGCGCCGGTAGTGCCCTCGTCCGCGGCAGCCGTACGGCGACCCCCGCGCCAGCTGTCGTATCGGCGGGCGTTGTCGGCCAGCCGATCGAGCTCGGTCATGCGTGAGAAGGGCCCGCGCGCACCGAGCACGCCAACCACGACGAGGATCACCCCGCCGATCCACAGAGCCATGCTGACCAGCGCCATTCAGTTCTTGCCCTTCTCGGTGTCCAGCTCTGCCCTGATCAGCCGCTGGACGAGCGCGGCATTGGCCTGGCCGCGCGTCTCGCGCATCACCTGTCCGGTCAGGAAGCCGATGGCCTGGGCCTTGCCGGCGCGCACGTCGGCGACTGCCGCCGGGTTCGCCTGAAGCACGCGCGCGACGGCCTGCGCCAGTGCCGGCTCGTCGCTGATCTGGCGCAGGCCCAGCTCGGCCACGATCGCGCCGACCGGCTCGCCGCTGGCGAAGTGCCGCTCGAAGACCTGCTTGGCGTTCGTGCCCGACAGCTCGCCCGCCTCCACCTGCCCGATCAGCACTGCCAGCTCGTGGGCACGAACTGTGCTGCGGCCACCCGTCTTGGCCAACCGCAGGTACTCGCCGCTGACCCAGTTGGCCACCTTCTTGGCCGATAGCCCGGGGTCCGCGCTCAGCGTACCTTCGAAGAGCTCAGTGGCAGCCTGGTCGGCCACCAGCACGGCCGCGTCGTAGGCCGACAGGCCCAGCGCGTCGCGGTAACGCGCCCGCCGGGCGGCGGGCAGCTCGGGCAGCCGGGCGCGGATGGCCTCCAGCCACGCGGGATCACCCCGCAGCGGCGGCAGGTCCGGCTCGGGGAAGTAGCGGTAGTCCTCCGACTCCTCCTTCAGGCGCATGCTGTAGGTCACCCCGCGCTCGTCGTCCCAGCCGCGGGTCTCCTGCACCAGTGCGCTGCCGGTGTCGAGAGCCGCCGCCTGGCGCTCGACCTCAAAGGCGACCGCCCGCTCGACGCTGCGGAACGAATTCATGTTCTTGACCTCGACGCGCGTGCCGAACTCCGCCGCCCCGGGCTCGCGCAGCGAGACATTGGCCTCCACCCGCAGCTGGCCCTCCTCCATCTGGGCCTCCGAAGCGCCGATGGTCAGCAGCAGCAGGCGCAGCTCCTCGGCGTAGCGACGGGCCGCCTCGGCCGACGGAATCACCGGCTCCGTGACGATCTCCATCAGGGGTATGCCGGAGCGGTTGAAGTCGACCAGGCTGAGGCGGCCGCCGGCACCGTCGGGCTGGTGCAGCAGGCGGGCGGTGTCCTCCTCCAGGTGCGCTCGGCGGATGTGCACCTCCACCAGCCCGTCGGACGTCTCGACGCTGAGCGAGCCGCCCACGCAGAGGGGGAGGTCGTACTGGCTGATCTGGTAGCCCTTGGGCAGGTCGGGATAGAAATAGTTCTTGCGGTCCCAGCGTGTGGCCTCGGGGATGCGCGCGCCGATGGCCAGGCCGGTGGCCAGCACGTGTTCGACGGCGCGCCGGTTGATCACCGGCAGGGCACCGGGCAGGCCCAGGCAGACGGGACAGGTGAGTGAGTTGGGCGGCGCGTCGCGCACGTCCGTCGAGCAGGCGCAGAACATCTTTGAGGCCGTGCGCAGCTGGACGTGGACCTCTACGCCGATGACGACCTCGTAGCGCGTCGCCGTCGCCGGGACGCTCATCCGCCCAGCGAGCCGACGAACGTCCGTATTCGGCCCAGCGCCTCCTCCAGCTCGGCGTAACCAGTGGCCAGCGAGCAGCGCACGTGACCCTCGCCCGAGGGCCCGAAGGCAGAGCCCGGCACGACCGCCACCTTCTGCTCGAAGAGCAGGCGCTCGCTGAACTCCTCGCTCGACAGACCGGTCGGGCGGATGCTGGGGAAGGCGTAGAAAGCGCCTTTTGGCTCAGCCGTGGGCAGCCCGATCTCGTTCAGACCGGCCACGAACATGCGCCGCCGGGCGTCGTACTCGGCGACCATGCGCTGGACGTCCTGCTCCGCGCCGGTCAGGGCCGCCAGGGCGGCGTCCTGCGCCACCGTAGGTGCCGACATGATCTCGTACTGGTGGACCTTGACGATGCCTTCCAGCAGGTCCGCCGGCGCGCAGACGTAGCCCACCCGCCAGCCGGTCATGGCATAGGCCTTGGAGAAGCCTCCCAGCAGGATCGTCCGCTCGCGCATGCCGGGCAAGCTGCTGATGGCCACGTGCTGATGATCGCCGTAGACGAGCCGGTCGTAGATTTCGTCGCTCACCACGAGCAGGTCGTGGCGCATTGCGATGTCGGCCAGCGCGCGGAGCGTGGCAGGCTCCAGCACCGCGCCTGTGGGATTGCACGGGTAGCCCAGGAAGAGCACCTTGGTCCGCGGCGTGATGGCCGCCTCGACATCCGCCGGGTCCAGCTCGAAGCCGTTGTGCGCCGAGGTGGACACCAGCACCGGGCTGCCGCCGTTGAACAGGATGGCCGGCAGGTAGGCGACGTATGAAGGCTCGTGCAGGATCACCTCGTCGCCCGGGTCCACGATCGCAGCCATGCTCACGGCCAGGGCCTCGGACGCGCCGACGGTCACGCAGATCTCGTTGTCCGGGCTGTAGAACACGCCGTAGAGGCGCTCGATGTGGCTGCTCAGCGCGCGGCGAAGGTCCAGCGTTCCGTAATTGCTGGTGTAGTGCGTACGTCCGGCACGCAGCGAGCGCACGCCCTCCTCGACGATCTGGGGCGGCGTGGTGAAGTCCGGCTCCCCTACGCCCAGGCTGATCACGTCGGGCATGCTGGCGATGACGTCGAAGAAGCGCCGGATGCCCGAGGGCGGCACGGCCCGCACGCGCGCAGCCAGGCGCTCACGGACGGGGGTTCTGGGCTCGAGCTCGGTTGACATGGCTCCCCAGGTCGGCTGTTCTATGGTGGGGAGTATAGGGTCGTGACAGCTACAGGCTGGCTCGGGTAATGCGCCGCCCGCGAGCGATTGCGCGCCCGTGCGACACTAGAGCGGCGCCGCGCGCACTCCACCATGTCTGGGCCCCATACCGATCCCGGCCGCTCCATCGCCGCGGTGGCCACTGCGCTGCCGACCGGAACGGTGACGTTCATGTTCACCGACATCGCCGGCTCGACACGCCTGCTGACCGCGCTCGGTGATCAGTACCGAAACTTGCTGGCCCGCCACAACGAGATCATCCGCGCAGTCCTCTCCGACCACGACGGCCAAGAGGTAAGCACCGACGGGGACGCCTTCCTGGCCGTCTTCCGATCGGCGCCGCGGGCCGTCGCGGCGGCGGCCGCAGCTCAGCGGCGCCTCATGTCGGAGGACTGGCCCGAGGGCGAGGCAGTCAGCGTGCGCATGGGCCTGCACACGGGTGAGGGTCGGCTCGGCGGCGACAACTACATCGGTCTCGACGTGAACCGAGCCGCACGCATCGCGGCGGCCGGTCACGGCGGCCAGGTGCTCGTCTCGGAGACGACGCGTGCGCTGGTCAGCCGCGACGTACCTGAGGGCATCTCCTTCCGCGACCTCGGCCAGCACAGGCTCAAGGACTTGCCCGCACCGGAACACCTCTGGCAGCTCGATGTCGGCGGCCTCGCACAGGACTTCCCCCCGCCGCGCTCGCTCGACGCGCGGCCGAACAACCTGCCCGTCTCGCCGACTACGCTCGTCGGACGGACGAAGGAGCTCGCCGAGATTGACGAGCTCATTGGGCGCGTCCGGCTGCTGACGCTTACCGGCGTCGGCGGCACAGGCAAGACACGCCTCGCCCTCGCCGCGGCACACCAGCTGCTGACCGAGTTCGCCGACGGCTGCTTCTTCGTTGCGCTACAGGATGCTCACGACGGCGACACGGTCACGGCGGCCATCGCGACGGCCCTCGGTGTGCGAGAGACTCCGCAGCGGAGCCTCAAGGCGAGCGTCCAGCACCACCTTCGCGAGCGCGACACGCTGCTGGTGCTGGACAACTTCGAGCAGGTTCTGTCGGCGGCCCCACTCGTGTCCGAGATCCTGTCCGGCACGCCGCGTCTGCGCATCATCGTCACCAGCCGCGAGCTTCTGCATCTGGCCGGCGAGCATGCCTTCCACGTGCCACCGCTCACGGTGCCCGACCCGGCGACGCTACCGCCGCTGGACGCGCTCTCGCAGTACGAGGCTGTCGCTCTGTTCATCGAGCGGGCCAAGATGGCCAGGGCGGACTTCAGCGTGACCAACGAGAACGCTCCGGCCGTGGCCGAGATCTGTGCCCGGGTCGACGGCCTGCCGCTGGCCATCGAGCTGGCCGCCGCTCGCGTCAGGCTGCTCTCGCCGCAGGCAATCCTCGATCGGCTTGAGCGTCGCCTCCCGATCCTCACCGGTGGCCCGGGCGACGCACCCGACCGGCAGCGGACGCTGCGCGACACCATCGCCTGGAGCCACGACCTGCTCGACGAAGCCGAACGGAGCTTGTTCGCCCGCCTGTCGGTCTTCGCCGGCGGCTGGACGATCGAGGCGGCCGAGGAGGTCTGCAATCGGGGTGACGAGCTCGGGCTGGACACGCTCGGTGGACTGAGCTCGCTCGTCGACAAGAGCCTGCTCCGGCCGACCGACGCGGACGGCGAAGCCCGCTTCGACATGCTGCAGGTCATCCGCGACTACGCCGGGGAGCAGCTCGACTCCAGCCCCGACGCCGAGGACATCCGCCATCGCCACGCCCTGAACGTGCTGGCACTTGTCGAGGTAGCCGAGCCCGAGTTGATGCTGACCCAGCTACGGCGCTGGCAGCAGCGCCTGCGGCGGGAGGAGGACAACATCCGCGCCGCCCTGCGCTGGGCCGCCGAGCGAGGCGAGGCGGACGTCGCCATGCGCCTGGCCGGTGCCCTGTGGCGGTTCTGGCTCTACTGGGCCCGCCTGCGCGAGGCGCGTGACTGGCTCGAGAACGTACTGGACCTGCCGAGTGGCGCGCAGCCGACGGTGGCCCGAGCGAAGGCGCTCACCGCGCTGGCCGGGGTACTGTACTGGCAGGGCCAGAACGAACGCCTCGGCGATCTCTACGAAGAGGCGCTGGCCATCTACAGGCAGGCAGGCAGCGACCGCCAGCAGGGCGAGGCTCTCTTCAATTCGGCATGGGGGGCCGTGAGCCGCGGCGAGATCACGTTCGCTATGGAGCGCGCACAGCAGGCCCTGGAGGCGTACCTTCGCGCGGGAGATGAGCCGTCCGTCGCGAGCGTCAGGGCGTGGCTCACCGTCACCCCATTCTTCACCGGCGGCGGTGGCAACCTGATTAAGACGCTCGACGCGGCGCGCGAGGCGATCGAGAGGAACCGCGCCGCCGGCCGGCTGCACGAGGCGACGGACTGGCAGGGCGCGATCGCCCAGACCCGATTCGCGGCAGGCGACCCGGCCGGAGCGGCCGAAGCCGCACGAGACGCACTGCGCGGCTTCCACGCGGTCGGCAACGCGGGCATGTACGCCATGGGCGCCAAGGCGATCGCCGCCTTCGAGCTGGCTGCCGGCGGCGATCCGCGACGAGTCGTCAGGCTTGCCTCGGCCGCCGACCGGCTCTTCGATGATCTGGGCGGCCAGCTGCAGATGATGGCGCTCTTCGGCGACCCGCTCGAGCCGGCACGAGCGCTGCTCGGCGAGGACGACTTCGCGCGGGCCGCCGCCGAGGGCCGAGCGATGTCCCCCGATGAGGCCGTCGCCTATGCCCTCCAACCTGGCCTGGCGACGGCGACGGAATCCTCCGGCGAGGCCGACCCGCCCTAGGCCGCGACGTCCGCGCGCACCGCGGCTGCTCGTTCGGCGGCGGTGGGGGTGGCGGGGTCCTCCAGCGCCGGCAGGTCGCGCGGCTCGAGCGTGCGCCACTCCGCGTGGGCCGTGATCGCCTCGTAGCCCCGGCCGAACTGAAGCAGGCGCGGCTCGTCCCAGGCGCGGCCGATGAACTGGAGGCCAACAGGCAACCCGTCCGACAGCCCGCAGGGCACCGACAGGCCGGGCAGGCCGGCCATGTTGACAGGCAGCGTGCAGGCATCGGAGAGGTACATCGCGACCGGGTCGGCCAGCCGCGCACCGAAGCGGAAGGCGACCGTCGCGCTGGTCGGCGCTACCAGTGCGTCGACCGTCTCGAAGGCCTTGTCGAAGTCGCCCTTGATCAGCGTGCGCACCTTCTGGGCCTTGAGGTAGTAGGCGTCGTAGTAGCCGGCCGATAGCGCGTAGGTGCCCAGCATGATGCGCCGCTTGACCTCCGCCCCGAAGCCGCGGTCTCGCGTCGCGAGGTAATCCCCGAGCACGTCCCCCTCACGCAGCGAGAGCCCGTAGCGGATGCCGTCATAGCGGGCCAGGTTGGCCGACGCCTCGGCCGGCGCGATGATGTAGTAGGTGGCCAGCCCGTAGTCGGTGTGCGGGAGGTCCACGTCCACGATCTCCGCGCCTGCGGCCGCCAGGGCGGCCACCGCCTCGCGGACGCGTCCTTCCACGCCCGGCTCCATGCCCGCCACGAAGTACTGGCGCGGCAGCCCGAGCCGGACGCCACGAAGAGCGGCGGCCGCCTCATCGTCGCCGGCAGGGAGTTCCGAGTGGTAGTCAGGAACCGCGTGTGGGGCGGAGGTCGAGTCCCGTTCGTCGCGTCCGGCCACGGTCCCCAACAGCAGCGCCACGTCTCGGACGTCGCGCCCGAACGGGCCGATCTGGTCAAGCGAGGAGGCGAAGGCCACGATGCCGTAGCGGCTCACCCGGCCGTACGTGGGCTTCAGCCCGACCGTGCCCGTGAGGGCGGCTGGCTGGCGGATGGAGCCGCCCGTGTCCGTCCCCAGCGCGAGCGGCACGTGGAAGGCCGCCACGGCCACGGCCGAGCCCCCCGAGGAGCCACCTGGGACGCGGGTGAGGTCCCAGGGGTTGGCGGTGGGGCCCCAGGCCGAGTGCTCCGTGGACGAGCCCATGGCGAACTCGTCCATGTTCGTCTTGCCCACCGCGACCGCCCCCACGGCATCGAGGCGCTCGGCGATGTGTGCGTCGTACGGACCGATGAAGCCCTCGAGGATGCGGCTACCCGCCGTGGATGGCCGCCCAGACGTGACCACGAGGTCCTTGAGCGCCACCGGGATGCCCAGCAGCGAGGGCAGGCC
>DATKBB010000019.1:0-5157 GCA_035514295.1 Candidatus Limnocylindria bacterium | reverse complement strand
CTGCACGTCGACCCCCGTCTGGTTGGCCAGGGCCACGACCGTCACGCCGTCATCGGTCTGGTGCGCCAGGAGCGCGCTGCAGCCCGGCAGTGCACCGGCGTGACCGATGAGGAGGCGGTCCTCGCGCAGGAAAGAGGGATACGCCCAGGCCGTAGCCGGGGCTGATGTCGGCCGGCGCGATCAGGAAGGCGCGTCGTCGTTACCGTCGGCGCAGGCGTCGGCGCAGTTGGCGGGGCAACCGCCGGCGGGGGGCATAGTCGCCACCGGCCGTGGTGCCGTGGGCGGTGTCGGCTCGGCTTCAGATGCCGTCGGGCCGCAGGCGACCACCAGCAGGACGCACAGGACCAGCGCGAGATACCTCACGCGGCCAGCTTGCCAGCCGGCGCCGAAACTGCGCGTGACGCGGGCGGCAGGTTGTATTACGGGCCCAGCCAGATGGCCGGACCCGATTCAGGCTGGGCGGATGGCGTCAGTTGCTGGCGGCGACCGGCTCGCTGGCCGGCATGTCGACCGCGCTGAGGAAGCTCCACCACGCGTCGAGGGCGCGCTCCGTGGCGTCGAGCACCGGCGCCGGATCGGAGTCCTGCGTCAGCCGGCCGAGCATCTCGCGCTCGGCGTCGGAGTGCTCGATGTCGAGCACGCCGTGGACGACGAAGAACGACAGCGCCGGGCCGTCAGTGATGCCGTAGTGCTGCCTGAGCCCGTCGATCTTCGAGCCGGCCACCTGCGGCACCTGCCGCTCGTAGGCGTAGAGCGCGGCCACGGCGGCAGGTACCTCGCCCTCACGGCTGAGCTCGGAGTACAGCTCAACGAGTGCCTGCGTCGCTTCGTTGCGCCGAGCGCCGCGGACATCGTCGCGCTCCACCCCGATGCCCTCGGCGAAGCGCAGCCACAGCTCGGCGTGGTTCTCCCTACCGTGCTCCTCATCCCACAGGTTGTCGAGCAGCTGCTGGCGCACCTCGGGCGAGTCGGTCCGGGTGTGGATGGCCGACAGGTAGCGCGGGAAGGACGACTCGAAGGCGTAGTACTGGCGGGCGTACTCCTGCAGCGCCTCGCGCGGTAGCGTGCCCTCCGCCCACTTGGTGTAGAAGGAATGCTTGAGCAGGTGGCGCTCGTCGATCATCTCGTCGATGCGCTCGAGAAGGTCCATTGCGTGGCGCTCCGTTCGGCTGTGTGGCTTGTGGGGGCGAGTGTAGCGCGGGCAGCCCGATGACCTAGACTTCGCGCCCGACGGCAGGCGGAGGCGGGCAGGCGGAGGCGGGCTGAGCAGACGTGGCGGCCTACGATGTGGGCATCATCGGCGGGGGCATCGTGGGCACCAGCGCGGCCTGGCTGCTGGCCCGTGCCGGAGCTTCGGTGGTGCTGCTGGAGCGCGACGAGCTGGCGGCCGGCGCCTCCGGTCGTAATTCCGGCGCGGTCCAGCACCCGCTGGACGCGCTGCCCGCCACGCTCCACCGTACGACGCTCGAGCTCTATCGCGAGCTGTCCGAGCTGGACGGCCGGTTCGCGCTGCCCTCGCAACCGGCCGGCCTGTTGATCGTGGGCGACGATCAGGACGCAGTGCGCGCAGCGACGAAGGCCATGGCTGGGCGAGCTCCGGAGGTGGCGGCACGGTTCGTTCCTCCCGACGAGCTGCGCCGGCTCGAGCCCGCGCTTGCCGGGGGCCTGTCCGCCTGCCGGCTGCAGACCGGCTACCCGGTCGCGCCGGCGGCCGCCACGCTCGCCTTCGCCCGCCTGGCCGCTGGTGCCGGAGCCCAAATGCGTACCGGCATCCTGGCCCGGCCGTGGATCGAAAGCGGGCGAGTCGTGGGCGTGGACCTCGACTCCGGCGAACGCCTGCCCTGCGCCAGCGTGCTCCTCGCGGCCGGGCCGTGGACGGCGGAGCTGCTCGGGGAGTGGGCCGTTGCCCCACCGGTCTCGCCGCTGTGGGGCGCCGTCGTCACGGTCGACCTTGAGCGGCCTCCGGGCCACATCCTGGAGGAGCTGGGCATAGGTGACCTGGGCGCGGGCGGCAGCCTGCTTTTCAGTCTCGTGACGGCGGGCGGGAGCAGCGGGCTTGGCTCTGTCTTCGCACGCGAGCAGCCCCAGCCGGCGCGCATCGAGCCGGCGCTGCTCGAGCGCGGCGCGCGCTTTCTGCCGGCGCTGGCCGGCACCCGCTCACTGGGCCTGCGATTGTGTGCCCGGCCGGTCACGGCGGACGGCCGTCCGCTGGTCGGCGCCGTGCCGGGAGTGGCTGGCCTCTACGTTTGCGCCGGCCACGGCGCGTGGGGCATATCCACCGGTCCGGGCTCGGTCCGCCTCGTGGTTGAGCAGCTGCTCGCGGGCCGTTCGCCGGGGCTCGATGCGCTACCCGAGCTCAGTCCTGCGCGCTTCGCGCACTGATCAGCGCGCTGGGAACATGATGCCCGCGAAGTAGAGCGCGATGATCGCGAAGAGCAGCACGGCACCAACGACCAGCCAGTAGGGCAGGCGTGCTGCGGCGCCCTTCGCGCCGGGCTCGCTGCGCGGGTCGGCGGTGGCCGTATCGTCCTCGGGCTCCGGCCCGACGGGCGTGCGCTGCTCGCCGAGGTCCTGGGGCCTGGGTGCTTCGTTCACGCTGCGAGCTTGACCCGGCCGGCCTGACCGGCGCTGCCTGCTGTCGTCCCCGGCGCTATCGGCCGCGTTGCAAGAACGCGGGGTTGGGGTCGCTCCAGGCGGTGTCAGTAACGCAGCTCGGCCAGGCGCGTTTCGAAACCGAAAGGGGCGAAAGTTGCCGCGCCGGCCGGTTCGGGCGCGAGCATGGCGTCCAGCTCTGCACCGCTCTGCAGCGAAGGCACCGGGCAGCGGTAACGGGCTTCGGCGTGGCCCACTTCGCAGTAGCGCACGTGCAGGTGGTGGCCGTGGTTGGGATAGCGCACCACCAGGCCCTCCCTGATCAGCACGGGGTCGTTGAAGTAGATCAGCTTGACCCGTCCGGGCGCGGCATCGTAGATGGCCTTGATGAGCATCCGTGTCCTGGCGCGGTCGTACTGCGCATCGCGATAGTCAAGGCCCAGGCGCCGGCAGTGACGGCCGTCCCTGCGGATGAGCCCGAAGTCCGCGTCGATCCCGACCCGATGCGTCGCGTGGCCGGAGATCCGGCCGCCGTGCTCGAAGCTGGCTTCGCCGTAGGACGTGCGCAGGCCCGTCCGCTGCTGGAAGAGCCTGGCCGCCGTCTCGACCTGCGCGACGGTCGCCGAGGTGCCCCAGTTGGCCGCCTTGCCGTTGCCGCTGTGGTAGTCGCACAGCGGCGCGTTGGCGAAGCTGGGGTAGACGTAGTGCCAGAGCAGGTTGCGCCAGGTATTCAGGTTGAGCCGGCCCGTCTCCTGCAGGCCCATGTGCCGCTGAAAGGCGAGCACCGCCGTGCGCGTTGCCGCGTCGAAGGTGCCGCTCGCCTCCAGCGTGGTCCGCCGCTTCTTGGCCAGCAGCTTCTGGGCGGCAGTCACCGCCTCACCACGCGCGCCGCTCTGCAGCACGGGCAGCAGGAGCCTCCAGGTAGCCTCGTTGACCACGCCGTCGCCTTCTCTGCCCTCGCGCTCCTGGAAATCGGCCACGGCCAGCTGAGTGGCGCTGCCGAACACACCGTTGACAGCCAGGGTGGCACCCTGCGCGCGGAGCAGGTGCTGCAGCGCGACCACGTTGACGCCGCGCGCGCCCAGGCTCTCGACTGGAAAGACGGCGCGCGGGTGCCCCTCCACCGGCGCGGCGCCGAGGAGCGTGACGGCCATGCCCAGTAGCCAGGCGGCGACAAGTGAGCGTCCTGCGACGCTGTCCCTCTTCACGAAGCGGCAAGGATACAACGGCGTTTTCACGTCTCTGGCCGCGTGACGGGCCGCTCGGCGGCTCGACCGCCGTCCCTGCGGTGCGCAAGAATGGCCGGCGTGGAGCCCATCACCCAGGTTCTGGATGCGCCGCCCTATGCCATCCGCGCAGGCATCCTCACACCGCTGGCCACGGGCGGCACGCGGCACGAGCCGGACGGCCTGCTGCAGGTCGATGAGCGCGGCCGGATCACAGGAGTCGACTCCTGGAGCCAGGCGCTCGAGCCAGGGCTGAAGGCCGGCGGGTCGGCCGTCGTGGACCTGCGCCCGGCCCTGCTCCTGCCCGGGCTGGTGGACCTGCATGCCCACCTGCCGCAGCTGCCCAATGCGGGGCTGGGGGCAGGACTCGACGTGCTGACCTGGCTCGAGCGCTACATCTTTCCCCTCGAGCGTGACTTCGACGAGCACGCCGCAAAGGCGTTGACCCCGGCCGTGCTGCGCGCCTTCGCCGCTGCCGGCACGACCACCGTCGTGCTCTACGGCGCGGTCTACGAGGCGAGCATCGACGCGGCCTTCCGGGCGGCGGAGGAACATGGCATCCGGGCCGTCATCGGCAAGGTGATGATGGATCGCGGAACCTACGACCGCCGCATCGCGCCCGGCGACATCCTGGCGACGAGCCTGCGCCAATCCGACGAGCTCGCCGGCCGGTGGCACGGGCGCGATGACGGCCGGCTGCGGTACGCCTTCACTCCTCGCTTCGCAATCAGCTGCACCGCCGAGATGATCAGGGAGTCCGCGGAGCTCGCCCGCCATCACGGCGCGTACTGGCAAACGCATCTCTCGGAGGACGCCGGGGAGATCGAGGAGGTGCTTCGGCTCTTCCCCGGGGCGCGCGACTACCTCGACGTCTACGACCGGGCCGGCGCCCTCGGCGATCGGACCCTGCTGGCGCATGCCATCCACCTCTCGGATCGCGAAGTGGGCCGCCTGGTCGAGAGCGGCTCGCGCGTTGCGCACTGCCCGGCCTCGAACCTGTTCCTCTCGAGCGGCATGATGCCGCTCGGGGCCTATCGCGCGGCCGGGGTGTCGCTCGGGCTGGGCAGCGACGTTGCGGCCGGACCGGAGGTCTCGATCTTCAGCGTCATGCGCGCCGGCGCCGTGACGCAGCGCGCCCTGGAGCTCACCGGCCATGCCGATCGGTCCCGGGCGGTCCGGGCAGCGGACTGGCTGCGACTCGGGACCCTCGACGGCGCGCGGGCGCTCGGCATGGAGGGCGAGATCGGCTCGCTCGAGTCCGGGAAGGAGGCGGACCTGGTGGCCATCGATCCGCGTCTGACGACGCCGCTGCCGGGCGACGATCCGCCGCTCGACTCTG
>DATKBB010000018.1:0-27830 GCA_035514295.1 Candidatus Limnocylindria bacterium | reverse complement strand
GACTGTGACAGGGCCATCGGTCTTCTCCTCGTGCCTTGCTAAGGGACACGCTGAGAATCACACCGGTGGCCCTGATGCTGCTGGTCGTCAGCGCACCTCAGGGCCCGGTCTCAAATTCCACCACTTGAGGGGACACCTACCACATACACCAAGGCACCCACTCCGGCCGACCCTCGCCCGCAATAATCGCCAACACCCGGTGAACCGATCGCTCGTCACTTGCATCAATAGGACAGAGCAACAGCGGAGGGTCGATGGACGCGTCGCTCGTCGAGCGTGCTCGTGCGGGCGACGCCGATGCCTTCGACGAGCGTGCGTTGGAGGATAGACGCGGTGTATCGGACGGCTTTGGGGATCTTGGGCGAGCCGGCCGATGCGCGCGACGCTACGCAGGAAGCGTTCGTGGCCGCCTGGCGCCAGTTGCCCTCACTTCGCGAGCCTGAGCGTTTCGATGCCTGGCTGAACCGCATCACGATCAATTGCTGCCGCATGGCACTGCGCAAGCGGCGCGGCGTACGCGAGCTCCGCCTGACGGCCGATGTCGAGCGGGCCGATGGCGACGGATCGGTGGCCTTCGACGACGCCTTCGGACGGCTGACGGTGGATCAGCGCGCCATCCTGCTGGAGCACCACCTCGATGGCCGCTCGGTGGCCGAGATAGCCGAGCGCCTGGGTATCCCGGGAGGAACCGTCAAGTCGCGCCTGTTCACCGCACGCCGGGCGCTGGAGCGTGCACTGGAGGATGAGCGGCGGTGAGCCCGCTGAGCGACGACGAGCTGCGCAACGCCCTGGCGAGGCGTGTGAGCGCGTCACGGCTGACTCCGGCGGAAAGGGAGAGCCTGCGCCGAGAGATCGCCACGATAACGGCCTTTGCCCAGTCGCGGCCCACGCTCGTCTCGTCGCGCTTCTCGCGGCGGCTGGCGGCCGCAGCGCTGGTCGGTGCCTTCGCCGTCATTGCCGGGACGCTGCTGCGCCCCTCACTGCCCGACATCATCTCGGGGCAGCCTTCTCCTCGACCGACGATCGTGGCAACCGCGCCGCGGTTGACGCCATCGGCGACGGCCGATGGGACGCCGGTTCCTTCGTCCGTGCCCGAAACGCCGTTCCCCGAGCCGGACGCCGCCTCGTCAGCTCGCGCACTCGAAGTGCTGGATCGCTGGGAACAGGCTGTGAAGTCGGCCCCGGAAGGCGCGATCGCCTTCACCGGCTTCGTGTCGCATGGCGGCGGCTGGCGCGGGCGGCACGCAGATGAGCAGAAGAGCGCGTTCTTGAGCGGCCGCATCGAAGCGTCCTTCCAGCTGCCGACCGATGTCCCGCCACCTGGCGAGGTGACCTGGGACGACGGATCGCGAGCGACGGTGCCGCTGACATCGGCGGCTGAAGCGTTCGATGAGCTCCGGCGTGGGCTGGTGGGCGGAGGCTGTCCCGAGTGCCGGCCGCTAGAAGTGGTCGGCACCCGCCTGATCTCCCGTGGCGCCGAGACATCGCGGGGCTGGGCAAGCGTTCCGGCCTGGGAATTCGTCTTCGCTGGGCGCGACGCGCCCGACGTACCCGTTACACAGCTGGCCGTCAGGGACCGCATCCACGTTCCCCCGCTGGAAGATGTCGGACGCGACATGGGCTACGCACTCGGCACGCCGAACAGCACGTCGTTGACGGTAAGTTTCAGCAGCTCGGCGTGCGGACCGGAGGACTACACCGCGAAAGCAGTCGAATCGGAACTGGGCGTGGTCGTCTTGGTGCAGCCCGACCCGCCCCCGCAGCCCGCTGCAACGCCCCGAATTTGCAGAGCCAAGGCCGTCGGGGGGACGGCGATTGTCGAACTCGAGTCCCCGCTGGGGAGCCGTACGATCCTCGACGCTGTGTCGGGCCAACCCATACCGCTCTATCGAGAGATGTTAGGGACCCCCGGCGCGATGCCGACCTTCATCAATGGTGAGCCCGTGCTGCGGGGCGACGCCATCGCGGCCCAGGTCGCCGCTGCGACGGACGATACGACCTTCCTGATCGGCGGGCTGATCGACTTTTTCGGGATCGCGGACTGCTACGTGCCGCCCGACTTCCCGGAGACGCCGCTGCTGCGGCCGTGCGGCGGCTGGCCGTCGATGCAGCGCATTCCCCTCGTGACCGACGACTGGCACCCTACGCCATCGCAGCGCTATGTCCTGCGCGTCCATGTTCACGACACACGCGCAGCCGACTGCCCGCCTGCCTATCAAGAGCAATGCGAACGGGCGGTGATCGTCGACGAGGTCGTCTGGCAGCCCGACTACTAGCTCGCTCGTGGCGTGCACCGCATGCGCGCGCGGCGAAGAAACTGCCCGGCGCCCCTACAGCCGGCCCGCGCTGATGATCCGCTGCAGGAATTGCTGAGTGCGCGGCTCGCGCGGCTCAGAGAGGATGACGGACGGGGGCCCCTGCTCCAGGATCACGCCCTCGTCCAGAAAACAGATGCGGTCGGCGACATCGCGGGCGAAGCCCATCTCATGCGTCGCCAGCACCAGCGTCATGCCCTCCGCGGCCAGCTCGCGGATGACGTCGAGCACCTCGGCCACCAGCTCGGGGTCCAGGGCGGCGGTGATCTCGTCGAGGAGCAGGATGTCAGGCTGCATGGCCATCGCGCGCACGATCGCGGCGCGCTGCTGCTGGCCGCCCGACAGGCGATCGGGATACTCGTCGCGCTTGTCGGCCAGCCCGAAGCGCTCCAGCAGCGACATCGCCCGCTCGCCCGCCTCGTCCCGCCCGAGGCGCAGGACCTTGCGCGGCGCCAGCGTGACGTTGCCCAGCACGCTCATATGCGGGAAGAGGTTGAACGACTGGAAGACGATGCCTATCCGGCGCCGCACCCGGTCGACGTCCACGCCCCGGGCAGTAATCTCGATGCCCTCGATGACGATTCGCCCGGCGTCGATCTCCTCGAGCAGGTTGATGCAGCGCAGCAGCGTCGACTTCCCGGACCCGGACGCCCCTATCAAGGCGACTACCTCGTGCTCGGCGACGGTCAGGTCGATGCCGCGCAGGACCTCCAGCCGACCGAACGACTTGCGCAGGCCCTCGATGCGCAGTGCGTCGGGCGCCGCGACGCTGGTCACCGCGCGAGGCCAGCGAGCTGGCGCCGTCGGTCGCGGGCAGAGAGCCAGTCGACGAAGCGCGCCAGCGGAATGGTGAGCACCAGGAATGTCAAGCCGCACACCAGGTACGGCGTGAAGTTGAACGATCCGCCTGCCTCGATCTGGGTCCGCCGGAACACCTCGATCACGCCGATAAACGAAACCAGCGCAGTGTCCTTCTGGAGACCGATGAAGTCGTTCAGCAGCGGCGGTATCACCCGCCGCACGGCCTGCGGCAGGACCACGTAGCGCAGGCCCTGAACTCGGGAAAGGCCCAGCGAGCGGGCCGCGGCCTCCTGCGATGGGTGGATCGCCTCGATGCCCGCCCGGTAGACCTCGGCGACGTACGCCGACCACACCAGCACCAGCGCGACGAGGCCCCAGACGAACGGGTCGCCCGTGACGCCGGGCAGCCGAAGTCCGGGCACGCCGAACCCCAGGAGGTAGATGACGAGGATACTCGGGACGGCGCGGAAGATGTCGATGTAGGTGACTGCGGCGAGCCGGAAGGGGAAGAAGACCGGCCCGGGCAGGCTGCGCATGACGGCCAGCGCGAGGGCGAAGACGAGGATCATGATCTCCGCCATCACGAAGAGCTGGATGTTCTTCCATAGCGCGTTGAGGATCGTCGGCAGCGATGCGTCGAAGTGCTCGGCGGAAAAGAAGCTCTGCTGGACGCGCGGCCAGCCTGGCGAGGTCACGATGACCCAACCGATCAGCCCGAACACGACCGCCGTGCTCACGGCGGCCACCACGAGACCGCTCGGCCGGAGCCGGCCGAGGATCGACGAACGCCGCGACCCGAGAAGCTCGGGCGGGGTCGTGGGCGCGACCCCGCTCATGTTCTTACTCCAGGAACGGGATGTCCTGCCCGGAGATGATCCACTCGTCCAAGATCGCGTCGAGCGTCCCGTCCGCCTTGATCTGGGCGATGGCCGCGTTGACGCAGTCCAGCAGCGGGCTGCCCAGCTCGAGCACTGCGCCGACCTGGTCGACCTGGACGGTCGGGCCGAACTGTCCCACGATCGTGCCTTCCGGCTCGGGGGTGTCGAAGTCCTCGAGCTCGGCGTCGCGCATGTAGAACGCCGTCCCCAGGTCGATGATCAGCCCGTCGATCGCGTCCTCTCCGCCGGCAGCTAGCGCGGCCAGTGCCGTGGCGTTGTCGGGGAACACGCGCGGCTCGACATTGGGCTGGATGACGTCTTCGATCAACTGGAAGCTGGTCGTGTTGGCTGCCGCGCCAAGCAGGTAATCCTTGAGGTCCTCGATGGACGTCGCGCCGGTGATGTCGTTCTCGGTCAGCGCCAGCAGTGACTGGTTCGAGTCGAAGTACGGCTCGCTGAAGTCTACCGCCTGTGCGCGCTCGGGGCGGATCGAGACCTGCGCCATGTGGAAGTCGAACGGCTTCTCGCCGGGCGCGAAGGCCTGCTCGAAGACTGGATTGGCGAGCCAGTCGACCTGCTCGGGGCCAAAGCCCATCGCCTCGGCGATGGCATAGGCGGTCGCGCCCTCGAAGCCCTCCATCGAGTACGGCTCCGCGCTGAAGGCGGACTCGGACCACGGGGAGCCGCCCTCGGGCTCGTCCGGATATTGCTCGGCCGCGTCACCGCCCCACCAGGGCGGGAAGGACGGGATGTCCGTGCTGAGCGTCAGCCGGCCCGGGTTCTTGAGCGCCAGGTTGTCGGGCGCGCAGGCGTCTGGCGTGGGTTCGGGCGTCGCCGGCGGATCGGTGGCCGGAGCCGGCGTGTCGGTGGCCGGAGCTGCCGGTGTGCCGGTGGCGGGTGCAGCAGGCGTGCCCGTGGCCGGCGCAGTCGTTGGTGAGGCCGCCGGCTGGCAGCCGGCGAGCACCAAGATCGAAGCCGCGGCCATCCCCAGTACTCGTCGTGTTGCCATGATCCTCCTCCTCTGTGAGAGCGGCAGGATAAACAACGCGCGCCAATCGTGCGGGCTTGCCCCGGTGACGATCCGGTTTCGGAGCGGTGGTGGGCGCCTCAGCCTAGTGGGCGAAGCCCTCCGTCCGGCGCACGCGCAGCCCTGCCGCCACCATCATCGCCACTCCCGCCGGCACCAGCCCCACGACGTGCCAGGGTACTCCGGCAAGCGTGGGCGAGCTGCCCGCCGGCGCGGTGATGAGCAGCCCCACGGCGAGCGAAACCATGATCAGGCCGTGGCCGGCCACGATCCACAGCGGCAGGCGCGGATACAGGTCCCAGGCCATGAGCAGGGGCAGCTGCAGTGCGAAAGCCAGCGCGATGGCCACGCCGTCCACGCCGCGCAGGCCGTCGGCGAGCGTCAGCCACAAGGTGACGAGCAGCCAGATCGTGGCCGCGCCGGCCAGCAGCGCCGACCAACTCTCACGCATTCGCATCAGACCATTTTGAACTGCTCGAAGGGCTGCCTGCAGTCCGCGCAGTGGTAGATGGCGCGGCAGAGCGTCGGCCCGAAGACGTTCTCCAGGCTGGTGTTGCGCGAACCGCAGTAGGGGCACTCGGCCAGCGGTAGGACCGGCAACGCCCGACCATCGTCGGGCAAGCCGGCCGGCGGCGGCGCGAAGCCGCTCCGGCGCAGGGCCGCGCGACCCTCGGGCGTGATCCGTTCGCTGGTCCACGGCTCGGCGAAGCTGATCTCGACGCTGACGTGGTCCGCGAAACCGGCGAGACGCTGAGCGACGGCGTCGCGCATAACGTCGATGGCGGGGCAGCCCACGAAGGTGGGCAGCAGCTCCACCCGCACGCATCCGCCGTCCACCACCACACGGTGGACGACGCCCAGGTCGACGACCGAGATCGTTGGGATCTCCGGGTCGTGCACGTCGTGCAGGGCGGCCCAGACGGCGCTCTCAAGCGGCCGACTCGCCAGCGCCGGGCTCACCACGTCACGCCCTCTTCCAGCCGATGGACTGCGGTGAACTCCCCCCACAGCCAGCTGAACGATTCGCTGTCAGCGTGTCCGTTGCGGCCGCCGGCGGGCGGCCGATCAGCCGGCAGAGCAGGCAGTCCAAGTTCCTCCAACAAGCCCCCGACTTCCGCCCGCCAGCGCTCGGCGAGTTGCTCGTTTGTCTCGGACATGACGCCGGACTCGACCAGCAGCCACTCACCGGGCAGCGGCGTGAAGACGGTCAGCGCGTCCGGCGCCAGAACCTCCAGGGCCCGCTCCAGGCGCTGGCGCGGTTCACCGGCGTGCGCCGCCAAGCGGCGCAGCCAGACGTCCACGTGCATGAGGTGATAGCGCTCCTCGCGGCGGACCTTGGCGACCACTTCGGCCAGCGGCTCGAAAGCCGAGCGAGCCAGCGCGCCCAGGCGGACGGAATCCGCCGTGTCGTACAGCCAGCGCCGAGCGATCGAGAATGCCCAGTCCGTGCGCGGGTGGTCGAGCAGGCGGGCATGGCGGTACTGCGCCGGCTCGCGCCCAAAGGCCAGCCGGTCGGCGGTCTCGCCGGCCAGCACGGCCAGCATCTCGTACCACGCCCGAGCATGGCCGATCTCGTCCTGGGCCAGCGAGCTGAAGGCCACGTCCTCCTCCAGGAGCGGGGCGATGCCCGTCCACTCGGAGTCCCAGAAGCCGATCACGAACTCGTCGTCGGCCATGGCCAGCAGCAGGCCGGCCAGCGCGTCACGCACGTTGGGCGGCAGCTGGCGCCGGTCGAAGTCCGGCACGTCCGGAGCGAGCAGCTGGCGCGTGGGGCGGCGGGCGGGTCCGGTCATGACGTCCCCTGCCCGTCCTTCTCGTCCTTCGCGCGCTGGCGCGCCTGCTCGAGCTTGTCGCGCATGACGTAGCCGCCCGGTTTCTTGAAGCTGCGATCGAGCGGCGGCTGGAGCAGGTCCGGATCGGAGAGATCGGTGACTTGGCTGCGCGGCACCACCCACAGGCGGACGCTCTCCTGCCGGCGGCTGTACATCTCGCGGGCATAGTGGGTGGCCAGCTCGACGTCGGGCGCGACCACGTTGCCGGCGTGGCGCATCGGGTCGCCATCCTTCTCCTGGCGGAAGACCTCGAACACGTCCGTGCGCGCGCCGCCACCCAGCCTGCCGGCCTCCTCGTGTCGACCGCTGGCGGGCTGCGGATCGGTCGGGCGCTGCTGCTCCGTCATCGTCCAAGCTCCCGCGAAGTTCAGGCGGCCGCTGCGGGCGCGGCCAGGATGGTCTGGCGCACCCAGGCCGTCTGCTCGTAGTTGAGGCGGCGGAACTCGAGTCGCTCCTGCGACATGGGCCCGTTGTTGGTGACCACGGTGCGCAACTCCTGCCAGTCCGGCTCGCTGTAACGCCACTCGCCGGTCTCCTCGTCCAGGCGCAGCTCCGGATCGGGCGGGAAGAGCCCGATCTCCCACAGCCGCGGCACGTACGTCGACAGGAACTCCTGGCGCAGCTGCTCGCTGCTCTTCTCCTTGATGCGCCAGTACAGGTCGCGATCCTTGGCCGGGTCGCTGCGCGGGCCGTGCATCTGCATGAGCGGGCCCCACCAGCGATCGAGGGCTTCCTGGACCATGTCGCGCTGCTTCTGCGAGCCGTTCATCATCGTCACGACCACATCGCGGCCGTGCATGATGTGCACCGACTCCTCCCAGCAGATCTTCTTCATCGTGCGGCTGTACGGCCCGTAGGACGACTCGCGCAGCGCCTGCTGGGCGACGATCGCGGCGGCATCCACCAGCCAGGCGATGATGCCCACATCGCCCCACGACTTGGTGGGGTAGTGGAAGACGTTATGGAACTTCGTCTTGCCGTCCAGCAGGTCGGCGAACATCTGCTCTCGCGGCTTGCCCAGGTCCTCCGCCACGCGGTAGAGCAGCTGGGCGTGGCCCACCTCGTCCTGCACCTTCGCAGTGAGGGCCAGCTTCCGCTTGAGCGTGGGCGCGCGCATGATCCACTCGCGCTCGGGCAGCACACCCATCAGCTCGCTGTTGGCGTGCATCTCGACGAAGCGCAGCACGCTGGTGCGGTACTCGTCGGGCATCCAGTCGCGCGCCTCCACCTTCAGGCCGGCGTGGACGTGCTCGACGAAGGCGGCGTAGCGCTCGTCGGGCGTCAGGTCCGGGTCGGCGAAGACGGGCGTGGGGCGCTCGTCGGGCGCCAGCACGGGGGCAAGGGCAAGCGGATCGGTCATGTGATCGTCCTCGTCGTGAAGTGGGGTTCGGGCATCGCCGCTGGTACGGCGAGTGCACGAAGGAACAGGTCGGCGTACTGGTCGGCGATCTGATCGGGCGTCAGATCGCCGTCCGGCCGGTACCAGGTGGCGATGCCGTTCAGTCCCGAGAGCATCAGCATGGCCGACATACGCGGCTCGGTGGGCGCGAACTCGCCACTGGTCACTCCGTCGGCGATCACGGCCCGGAAGAGGGCTTCGTAGGTGTCGCGCCGGCCGGCGATCATCTGCCGCCGCTCGCCGGACAGGTAGCGCCACTCGTGCAGGAAGACCGCCGCGTCGCGCTGCGCGCTGGTCACCACGCCGACGTGGGCACGGATCATGCGGCGCAGGCGCTGACTGGCGGGAGCGTCACTGCGGCCGAGAGGACCGACGTCGCCGTGGAAACGATCGGCCGCCCGACAGGCGATCGACCACAACAGCTCCTCCTTCGACGAAACGTGCGCGTACAGGCTGCCGCCCTGCAAGTTCAGGCGCTGCGCGATGTCGCGCACGCTGGTCGCCGCGTAGCCGCGCTCGCGGAAGAGCGCCGAGGCGGCGTCCTCGATCTGCCGGCGACGTGTTTCTACTGCCATTTCACCGTCTAGTCTAACGAACGCTTGTTAGGCCGGCAAGCCGGCCACCGGGCGCTCGGCTCGCGATTGCGTGACAGCCGTCGGCGCTTGCCGACCGACATGAGGCTGCCGCCGGTGGCCGCGGCGTAACATCCACTTCGCGCCTGCGTGGACATGTCGTTTAGCGGGCAGCAGAGGCGAACTTGGAGTGACCCAGGGCACCCAGACCTTCCTTTTCGCGGATCTCGAGTCGAGCACCCGGCTGTGGGAGGAGTACCCGCAGGCTATGCCGCGCGCAATCGAGCGGCACGACGAGATCCTGCGCGCCGCCGTCGAGGGCGCGCGCGGCCGTGTCGTCAAGACGACCGGCGATGGGCTGATGGCGGCCTTTAACTCGGCCGGCGATGCGGTCTCCGCGGCGCTTGTGGCGCAGCGCGGGCTGCTGGGCGAGTCGTGGCCGGGCACGGCACCGTTGCGCGCCCGCATCGGCCTTCATTCGGGCGAGGCGCATGGCCGCGACGGCGACTACTTTGGGCCGCCGGTCTACCGGGCGGCGCGCATCATGGCGGCCGGTCACGGAGGACAGGTGCTCCTCTCCGAGCTTACGGCCGAGCTGGCGCGCGCTGGCGGCCTGCCGTCCGGCGCAGACCTGCTCGACCTGGGCGAGCATCGCCTCAAGGACCTGCTCGAGCCCGAGCGTATCTTCCAGCTGGCCCACCCGCAGCTGCCCTCGGAGCTGCCGCCGCTGGCAAGCCTCGGTCGCCGGCCGCACAACCTGCCGGTCCAGTACTCCGAGCTGATCGGACGGGGGGACGAGCTGGTTGGCCTGCGCGAGCAGCTCGATTCCGCCGGCGTGCGACTGCTCACCTTGACCGGCCCCGGCGGCATCGGCAAGACACGCCTCGCCCTGGCCGCTGCCGCCGAGCAGATGGATCGTTTCCGCGACGGCGTCGTCTTCATAGACCTGTCCGGGACACGTGAGCGCGAGCAGGCGCTGGCGGCCATGGTCCGTGCCGCAGGCGTCGTCGGCCAGGCCGACGTGCCACCCCTGGAGCTGCTTCGGCGCGAGCTTTCGAGCCGCCAGCAACTGCTGCTGCTGGACAACTTCGAGCAGGTCATGGCGGCCGCCGACGTCGTCGCCGAGCTCCTGCGGCACTGCCCCGGACTCAAGATCCTGGTCACCAGTCGCGAGGCCCTGCGGGTGCGCGGCGAGCGACTCTTCCCGGTCTCACCGCTTGGACTGCCCGCCCAGGACGGCGGCACGCCGTCGGCGGCTGCCATCGGCGGCCACGAGGCCGTGCGGCTGTTCGTCGAGCGCGCGCAGGCCGCGCGCCCAGACTTCGCGTTGATGACGAGAACGCCCCGGCTGTGCTCGAGATCTGTGTCCGCCTCGACGGACTGCCGCTCGCCATCGAGCTGGCCGCAGCCCGGCTGAAACTCTTCTCCCCTGCCGAGCTGGCGGGGCGATTGCGCAGCCGGCTGGACGTGCTGCGCGGCGGCGCGCGCGACCTGCCGGCTCGCCAGCAGACCCTGCGCGACACGATCGAGTGGAGCTACGAGCTGTTGCAGCCCGACGAGCGCCTGCTGTTCTGCCTGTTGTCAGTTTTCAGCGGCGCCCGCGTCGAGGCCGTGGAGCAGGTGGCCGGAGCCCTGCCGAGCACGAGCGCGATCGACGCCCTCGAAACGCTCAGCTCGCTCGTGGACAAGAGCCTGCTGCGCAGTCTGCACGTCGACGATGCCCGCCGACTGTCGATGCTCGAGACCATCCGCGAGTACGCCGCTGAGCGGTTGGCCGGCCAACCCGAATTTGCCACCGCCGTTCGCCACGCCCACGCCGAGTACTTCAGCGGGCTGGCCGCGAACACCCCCGGCGAGGAGCTGGCCGCCGAGCTCGGCAACCTTCAGAGCGCCTGGCGTCACTGGCTGGAGGCCGGCGACCTGGGTCGGCTGCGGCAGCTACTGGACGCGCTCTGGGTGCTGCACGAGAAGCGCGGCTGGTACGGCGCGGCTATGGGCCTGGCATCCGAGCTGCTGGAGCTGCTCGGCCGCCAGCCTCCTTCGGACGAGCGTATCGAGGAGGAGCTGGCGCTGCGCATGAGCCTCGCTCGCGGCATGCTGGCCATGCGCGGCTATACCGACGAGGTGGAGGGCATATACCGCACGGCCCTTGACCGCTCGGAGGCGACTGGCCGGCTGCCGCGGCGGCTGTCGGTGCTGCGCAGCCTGGCCAACTTCCACATGTACCGGGGCGAGATCGACAAGACACAGGCGATGGGCCAGCAGCTGCTCGAGCTGGGCCTGGAGTCCGGCGAGGACCGGCTGAAGCTCGAGGGCCACTTCCTGGTCGGCGTGACGACCGCCTTGTTGGGTGACGTGGCCGCCGGTCAGGAGCACCTGACTCGGGCCAGTCAGATCTTCGACGCCCGGCGCCACGGTGCCACACGGCTCGGTTTCGGCGCCAGCCCGGGCGTGACCGCCCATACCAGCTCGGCCCTGTTGCACTGGTTCACCGGCCGGTTCGAAAGCGCCGAGGCCGAGGCCGAGACGGCGCTCCGCGTGGCGGTCGAGCTGGAGCATCCGTACTCCCTCGCCTACGGCCAGTTCCATGTCGGCCTGTACAGCGCCTACGACCTCCGCTTCGAGCGAGCGCACGAGCTGGCCGAAGCGTGCCTGAGCGTCGCCCAGGCCCATGACTATGCTGTCTGGCAAGCCGTTGCGCTGGTCCTGCTGGGCGTCTCCGCCGCGCACCTGGGACGGCCGGCCGAGGGCCTTGCGCTGGGCGAGCAGGGGCTCGAACTGTACCGCGTCCTGACCACGCCGCCCATCTTCTGGCCGGCCCTCCTGGCCCTTCAGGCAGACACGCTGGCACTGGTCGGCCGACCCGGCGCGGGCCTGCGTTTGACCGAGGACGCACTCGCGTTGATCAACGAGCAGGACTTTCAAAGGGCATTCCTTCTCGTCCAGAAGGGGGCGCTGCTGTCACAGCTGGGACGCGTCGCCGAGGCGAAGAAGTGGCTGCTTCAAGCCGATCGCGAAGCAACCGAGCTCGGCGCCAGGGCCGCGGGCCTGGCTGCGCGGATGACTCTCGTCGGGCTGGGCACGTCGCCTGACGAGGAGGACGTCGCCCTGCTGCGCGCTCAACTGAATGAATTCGAGAACGGCGCGCATAGCCGGCTGGTGGCCGTGGCCCGGGAAATGGTGGCCTGACTGAGCGACTGCGGCGGCCGGCCACGGGCCAGCAAAGGGAACCCGGCGGAAGACGGCTTCGTCTGCGACCCATGTTGCGCGCGACATTTCTGACCGCGCTCATCGCCGTCCTTGGCGCCTGCGCCAGCCCGGGCACGCCGCCGACCGAGACCCGGGCGCCCATCCAGCCCGCCACTCCCGCACCGACTGCGCCGGCCTCGCCCACGCCGCCAGCGGGCAGCGACATCGACGCGATCATCGGCGAGTGGGAGCTCGAGGGCGGCACACTCGATGGCCAGCCGATCCCGATGGTGCCCGAAGCGCCCATCACGCTGACCGTCAATGCCATCCGCATCGGCGGTACGTCGGCCTGCAACAGTTACGGAGCAGACTGGGTAGTCACGCAGGACGGGACGGTCGAGATGGACGACATCGTGATGACCCTGATGCTCTGCGAGGGACCCATCAACGACTCGGAGCAGGCCTACCTGGAAGCGCTGGGCAGGACCACCAGCGTGACCATGGACGGCGACGAGCTCCTGTTCGCCGCCGAGGGCACGGAGCTTCGCTTCGTCCGCACCAACGGGTAGGCCCTGGCGCTCCCGCTCGCAACACATTTCGTTGCGTATACTGGAGGCATGCCAGTTCCAGTCCGTGAGCGAGTTTCTGCGCTCGTGCAGGACGCCGGCAACCAGGCTGCCGTTGCGCGCCTGATCGGTGTCGACCGGTCGCGCGTCACGCGCTGGCTGACGACGGACCAGCAACCGGATGCCGACAACCGGCGCACCATCGACGCGCTCGAGTTCGTGCTGGCCCGCCTGCGCTCGCGCTACCACGCTTCGACCGCCTTCAAGTGGCTGGAGGGCGTCAACCCGCACCTTGGTGGCGCGCGGCCAATCGACCTGCTGCGCGGCGGCCGTGTGTCGGAGGTCATCGCCGCCCTCGAGGCCGACGAGACCGGCGCCTTCGCCTAGCCGGCGGGTGCTCTACCGACTCTTCCCCTGGAGCCCGAGCGCAGCCTCGCACGAGCCGGGCGGTCCGCTCTACAACCCGCGCCGCCAGCAGGGCAGCGGCCGCCACGATAGACCAACGCTGTACGGCGCGCTGTACGTCGCCCGCACGGAGGTGTCTTCCGTGGCCGAGTGGCTGGCCGCCTTTCGGGGCCAGTCGTTGAGCGCTGACGACTTCCGCCGGACGGACGGCCGACAGCTGGCCCTGGTGGCCTTCGACGACGCCCGGCTGCCCGCCCTGGCCGACCTCGACGAGCCGGCCGAGCTGGCCCGCCGGGGCCTGCGGCCATCCGGCGTGGCCACCCACCGGCGGCCGGTCACCCAGCGCATGGCGGCCGAGCTGTACGCCGAAGGCCTCTATGGCTTCGCCTGGTGGTCGACGCTGGAGTCGTCGTGGTCCAACGTGACCCTTTTTGCGGAGCGAGCGCTCCCGCTCCTGGCCATCGCCCAGCCGCCGCGCGGCCTGGGCTTCGACGACCAGCTGGTGCGCGAGGCCGCCGCCGCGGTGGGAGTCGCGCTCGAGGGCCGCGTTCGGCCGGCCGTGCGACGATCAACGGCATGAGCGTCATCAGCCTCGAGTCGGTCACCAAGGTCTACCCGGCGGCCGTGCCGGTGACCGCCCTCGATGACGTCTCGCTGGACGTCAAGCCGGGCGAGTTCGTGGCCATCATGGGCGCCTCCGGCTCGGGCAAGTCGACGCTGATGAACCTGCTCGGCCTGCTCGACCGGCCGACGGCCGGCAGCTACCGCTTCGACGAGCAGGAGGTCTCCCAGCTGGGCGACGGCCGGCTGGCGGCGATGCGTCGCGAGCGCATCGGCTTCGTCTTCCAGTCCTTCAACCTGCTCGCTCGCAAGTCGGCCCTGGACAACGTCGCACTGCCGCTGACCTACGCCGGCGTGGCGCGCGGCGAACGCAGACGGCGGGCGGAGGACATGCTGGAGCGTGTCGGCCTGGCCGACCGCGGCCGCCACAGGCCCAGCGAGCTGTCGGGCGGGCAGCAGCAGCGCGTGGCCATCGCCCGCGCGCTCATCAACGAGCCCTCGCTGATCCTGGCCGACGAGCCGACGGGCAACCTGGACAGCCGCACCGGCGAGGAGATCCTGGAGCTGCTGGCCGGGCTCAACGAGCGCGGCGTCACGCTGATCGTGGTGACCCACGACGAGCGGATCGCGGCGCGGGCGGCGCGCATCGTGCGCCTGGCCGACGGGCGGGTCGTGGCCGACGAGCGAGTCACGCCCGGCGCCGGGCCAGAGGCCGACTGATGCGCCTGTCCGACTTCCTGCGCGAGGCGGCCGCAGATCTGCGCTCGGCCAAGCTGCGCAGCCTGCTGACCTCGCTGGGCATCATCATCGGCGTCGCGTCGGTGGTCGTGCTGCTGTCGCTGGGCGAGGGCGTGCGGGCGACAGTGACGAGTGCCTTCTCCGACCTGGGCTCGACGCGCATCACGGTCAGCCCCTCGGCACCCGGCCGGGGGATGGGCGGCGGCGCCTTCGCGCCTATCTCCAGCACGCTCACGCTGGACGACGTCGACGCCGTTCGCGGACTCCCCGGCGTGGCTGCGGCCGAGCCGCTGGTACAGGCGGTCGGCCGGGTGCAGTCCGGCGAGGTTACGCGTGACATGGCCGTCACCGGCACGGGCCCGCGCTACCCCGAGCTGGCCGGCCAGGAGCTCGAGGAGGGCCGCACCTTTGCTGCCGACGCGCAGGAGGCGGTCGTGTCGCGTAGCGCCGCCGAGCGCTTCTTCCCGAATGGCGGCGCGCTGGGCTCCCAGCTGACCGTCAACGGCACGGCCTATGCGGTGGTGGGCATCACTGCCGACCTGGACTTGGGCTTCGGTGGCGGCGGCGGGGCGGGAAGCCAGGCTGAGCCGGGCGGTGGGGGCAGTGGCGGCGGCTTCCGCGTCGCCGTTTACCTGCCCGCGGTCGACGTGATGGCGCTGGCCGCCACGGAGCGCGTTGGCCAAATTCTCATCGCCGCCGCGGACCCGGCGCAGGTCGACGCGACAGTGGAGGCAGTCGATGCGCTGCTGCTCGAGCGCCACGGCGTGGATGACTTTCGGGTCGATTCGCTGGCCGACCTGTTGGGCTCGTTCCAGGAGATCTTCGGCGTGCTGACCGGTTTTCTGGCCGCGCTGGCCGGCATCTCGCTGCTCGTCGGCGGTATCGGCATCATGAACATCATGCTGGTGGTGGTGGCCGAGCGGACGCGAGAGATCGGCATCGCCAAGGCCATCGGCGCCACGCGTCGCGACGTCGTGCTGCAGTTCCTGACCGAGGCCGTGCTGATCAGCCTGGTCGGCGGGTTGGTGGGACTCCTCATCGCCTGGCTGGGCGTGCTGGTCATCGGCCAGGCGCTGGGCATCGAGGCAGCAGTGTCAGGCTGGATCGTGGGCCTGGCGCTCGCCGTGTCGGTTGGCATCGGCGTCTTCTTCGGCGTAGCGCCCGCCTGGCGCGCGGCGCGCATGGATCCCATCACCGCCCTGCGCCACGAGTGAGCAGCTGCGCCGTGCGGCGCAGCCAGTCGGCCGGATCATGCCGGTGGTAGGGATGCTCCGATGGCTCGATGTTGTCGAGGAACTTCTGGTAAATGACCGCCTGGCGCGCGGCCGCGACCGGCGCCAGCAGGAAGGCGGCTCGCAGCGGATCGCTGCCCGGCACGACCTCATGCCAGAGTCGCTGCCAGTGCCTGCGCAAAGTCTGCCCCTGTGCCCCGGGAACTCGCTCCAGCATCGCCTGTTCGTCGAGCAGGGGCTGGCCCACGCCCGCGTCGCCCCAGTCCAGCAGCACGAAGTCGGTGCCGCTGCCGCGGTGATTGCCCGGGTGGAAGTCGCCGTGTACGAGCGTGTCGGGCAGGCCGCAGTCGGCCAGCAGGGCCAGCCGCTGTGGCAGCCCGGCCACGAACGCGTCCAGCACGCGGCGCTGGCCGGCCGGTAGCGCAGTGCCGACGCGCCGGACGACATCGCCGATCGCACCAGCGAGGGCTGGTCCGCGCCAATCGGGCAGCCCAAGCGCGAGCAACTCGCCGCTACGGCCGAGCCAGCGCGCCTGGAGCTCCACCAGTTGATCGACCATGCGCAGCAGCTGCTCGCTCGTCGGCTCGTGCAGGTCCTCCCCCGGTACCTCGTGGAGCAGCATCCGCCGGCCGTCGTGTGCGATAAGGCGCGGCACGGGCCCTGTCGCCTGGACCTCCAGCAGACGGCCCTCGTGCTCGAAGAACGGCGGGACGCTCTTGAACCACGCGCTGCCCTCCTCGAGCGGCAGGCGCCACAGGCTGGACAGGTTCCAGCTCCGGATCTGCTCCGGATCGCCGGCCAGGCGCAGTCCCTCGTCGGCCAGCGCGCGGCGGGCCCAGGCCATGTCCGCCGCCGGGCCTCCCGGCCGCGCCCAGGGCATGCGCAGCGGGTGATCGTCGAGCCGGCCCTTCCACGGCTGAGCCGGCCCGCCCGATTCGACCTCGGCCAGGTAGGTCACGGCGCCGCCGGGCCAGCTTTCGGGCGCCTCCAGCAGGCGCAGGATCGTGACTTCCAGGCCGTGCCTGTCGCGCGCCGTCCGCACGACCGGCTGCGCCTCCGGCCACCACGGGCTCTCCACCTCGAAGGGCGGCAGGGCTCCCACCAGCTCCCCGCCGGGAGTGACCAGCACGAGCGTGACGGTGCGCGGGGGAGGCTGGGGCGGCACCGCCCGAGTATGGCTAGGCGGGGCGGCCCAGGGCGTTGCGCAACGCGACCTCGAGGTCTGTCATGCGGAACTGGTAACTGGAGGCAAGCGCCTTGGCGGGAGCTACTCGCCGGCTGCCCAGCACGAGCGTCGACTGGCGTCCGAGCACGAGGCGCACGAGCCAGGCGGGCATGGGCAGGCGTGCGGGCCGGCGCAGGACGCGGGCCAGCAGCCCCACGAACTCCGACTGGCGAACCTGTCCCGGCGCGACGAGGTTGAGAGGCCCGTCGATGTCCCAGCCGACGATGGCTCGGCGCAGCAGCCCGACAGCGTCTTCCAGAGCGATCCAACTCACCCACTGGCGTCCGGAGCCCAGCCGACCGCCCAGCAGCAGCCGAACCGGCAGGGCCAGCCGCTCCAGCGCGGGGGCGCGCGGCGCCAGTACCAGGCTGGGCCGCAGTAGCACGACCCGCACATCGAGCTCCTCGGCGCGGCGAGCGGCGCCTTCCCACTCGCTGCACAGCCGTGCCAGGAAGGTGCCCGTGGGCGGCGTCTGCTCGGTCGCGGGCTGCTCGTCGCGGCCCTCGTAGAAGTCCGAGCCGGACGCGTTGAGCAGCGCTGCTGGCCATTCGGAAGGCGGCAGGGCGGCGATGGCGTCTACCAGCGCATGCGTGGGCTGTAGCCGGCTATCGCGCAGTGCCTGCCGGCGTCGCCCGGTCCACGGCCAGCGCCCCACGCTCGCGCCACACAAATTGACGACAGCCGTGGCATTGGCCAGCAGCAGGGGCAAGTCCGGCGATGGCGCAGCGGGATCCCAGCCCACGATGCGCACGCCCTGGGGCAGCTGCGCAGCGACGCGCTGCGGGCGACGAGTGAGCACGACGACGTCGTGTTCGTCGGCGGCCAGGCTGCTGACCAGCGCTCGCCCAATCAGTCCCGAGCCGCCGGCCACCACGACCCTCACGCCGCTGGCTCCCGGCCATGACCGGCCAGTCCGGCCAGGGCGGCCAGGATCACGCCCCCCGCGTTGAGGGTGCCGTGCAGCCGGACCATCGCCTCGAAGTCGACGAAGGCGAAGCCCAGGAAGTGCGAGCTCGACCAGCCGACGCCCAGGGCCAGCCCGACCGCCAGGGCCAGCGCGCCGCCGACGAGAAGCAGCCGGGCCGGCAGCGGACCCCGACGGCGCGCCCGGTCGAGCAGCAGCCCCACGGCTGCCAGGCCGCCCAGCCCAATGACCAGCACGCCCAGCCAGTTCAGCGCCGGTGCCTGACTGGCCATGCCGGCCGCGGCGAGTGGCATGCCCACGACGACCCCCAGCGCGGCCAGCCAGGCCAGACGCGGCCGGCCGGCGGCGGCCCAGGCAACCAGCCCCAGGATGCCGAAGCCCAGGAAGTGGTAGTGGATGGCCCCCAGGAGCATGGTCGTCGCGCCGAAGCCAGCCAGGGTCAGGCCGAGGCGCTCGGCCAGCAGGAATAGTCCGCCGACGGCCAGCAGGCCGAGTCCGGCATCCGTGGCAAGTTCGGCGCTGCGGGCCGGCGCGAAGAGGCCGGCCAGGCGCGGCACGGCGTGGCCCAGTGCGGCCAGCCCCATCACGCCGCAGAGGACGATCCATGGGGCGCTGAGCAGAAGCGCGAGGTCTCCCGTTGGCTGAGAGAACGCGGCCAGTAGCGGCAACGCAGCTCCCAGCGCGAGCCAGGCAGCAGCACTGCGCGCGACAGGCCCAGCGGCAGCGTCCTTGGGGCAAGTGCACCGAGCAGCGCGGGCACGACCACCAGCGGGGCGGCCAGGAAGATGCGCGCTGCCAGCGGCGCAGGAAGCCCGATGAGGGCCACCAGCCATGCCTCCAGCCCCAGCACGGCGGCCAGCATGCGCGAGTGCGCGACAGATAGGACGGCCGGTTGTCCGACTGCGCCCTGCGGTCTCATGGCGTGCCTCCCGCATGCAATACTGGTTAGCGTGATATATCCAGTATCTGCCCCCTACTCGTTACTGTCAAGGAACCAGTAATGCGCGAACCTCGTACGCCTGCGCCGGACGAAGCCGAGGCCATCCGGCGCGACTTCGCCGCCGGCTGGGGCCGCATCGGGGCGGCCTGGGGCGTGGCGCCGTCGACGGCGACCGTCCAGGGCTACCTGTTGGCCCACGGCGGACCGTTGACCGAGTCGGAGATCCGCGACGCGCTGGGCCTATCGCATCGCGCCGCGCTGATCGCCCTGGCGGAGTGCGAGAGCTGGGGCCTCATCGAGCAGGCTGAGCGGCGGCGCAGCGGCCAGCGCGGCCCCGCGGCGCGCGCCTGGGTGCCGGTGGGCGACCACTGGGAGTGGTTCCGACGCGTGGCGGCCGTGCGCAAGGAGCGCGAAACGGATCCGGTCCTGCCCCTCCTCGAAGAGTGCCGCGCACGGGCAGAAGCCGTGACCGCCCACCCGCTGCTACGCCGGCTGGAGGAGCTGGTCACCTTCGTGCACCTCTTCGACCGGGGCATCGCCACTGTCGTGGCGACCGACTCAGCTGCGCTGGCTCGGCTCTTTGCCGTCCTGGGCCGGCTGGACGAGGCGACTATGCAGCGCCTCATCGACAAGCTGGCGGGCCTGCCGGAGGAGGAGCTGGCGGCGGCCGCGCGCTCGGCGTCGCGCCTGCCCGACGGCACGCTGCGCCGGCTGCTGCGCCTGGCCGGCCAGCCCGCCCTCGCTCGGCTGCTGGGGGGGCAGACCCGAGGACTGAGCTGCTTCAGCCGGTGTTCTGCAGCCCGGCCGCGACGCCGCTGACGGTCAGGTGCACCAGGCGCAGCAGGTCCTCGCGCTGGGGGTCGTGGGGCGGCAGGGCGCGCAGCCTGGCCAGCAGCCGCACCTGGAGCTCGGAGAGTGAGTCGACGTAGGGATTGCGCAGCTCGATGGAGCGTTGCAGGACGGGCAGCTCGTCGAGCAGGCGGGCGCGTTCCGTGACGGCCAGGATCTGGGCCACACTGCGCTCGTACTCCCTGCGGATGCGCCGCCAGACGCGCCGGCTCTCGACGGTCGGGGCGAGCGACGCGTAGCGGCGGGCGACGGGCATGTCCGCCTTGGCCAGGATCATTTCGGCGTTGTCCAGCAGGCTGGCGAAGAAGGGCCAGGACCGATAGAGCGACCGCAGCCGCTCCAGCCCTGCCTCGCCATGCCGGCCGCGGTAGGCCTCCAGCGCGGCGCCGGTGCCGTACCAGCCGGGCAGGTTGGCCCGCGACTGCGCCCAGGCGAAGACCCACGGGATGGCACGCAGCGAGTCGATGCTTGGTTGCGTGCCCCGCCCGCGTGCCGCCGGCCGCGAGCCGATGGTCAACTGCGAGAGCTCGGCGATGGGCGTGGCCGCCCGGAAGTAGTCCTCGAAATGCGGCTCCTCCCAGACCAGGGCGCGATAGGCGCGCAGGGCGTCGTGGGCCAGCTCGTCCAGCACCGCTCCGCCGTCCAGGGCCGCCTGACGGGCGACCTCGTCGTGGGTCGGCGTCGAGGCGAGCAGCGCGGCGTGGGTCAACTGCTCGAGGTGGCGCAGGGCGATGCCCGGATTGGCGTAGCGGTCGGCGATCACCTCGCCCTGCTCGGTCAGCTTCAGCCTGCCGCCCACCGAGCCGGGCGCCTGGGCCAGCACCGCGCGGGTCATCGGCCCCCCTCCCCGCCCGATCGCCCCACCACGCCCGTGGAACAGGGTCAGCTTCACGCCGTGCGCGCGCGCGGCGCCGACCAGGTTCTCCTGCGCGCGGTAGAGCAACAGGGCGGCAGCCAGCGCGCCGGACTCCTTGGTCGAGTCCGAGTAGCCCAGCATCACCTCCTGCTGCATGCCGCGAGAGCGGAGGTGGGCGCGGTACTCGGGCTGGGCCAGCAGCTCGTCCACGATCGCCGCACAGCCGCGCAGCGCGTCGGCCGACTCGAACAGCGGCACGATGTCCAGGGCCGGTGGCGCCTGCCCCGGCGTGGCGCTGCGGGCGGCCAGCTCGAGCACGTTGGTCACGTCGGCGGCACTGCGCGTGAAGCTGATCACGTACCGCTGGCAGGCCGCCGGGCCGTAGCGCTGCTGGATGCGGGCCATGGCGCGGAACGTCTCCAGCACCTCATCCGGCGCAACTCCGCCTGCTTCCCGGCCGTTCAGCGCGGCGGCGTGCACCTCGCTGTGCTGCCGGATCTCCAGCGAAAGGCCGTGAAAACCGAAGCTGTCCAATTGCCAGCGCAACTCCTGCAGGTAGCCGAAGGCCACCCGGGCGAGGCCGTTGCCATCAAGGGAGTCGGCGAGCTCGGCCAGCTCAGCGGCCAGCTCGGACGGCTCTTCGTAGCCGACGGCAGGCTGGGCGTCCCCTGCGCCAGGGCCGGTCAGGCGCAGGCGGGTATGGCGCAGGCGCGCGGCCACGAAGCCGAAGCGCTGACGATAAGGTGACTCCGGGAATCGGCGACCGAGCTGGGCCGCCGCCTCGGGCAGCTGGGCACGGTCGGCGGCAAGCCGCTCCTCGAGCGCGGCCGAGGCGGAGCCCGTTACCGCGACGGTCTGCATCAGCCGGGCGCAGACTGCCTCGTAGGCGCGCAGCACGTGGTCGGCCTGGATGCGCAAGGTGTGCTCGGTGGTGGCGGCCGTGACCGAGGGATTGCCGTCGCGGTCGCCCCCCACCCACGAGCCCCAGGCCAGGAACGGCGTCATGCGCGGCCGGCGGGTGCCCGTCGCCCCGCTGTCGCGCGCGGGTCCGCCGCCCGAGTCGGCCCGCGGCTGGTTGTCGGCCGGCAGGTCGAGGGCCCGGTCGAGGGCGCGGTAGAGCCGCGGCGTGACCGTGAAGAGCGACTCGTCGAAGAAGGCCATGAGGCTACGCACCTCGTCCAGCGGAGTGGGCGGCTCCGCACGCAGCGGCGAGGTCTTCCAGAGCAGTGAGATCTCCTCGCGCAGCCGGCGCCGGATGTCGGCGTCCTCGGCCGGGGTGAGGCGGGGATCGTCCAGGCCGTCGAGCAGCGCGTAGGCGCGGCGCAGCGCAACGAGCATGGTCCGCCGGCGAGCCTCCGTGGGGTGGGCGGTCAGGACCGGGCCAATGCACAGGCCGTCCAGCAGCTCCTGTGTCTGCTTGTCGGCCAGACCCCCTCGCCGCAGGCCCAGAACGGCCTCGCCGAGAGACTCGCCGATCACCCCCCTGGGCGCCCGACGCTGGCGTTGGCGCAGGCGGCGGATGCGCTGCTTCTCCTCGGCCAGGTTGGTCAACTGGAAATAGAGGCTGAAGGCCCGGATCAGGATGGCCGCGGCCGGCAGGTCGACCTCGTCAAGCAAGGCCGACAGCTCGCGCCGGCGAGCGACGACCCGAGCGTCGCGGCGGGCGGCAATGGTCGCCTTGCGCACGCGCTCGACGAGCTCCAGCGCGGGGAGCCCTTCCTGCTCGACGATCACCTGGCCCAGGAGCGAACCGAGCAGCTTCACCTCGCGCGCCAGCGGGTCACGCGCCTGGGAAGTACCAATGCCGCGCGGCTCGGCGCGCGCGGCCGGGTTCTGCGCCTGGGGCATGCCGCGCACGGTACAGGATGCCCGCCGCGCAGTCCGTCCCAGCTCCTCGACCGCTGGGCCGCCGCCTCCGGCTCCCCGGGAGTTGCCCGCCAGCGGCGCTAACGGCCAACTTGCCGAGGATTCGGCCGTGCGCGTGCCCGGCTGTTTCGCGCCCCGGCACCTTTCGGCCAGAACGGACCGGCCGACAGCCCCAACTTGGCCGATATCTCCGCTGGGCGGCAACCGGACTTCCGTCGCGCCGGTCGCTCGTATAGGCTGCCCGGGGGAGTGTGGCGTACGGAGGATGGCAGCGGTGGACGCGCGACGGACAGCCGGACCGGAGTCGGCGCAACAGCCGGGCCAGGCTGCAGCGATGCCAGAGCCGATCGTGCGCCACTACCGCGGCGCCTCGCGGGCGGCTGCGGAGGAGGTCTATCGGCAGGACGCGAACCAGGCCTTCGGCGCCGGCTACGTGCCCGTCGCCCACCGCTGGGGCGAGGATTGGTCGGGGCACACGCTGTCGGTGGCATACCAGCTCCAGTCGGCGCTCCAACAACCGGCCGCACCACCTCTCCCGCCCGTCCAGCCCACGCCGGCGGCGGTGGCGCCCCAGCCGGCTGCCGCTCCAGCGCCTGCGACGTCGTCGCGTCCCCGGCTGTCTGTCCAGACGCTCGATCTGCACTGCGCCGGCGAGCCGCTGCGCATGATCCGCAGCGGTTATCCGGCAGTTCCCCACCTGCCCGTTCTCGAGCGGCGGGCCTGGGCGCGCGACAACGCCGACCACATCCGCCGCCTCGTCGTCCACGAGCCGCGCGGTCACCGCGACATGTACGCCGCCGTGCTCCTGCCGCCCTACTCGTCGGACGCCGACGTGTGCCTGCTGTTCATGCACAACGAGGGTTACAGCACGATGTGCGGCCACGGCGTGATCGCGGTCACGGTCGGCCTGCTGGAGGAGGGCCTCTACCCGACCGGCGAGCCGGTCACGACCATCCGCTACGAGGTGGCCGCCGGTCACTTGACGGCAAGCGCCAGCACCGTCCGCCAACCGGACGGCAGCGTTCTGGTCGAAGGCGTGCGTTTCACCAACGTGCCGGCCTACCTTCACGCCCGCTCGCTGGCCGTCGGGCTGGACGGCGTCCAGCTCCACGGGTCGGCGGCGGAAAGAGGCGGGCTGGAGGTGGACCTGGCCTTCGGGGGCGCCTACTACGGCATCGTCGATGCCGCCGAGCTTGGCCTGCGCGTCGTGCCGGAGCAGGCCGACGCCCTGCGCCGCGCGGGCGCCGCCATCACGGACGTCCTGCGCCGCGAGCACACGCCCACCCATCCCACGGATACGGACCTGGGCTTCGTCTACGGCACGATCATCGTCGACCGCGAGCCGGCCACCTCACCGGACGGCCGGGCGCGTGAGGCGCACCTGCGCAACGCCACGATCTTCGCCGACGCGGAACTCGATCGCTCGCCCTGCGGCTCGGGGACGAGCGCGCTGCTGGCCCAGCTCCACGCGCGGGGCGACCTACAAGTGGGCCAGGAGATCGTCAACGCCGGCATCACCGGCGAGCACTTCCTGGGCCGTCTGGAGGCCGAGACGACGCTAGGCGACAAGCCGGCGGTCGTGACCAGCATCGCCGGCACGGCCTACATCACCGGCCGCGCGACCTTGGTCGTCGACGAGCGCGACCCGCTGGGCGAGGGCTTCGTACTCGGCTGAAGCCTGCAACCAACACGCACGGAGATGTGTTATTCCGGTGTGTGTATGGAGCTTGGCGAGCGGCTAAGCCGCGACCTGGACGGCAACTTCATGGAGCTGGTTACGCTCCACCAGGACCTGGTCTTCGGCGTGGCGCTGCGCGTGGTGCGCCGGCCGGCGGACGCGGAGGACGTGGCCCAGGAGGCCTTCGTGCGCGCCTACCGTGCGCTCTCGCGCTACCCGGCCGAGCGCGTGCGTGAGCTGAAGCTGCGGCCGTGGCTGGCGCGCATAGCGCTGAACCAGGCACGCAACTGGCTGCGCGGCAGGCCCACGGACGCCGAGCTGGATCAGGCGGCCGAGAGCCGGGCGGTGGTGGGCAACGAGCCGGTCCGGCTGGCCGTGCGACGGGAGGAGCGGCGCTTCTGGCAGGCACTGCTGGACGAGCTACCGCCGCGCTACCGATTGCCGGTCGCGCTGCGCCACGTCGAGGGGCTGAGCTACGCCGAGCTTGCGCAGACGCTCGAGCGGCCGGTGGGGACCGTCAAATCGGACGTCCATCGCGGGGTGCGGCTGCTGCGCGCAGCCTACGAGCGGGCGGAACAGAACAATCGGCAGCGGGAGGCGGTCTGATGACCAGCACGGCGATCAATGGGAACATCAGGCAGGGCCTGCGCGACCTACGCCAGCCGGCCCCGGCGGGCCTCTCCGCCCAGGTTGGCGAGCGGCTGGGGCTGCTGGAAGGCTACGTCGAGGTCGAAGGTCCGATCGGTCCTCTCTACGTGGCCTTCGGTCCTACGGGCATCTCGCTAGTGAGCCGGGCAATAGACCCGGGCCAGTTCGAGGAGGAGTTCGGGGCTACCTTCGGCCGGCCGATCAAGCGCCTGGCCGCCGCTCCGGCGCAGGTGGCGCGGGCGATAGACGCGTACGTCTGGGGCCGCAGCGCACGGCGGGGACCGGCGCCGGTCGACCTGGCCCAGCTGCCCGACTTCGAGCGCCAGGTCCTGCTCAAGACGCTGGAGATCCCGCGCGGCGAGGTCCGACCCTACGCCTGGGTGGCGGCCGAGATCGGCCGGCCGCGGGCAGTGCGGGCGGTGGGCAACGCGCTGGCGCGCAACCCCATTCCCTTCGTCATCCCCTGTCACCGAGTGGTGCGCAGCGACGGGCACATCGGCCAGTACGGCGCGGGCGGTCCCGAGTCGAAGCGGGCCGTCCTCGCGGCGGAGGGCGTGGACACGCAGGAGCTGGAACGGATGCCGGCGGCGGGGGTGCGCTTCATCGGCTCCGACACGACGCGGATCTACTGCTACCCGACCTGCCGCCACGCCCGGCGGGTGACGGCCGAGCACAGAGTCGCGCTGCGCTCGGTGGAGGACTCGCGTCGCCTGGGCTACAGGGCCTGCAAGGTCTGCCGACCCGTCGACACACCGAGCCGGGCAGCTTAACGGTGGCCCGGCGGCTGATCGAGTTGAGCCATGCCATCGAGCACGGGATGGTCACTTACCCCGGCCTGCCCGCGCCCGAGATGAGCGAGTTCCTGAGCCGGGCGGACTCGCGCTCCCGCTACGCGCCGGGGACGGAGTTCAGCATCGGGCGGGTGACCATGGTGGGCAACACGGGCACCTACCTCGACAGCCCCTTCCACCGCTTCGACTCCGGCACGGACCTGGCCGGCCTGCCGCTCGAGCAGCTGGCCGACCTCGAGGGCGTGCTGGTGCGGGTGGAAGGCGCGGCGGAACGGGCGATCGGGCGCGCCGCGCTGGCGGGCCTGGAGGTCCGCGGGCGGGCGGTGCTCCTGCACACGGGCTGGGCGAGTGAATGGGGCACCGCGCGCTATGGCTCGGGAGAACATCCTTTCCTGGCTGCCGACGGAGCCGAGTGGCTGGTCGAGCACGAGGCCGCGCTGGTGGGCATCGACTCGCTCAACATCGATGACACCGTCGATGGTCGACGGCCAGCGCATACCACCCTGCTGGCAGCCGGCATCCCGATCGTCGAGCATCTGCGCGGCCTGGAGTTGCTGCCCGAGAAGGGCTTCCGCTTCCATGCTGCCCCACCCAGAGTGCGCGAGTTCGGGACCTGGCCGGTGCGCGCCTACGCCATCGTCGGTTGAAGCACGCCGACCACGTCGCGCTCATCCGCGACGGCGCGGAGGGTGCGGGGCCGGTCTGGGCGGACCTTGGCTCGGGGTCGGGGGCCTTCACGCTGGCGCTGGCTGACGTCCTTGGCCCGCAGGCGGTCATTCACTCGGTCGATCTCGACAAGTCGGCGTTGCGCCAGCAAGCAGTCGACATGGCGAAGCGCTTCCCCGACGCCAGGCTGGTGCAGCAGCTTGCGGACTTCAGTGGCCCGCTCGAGCTGCCCACGCTCGACGGCATAGTGATGGCCAACTCGTTGCATTTCGTGCGCGACAAGGCGCAGCTGCTGCAGGGTGTGCTGGGCCACCTGCGTCCGGGCGGACGGCTTGTGCTCGTCGAGTACGACACCGATCAGGGCAATCCGTGGGTGCCCTATCCGCTGTCATTCCGCAGCTGGCAGCGGCTGGCGGAGGAGGTGGGCTTGCGCAAGACGCGCCTGCTGGCCAGCGTCCCCAGTCGCTTCCTCGGCTCGATCTACTCGGCGCTCAGCCTGCGCTGAGGCGCATCGGCAGGCCGAAGAGCGGGAACCAGCGCTTCGTGTCCAGGAAGAAGGTGATGCCGCGAATCTGCTCGCCATCCAGTTCGAGGACCTGTAGCGACCATGGCTCGTAGCCACCCTCCGGCGCGGGCTTGTACTGGGCGAAGGCCGGCGAGCCGTTGGCCGAAACCGGCAGCAGGCGTGAGCCACGACAGCCGATGCCCGGCCCCAGGCACCACTTGACCACGTCCGCGTGCGTCTGTAGCCAGAGGTCGTAGGGCGGCATGTTCCAGGTTGCGTCCTCGTGCAGCAACGCGGTCAGCGCGTCCATGTCGTAGCGCTCGAAAGCATCGACGTAGCGAGCCAGCAGCTGGCGGTCGCCCTGGTCGAGGTCCGCCGCTGCCGCCTCGTCCAGGCTGAGGCCGCGCTCGTCGAGCGTCGCGCGTGCCCGCTGAAGAGCGCTGTTGACCGAGGCCACGGACGTGTCCAGCAGCTCCGCCACTTCCGACGCGCGCCAGCGCAGGACCTCACGCAGCAGCAATACGGCGCGCTGCTTGGGCGGCAGGTGCTGCAGCGCCGCCACAAAGGCCAATTTGATCGACTCGCGTGCTACCGCTGCTTCCGCCGGGTCCGGCGTTTCGGGCAGGACGACGCCGTCCGGCACGGGCTCGATCCAGGCCGTTTCGATGAGCGGCGGCGGCAAACCATCATCCGCGCTGCCGGCCGGGCGCAGGTCCATGGGCCGGGCACGGCGCTCTCGGCTGCCCAGCATGTCCAGGCAGACGTTCGTGGCGATGCGGTACAGCCAGGAGCGCAGCGAGGAGCGGCCCTCGAAGCGATCCAGCGCCCGCCAGGCGCGAATCATCGTCTCCTGCACCGCGTCTTCCGCCTCGAATGCAGAGCCCAGCATGCGGTAGCAGTGGCCGGTCAGCTCGATCCGATATTGCTCGAGGTCAGCGGTGGCGTCGGCAGGCTTGGAGGCGGCCTCCTCGACCGGGCCGACGGTCGTCGTTTCGGTCATGGAGGTCATCCTAGTCCGTCCTGCCCGAGCCGGCAGTCAACGAGGTCGTCCGGCACGCAGCGCCTCCACCGACTTGGCGAGGCGCCACTGGCGCGTTTCGTCCGTCTTGGCACCCTCGATCGACTCGACGTGCCAGCGGCGATTGGAGTAGGACAGGCCGGCCCAGGTCCGCGCGGCCTGTTCTTCCGCTTCGAGGGCGGCCGCGAAGTCGGGTGGCAGGCTGACTTCGCGCGGCGCGGTATCGAGGCGCAGCTCCACCTCGACTTCGTCGCCAGCCTTGACGCCGGCCTTCTCGCGGTTCTCGGCGCTGAACGAGATGATCGGCGCGCCGTCCATGGCGGCCACCGAGCTGTCGGCGAGCGTGAC
>DATKBB010000017.1:0-4168 GCA_035514295.1 Candidatus Limnocylindria bacterium | reverse complement strand
AAGCCTGCCGGCTCCGTCAGCCGGAAGACCGACTACCTCGTCGCGGGCGAGAACGCCGGTTCGAAGCTGGCCAAAGCGCAGGAGCTCGGCGTGGCCGTGCTCGATGAAGAAGACTTCCGTCGGCTGCTGGCCGGAGACGAGGTCGCGGCATGAAAACCGAGTCGCTGGCCGAGCTTCTCGCACGGCTACGGGCGTCCGGCGAGGCCTACCTCGAATTTCTGCGCGTGGAGTCGATGTCCGCCGGCCTGCACTTGCTGCCCGCCGGCGGCACGGACGAGCAGTCGCCCCACGCGGAGGACGAGGTCTACGTCGTCCTCGGTGGACGGAGCCTGTTCACAGCGGGAGCGCAGACGCGCGAGGTTCAGCCGACAGACACGATCTTCGTGCCGGCCGGCGAGGAACACCGCTTCCACGACATCAGCGAGGAGCTGCGCCTGATCGTCGTCTTCGCGCCCGCGGAGGGGAGTCGCGCCGGCTAGGAAGCGGCTGCCGCGGCGCGGACCTGGGCGACCGCGTCGGCGACACTTCCCTGCCAGGGCGTGCCGTGCCCAGGCAGCAGCCAGCGCGCGGGCAGCTCCTGCAGCCGCGAGAGAGACGCCAGCGCGCGCGGCAGGTCGAGCGTGAAGGGCGACGGTCCCAACCCGGGTCTGCCGCTGAGAACGTTGTCCGTCGTGAGCGCATCGCCGACGAATAGCGCCTCGACCGTCGGCACCCATACGGCGACGGAGCCCGGCGTGTGACCCGGGAGATGGATGATCTGCGGCGCGCCGGGCAGATCCAACGTCGCGCCATCCGCGACGGTCTCCACCTGCCTGAGCGGCGGCACGCGCATCCCGCCGCGGCGTCCGCTGTACCAGAGGAAGCGAAGCAGGGCGCGCCAGCTGACGGGACCCCAGCCGGAGTTGGGCTTCTTGACCTCGCCGCGCGCGCGCGCCGCATCGTCCTCGTGAACGTAGACCGGCACCCCGCGTTCTCGGCGCAGCCGCTCGGCAAAGCCGATGTGATCGGTGTCGCCGTGGGTCAGCACCACGCCGCGCACATCGTCCATCGACCGACCCAGCCGTCTGAGCTCCGCTTCCAGCTCACTCCAATGACCGGGCAGGCCGGCGTCGATCAGCGTCAGCCCGTCAGCGCCCTCTACGAGATAGGCGTTGACCTGGTCGGAGCCGATGCGGTGGAGCGACGTGGCGAGCTGCACTGTGGACCTTCCTCCGGTGGTTTGGACGATGTAGGCTATGATACGTAGCCATCAAGGCTAATGTCAATAGCCGCAGGGAGACCCGTATTGCCCGCACCCGCACGCACGTCGCTCGACGACATCGTCGCCGCCGGCCTGCGCATCGCCGAGCAGGAAGGCCTGGCCGGTCTCCGCATGCAACGCGTCGCGCAGGCAGTCGGCGTCAGGCCGCCGTCGCTGTACAAGCACGTCGCGGGCCGAGACGAGCTGGTCCGCCGCGTCATCGGCCGGTTGGCCACGGAGCTGGCCGAAACGCTCGAGCAGGCCGCCACGATCGGCGAACCGGCCACTGATCTGCGCGCGATGGCGGACGTTGTGCGCGCCTTCGCGCATGCCCGCCCGGGCGCGTACGGCCTTCTCTTCGGGCACCTGCCGGACGAGTGGCGACCTGAGTCCGACCTGCTGGCGCGCGCCAGCGCGCCAATCCTCCGTGTCACGGGCCACTTGAGCAGCGAGGAGCACGCGCTCGACGCGGCGCGAACTTTCGTGGCCTGGCTGCACGGCTTCATCGACATGGAGCTGGCAGGCGCCTTCCGGCTCGGAGGCGACGTCGATTCGGCCTTCACTTTCGGCGTCGAGCGACTTGCCCATGGAGTGACCGCGGCCGGGTAATCTCCCCGGCACCCCTGCGCGGCACGCCTGCCCACGCACCATACGACGCTATCCTTCGACCATGGCCACCCTCTCGCGAGCAGACGTCGAGCATGTAGCGCACCTCGCCCGCCTGGGGCTCTCCGAGGATGAGCTGGGCCCATTGGAAGGCCAGCTGAACCACATCCTCGACCAGTACGCCGTGCTGTCCGAGCTAGACACGGAGCACATCTCGCCGACCGCCCAGACGATCGAGGTCGACAACATCCTGCGCGATGACGAAATTCGGCCCGGGCTGTCGCAGGAGGAGGCACTATCGAACGCGCCGCAGCTGGCGGGTGAGCACTTCGCCGTGCCGCCCATCCTGGGCGAGCAGGGCCGCTGAGCGTGGGCAGCGACCTGACCCGCCTGTACGCCCACGAGCTGGCCGCGGGCCTGCGTGCCGGTGACTTCACCGCGCGCGAGGTGACCGACGCGCACCTGGCCCGCATCCGCGCCACGGACCGCCCGCTGCACGCCTGGCTGTGGGTCGACGAGGACCGCGCTCAGGCCCAGGCGGCCGCGGCGGACGAGCGCCTGCGTGCCGGCGGCGACCTGCCCGCTCTGCTCGGGATACCCGTCGCCCTGAAGGATCTCGTGCTGACGCGCGGCGAGCGTGCCACGGCCGGCAGCAGCATCCTGGAGGGCTACGTCAGCCCGTACGACGCCCACATCAGCGAGCGCCTGCGCGAGGCCGGCGCCGTACTGCCCGGCAAGACGAACATGGACGAGTTCGCCATGGGCTCCTCCACCGAGCACTCCGCATGGGGCCCCACTGCAAACCCGTGGGATCTCGAGCGCGTGCCGGGCGGCAGCAGCGGCGGCTCCGCGGCGGCCGTGGCGGCCTACCAGGTGCCGCTGGGCATCGGCACGGACACGGGTGGCTCCATCCGCCAGCCGGCCTCGCTGACCGGCACTGTGGGGCTCAAGCCCACCTACGGCCGCGTCAGCCGCTACGGCATCGTGGCCTTCGCCAGCTCGCTCGACCAGATCGGGCCGTTCGGGCGCGACGTGCGTGACGCGGCCCTGTTGCTGAGCGTACTGGCCGGCCGCGACGAGCGCGACTCGACATCGGCCGACGTGCCGGTGCCGGACTACTTCGCCGCCCTGCCGGCGTCTGACGACGAAGCGGCGGGGTCACTGCGCGGTGTGCGCCTGGGCCTGCCCCGGCAGTACTTCGTGGCCGGCATGGAGCCCGGCGTCGAGGCGCGCGTCCGAGAGGCCGTGGCCGCGCTGGCCGATGCCGGCGCGGAGATCGTCGACGTGGACCTGCCCCACACCGACTACGGCCTGGCGACCTACTACATCATCGCCCCGGCCGAGGCCTCGGCCAACCTGGCCCGCTACGACGGCGTCCGCTACGGCCGCTCGGTTCGGCTGTCCGGGGCGGACTACATCGCCGACTACCTCGAGACGCGCGGCAGCGGCTTTGGCGCGGAGGTCAAGCGCCGGATCATGCTCGGTACCTACGCGCTGAGCGCGGGTTATTACGACGCGTATTACCTCAAGGCCCAGAAGGTGCGCACGCTGATTAAGGGCGACTTCGACAAGGCCTTCGAGACGGTCGACGCACTGGTTGCGCCGACCAGCGCGACGGTCGCCTTCCACTTCGGTGCGCGCCTGGCCGACCCGGTCGCCATGTACCTCTCCGATGCCTGCACGCTGCCCGTCAACATGGCCGGCCTGCCCGGCCTGTCGGTGCCCTGCGGGCTGTCGGACGGGTTGCCTGTTGGCCTCCAGTTCATCGGCCGCGCCTGGGACGAGCCGCGCCTGCTTCGGCTCGGCCGGGGCTACGAGGCGATCACGGCCCACGCGGAGTGGCGCACGCTCGAGCCGCGCGACCTGCCGGCGCTGGAGGACCCCGCCACCCCCACCGCCGCCGAACGAGCAGTCGCGGTGCGCGCGGACGTCGCGGCCTAGGGCGGGTCGGCCTCGCCGGAGGATTCCGTCGCCGTCGCCAGGCCAGGTTGGAGGGCATAGGCGACGGCCTCATCGGGGGACATCGCTCGGCCCTCGGCGGCGGCCCTCGCGTAGTCGTCCTCGCCGAGCAGCGCTCGTGCCGGCTCGAGCGGGTCGCCGAAGAGCGCCATCATCTGCAGCGGGCCGCCCAGATCATCGAAGAGCCGGTCGGCGGCCGAGGCAAGCCTGACGACTCGTCGCGGATCGCCGCCGGCAGCCAGCTCGAAGGCGGCGATCGCCTTGGCGCCCATGGCGTACATGCCCGCGTTGCCGACCGCGCGGAAGCCGCGCAGTGCGTCTCGTGCGGCTTCGGCCGCTCCGGCCGGGTCGCCTGCCGCGAAT
>DATKBB010000016.1:0-54075 GCA_035514295.1 Candidatus Limnocylindria bacterium | reverse complement strand
GCCTGCACGACGCGGCCGCTTCGTACAGTGAGTTCAGCCGTTCGTGCTGCTCGCTCGATGCCGCCGACGATGCGCGCCGCGTGGCCGGCCAGCTTGGCATCCCGTTCTACGTTCTCAACCTCGAGCGCGAGTTCGGTGCCGGCGTGCTCGAGCCGTTCCTGTCGGCCTACCTCGAGGGCCGGACGCCCAGCCCGTGCGTCGACTGCAACTCGTACGTCAAGTTCGGGGCACTGCTGGGCAAGGCGCGCGGGCTGTACGACTGCGCCGCGGTGGCGACCGGCCACTACGCGCGGGTCGACGCGGTAGAGGGTCGGACCAACGAGCAGGCACCGATCGACGAGCAGGCACCGACTGCCGCACGCTACCGCCTGCTGCGCGGGCGCGACGCGGACAAGGACCAGAGCTACTTCCTCTACGGCCTGCGCCAGGACCAGCTGCGCCACGTCCGCTTCCCGCTCGGCGAGTTGACCAAGCCCGAGGTGCGGTCGGTTGCCCGCCGCCACGGGCTGGCCACAGCCGACAAGCCGGAGAGCCAGGAGATCTGCTTCGTGCCCGGTGGCGACTACCGCGAGGCCCTGCGCGAGCGTGCCGGCTGGCAGGAGCAGCCCGGTCCGCTGCTCGATGCCGACGGCCGGCAGGTGGGCGAGCATCGCGGCGCAGCTGCCTACACGGTGGGCCAGCGCCAGGGGCTGGGAGTCGCCCTCGGCGAGCGGCGCTACGTGGGCTCGATCGACGCCCGCGCCAACGTCGTGACGCTGGCCCGGCGGGAGGACCTCTACCGGCGCGAGTTTGAGCTCGAGGCCGTCTCGTTCGTTGCCGGCCGCCCGCCGGCCCGCGACGAGTTCGAGACCAGCGTGCGCATCCGCCACCGAGCCGAACCGGTACCGGGCGCCGTCCGGCGACGCCCGGGAGCGGAGGACGATAGGCGTTGGACGGTGGAGCTGGACCGCGCCGCCTGGGCGCCCAGCCCCGGCCAGGCGGCCGTCTTCTATGACGGCGAGGAGGTCATCGGCGGGGGGCGAATCAGCGGTGCCTGAGCTGGGCCCGGCGCCGGTCCTGTCGGTGCTCGTGGGCATCTTCCACAGCGGGCTGTACCTGCTGCTGCGCGGAAGTGGCGGGCTGAGCGTGGCTTTCGTGCTGATCGCCGCGGTGCTGGGGGCGTTCGCCGGCCAGGCCCTGGGCCTGCGCCTGCCGGATCCGCTGCGTATCGGCGACTTCAGCTTTCTCTGGTCGTCGCTGCTGGCCTGGCTGGGCATCGGGCTGACCGTCGCGGCTGGCATGCTGGCGCCGTCCCGCGAGCAGGGAGGCGGTCGCCGCGCATGACGGACGAGCAGCTGCTACTGGTGCTGGCCGCCGCCGGGATACTGGCCCTGGCCGTCGTGGCCGTGGCCGCGATCGTGCTGGTCGTGGCGCTGCGCAGGCTAGTGGACGACGTGCGCGTCCTGACGCGCGCTGCGCAGGAGAGCCTGCGCCTGGTGGATCAGCAACTCGCTCCTACGCTCAGCGACCTGCGCGTGACGAGCTCCAATCTCACGCGCCTGAGCACGGAGTTGAAACCACGCCTGGAGCGCGTCGACGCGCTGCTCGACGAAAGCGAGGCCACTCTGCTATCGCTGCGCGCGACAGTGGAGGCGGCCGAGGAAATGGTGCGCGGGCCGGCGGCGGCCGTCGATCGAGCCAAGCGCACAGTGCGCGCGGCGGGTGCCGGCCTGGCGCGCGGAGCAGATCGTCTGCGGCGCGGCGTGGAGGAGGCGGCCGGCCGCCGCTGAGGCTTCGGCCGACGCTGCGGGCGACGGCCGTCTGAGGCGAGGGGCTCAGGCCAGGAGTTGGCGAACCTCGTCTGCCTCGCGGCGAATGCCCATTTCCTCGAAGAGGGCGAGCCCTTCGCGCAGCCTCGCGTCACCTGCCGCCTGGTCGCCGGCGGCGCGCAGTGCCACACCCCAGGCGCGCAGGACACGGGCGAGGGTGGGCCGGGCGCCCTGTTCGCGGTATAGCTCCGCGCTGGCGCGGAAGTCCTCGATGGCATCCGCATATTGGCCGGCCTGCGAGCGCACCTCACCCCTCTTCCAGAGGATGCCGGCCTCGCCGACCTTGTTCTCCACGCTGCGCGCCGTGGCGAGTGCCGGTTCCCAGCGCTCGTCGGCGGGATCCGACACGCCCAGCATGGCCTGTGCGGTGCCCAGCCAGGCGTGCAGCGTGGGTCGCCACACGACGCCTGCGTTGCCGGTCGCCGGCGCGAGGTCGTAGCCCAACTGCAGCACTTCGCGCGCGGCGTCGAAGCGGCCTTGCCGCTGGTAGACGTCGCCCAGCACCCAGAAGCTGACGACGGCGCAGACGGTCGCGCCGGTCTCCTGCGAGCGCTCGACGCAGGCCTTGGCGATGGGCAGTGCCTCGTCGAGCTCGCCGCGCAGCGAGGCGACCATGGCCTCGGTGATCGCCGCGTCCAGCTGGGCGATGAGGTCGCCGCGGGCGGCTTCGTTCTTGGCGTGAAGCGCGGCGGCGTCGGCCTTGTCGAACTCGCCCAAAGTGGCGTAGCCAATCGCCAGCCAGCCGCGCGAGAAGGCGGCCCCTATGAAGTCGCGCCGCTGCTCCATCAGCGGGATGGCTTTCTCCAGTGCCTCGACGCCCTCCCGGACCGGCCCCAGGAAGACCTTGTTGAGCCCCACCAGGGCGAGAGGCAGGGCGCCCAGCGACGGGTCGTCGAGCGCCACGCCGATCTCCGATACGCGCTTGAGCGAGTGCTGCACGCTCGGCTCGGTGGCCTTGATGCCGCTCTCGAGCTGGATGAGCGCGATGTACAGGTGGATCTGCCAGATCAGCTCCAGATCCCCCAGCCGCTCGGCCGGCTCGACCGTGGCACGCAGGTCGGCAACCATCGGGTCCGGCTCGGCGAAGCTGTAGCCGGCTCGGGCACGGCCCAACTCGATCTCCACGCGCTGGCGCAGCGTGGCCGGATCCTCGTCCGGCGCCGGCGCAGGCAGCAGGGCACGGGCACGCTCGAAGGCCGAGAAGGCCTCGCGCAGGGCGTTGCGCTCGAGAGCGTAGTGGCCGTCGGCCAGCAGATAGCGAATGGCCCTGTCCGCATCGCCGGCCAGCTCGAAGTGCATGGCCAAAATGCCGGCCAGCTCGCTGGCGCGATCGGCGTATACCTGCTCGATGGACTCGCCCACCAGCCGGTGCAGCTGCCGCCGCTCCTGTTTGAGCAACGAGCCGTAGGCGGCGTCCTGTACGAGCACGTGGCGGAAGAGGTACTCCAGCTCCGGCTGGTAGGCGACCAGCTTGACGAGTCCCTTGGCCTCCAGCGTATCGAGCTGCATGTCGGTCATCCGCGCACCTCCATCGACTCGCCGAGCGGCTCGCTCATCGACTCGCTGAGGACGCGTTCCAGCACCCTCACCGGGAACTGCCGGCCGATGACCGAAGCCACGCGCAGGCTGCGTTTGGCGGCGTCGGGCAGCTGGTCGATGCGGGCCAGCAGCAGCCCGTGCAGCGTGGCCGGTATCTCCACTCCCTCGATCTCCGCCGTTGCCCGCCAGTGCTCTCCCTGCCGTTCGATCACGCCGCGCTCGATGAGCATGCGCACGACCTCTTCGACGAAGAAGGGGTTGCCGTCGGCGCGGGCCAGGATCTGGTCACGCACGTGCGGCGGGAGCGACTCGATGACCAGCAGGTTGGCCACCAGCGCCCGGCTGTCGGCATCACTCAGCTGCTCGAGCACGATCTCGGCGAGCGCCTGGCCGAAGTGCTGGCGCGCAAGGCTGACCAGTTGCCAGCCGGCCGACTCCGTGTCAGGGCGCAGCGCAGCCAGGAAGAGGATCGGGTGCTGGGCCATCAGTGGCAGCAGCATCTGGAAGACGGCCACCGAGGCGGCGTCGGCCCAGTGGACGTCCTCCGCCACGACGACCAGTGGCTGCCGGGCCGACATGGCCCGCAGCAGGCGGTGCGTGGCGGCGGCGTAGCGCTGCTGGAGCGACTCCCGGTCGAGCTTGGTGCGGTCGGCCTCGTCGGCCGTCAGGGGCAGGTTGAGGAGGTGGGCCAGGAAGGCCGACACGTCGGTCGCCTGCTCGCCAAGCAGGGCTCGCAGGCCGTCGTCGAAACGCTCGCGTCCGGACTGCCCGGCCGCGCCCAGTGGCAGTTGGAGCGCGCCGCGGACGAGGTCCAGCAGCAGGTGGTAGGGCAGGCTCTGGCCGTACGACACGCAACGGCACTCCAGCCAGAGCGGCGGCGGGCCGCTGGCGGCGCCCGTCTCGACGGATCGGCGCAGCTCGATCAGCAGTCGGCTCTTGCCGATGCCCGGCTCGCCCAGCACGAAGGCCAGCCGCCCGCGCCCGGCACGGACCACCTGGCACAGGTCGAGCAGCTGGCGCAGCTGCGCGTCGCGTCCGACCATGGGGCTCTCCAGGCCCACCGAGGCCAGCCCCCGCCGGTTGGCCGGCGTGGCCCGTGCGGCCAGCACGCGGTAGGCGTGGACGGGCTCGCTCTTGCCCTTGACCTCGATCTCGCCGCGGTCCTCCAGCTCGAAGGCGCCCGCCACGTGGCGCTGCGTGCCGGCCGCGATCAGGATCGTGCCAGGCTCTGCCGCCGATTGCATGCGCGCCGCCGTGTTGACGGCGTCGCCCAGCGCCGTGTACTCGTAGCGCAGGTCAGTGCCCACGTTGCCGACCACCACCGGCCCGCTGTTGATGCCCGCGCGGATGGCGAACTCGATGCCGTGCACCTGCTTCAGCTGGCGGGCGAACTCCTCCACCTCGCTGACCATGTCGAGGGCTGCCCGGACCGCCCGCTCGGGGTCGTCCTCGTGGGCCACCGGCGCACCGAAGAAGGCCAGCATCGCGTCGCCCTGCAGCTGGGCGATGGTGCCCTCGTAGCGGAAGACGGCCTTCGACATCAAATCGAACGCCTCGTTGATGATCTGGGTCCAGTCCTCCGGGTCCATCCGCTCGGCCAGGGCGGTCGAGCCCACGATGTCGGCGAAGAGGGCTGTCACGGGCTTGCGCTCACCGGTCAGCTTGGTCGCGCGCATCTTGTCGACAAGTGGAGCCGGCGCCGCCGCCGTGAGGCGGGACTGGCGCTTGGTGTCGTCCGCGCTGGCGCCGGCCAGCGGCTGCCCGCAGTTGGCGCAGAAGCGGGCGTCGGGCGGAACCGCGCTTTGGCAGCTGGGGCAGCTGAGCCCTACGGAGTCGACCGACATGCAGCCATCTTACGTCCGACCGGAGCAGAACCGGCCCATGCGGCCCGACCACGTCGACCCAGGTCAGTCTACTCACGGGGCTCGCGGGGATTTCGTATGCGCAGGGCCGTCCGGAGCCCGCCGGGGGTTTGAGCCTGCCGTCAGCATCTCCAGTGCTACTTCCTGCACACGCCCGTCGATAAGTTGCTGCGTCGGCCGCGTGGGACCCTTGTCGGCGGGGGTGTCGTGCGTGGGGCGAGCACGGAGGGTCGCGGCTCGGGCGGCCGCAACTCTCGGCTCGGGCGCTCATGCCAGCGCTTCAGCGTGAAGTAGTCGTGCAGGTGCTGAGGCATCGCACAGGCTTCGGTGGCGATCGCCTGCGCCTGCCGGCTGCCGCTGCGCGCCATGGTCCGGGCGCGCCGCTCGGGCCGCCCGCCGGCCAGCCGCCGGGGCCACCCTTTCGCTACTCTTAGCTCATGTCGGAACGCACCTTCCGAGAGGACGGCGCGCCGATCCCCTGGTTGCCGGCCGCCGACGTTCGCCAGCGCTTCCTCGACTTCTTCGCCGAGCGAGGCCATACCGTCGTGCCCAGCGCCAGCCTGGTGCCGGCCGGCGACCAGACGCTGCTCTTCACGAACTCCGGCATGGTCCAGTTCAAGGGGGTGCTGACCGGCGCCGAGACGCGTTCCTACAAGCGCGCCGTGGATGTCCAGCGCTGCCTGCGCGTGGCCGGCAAGCACAACGACTTCGAGGAGGTCGGCCGGACGCCGCGCCACCACACCTTCTTCGAGATGCTGGGCAACTGGAGCTTCGGCGACTACTTCAAGCGCGAGGCCATCCACTGGGCCTGGGAGCTGCTCACCCAGGTCTACGGCATCCCGCCCGATCGGCTGGCTGCCACCACCTACACAGACGACGAGGAGGCCTGGGCCGTCTGGCGCGACGAGATCGGGCTGCCGCCCGAGCGCATGGCCAAGTGGGGCAACGTCGAAGCCCGTGACGACAAGAACTTCTGGCGCATGGCCGACGTGGGCCCCTGCGGGCCGTGCAGCGAGATCCATTACGACCGCGGAGCGCACCTCTCGGAGGGCCCGCACTGCATCCCCGACCACTCCGAGCACTGCCCGCGCTGGCTGGAGATTTGGAACCTGGTCTTCATGGAGTTCGACCAGCAGCCCGACGGGCCGCGCGTGCCGCTGCCCTTCAAGAGCGTCGACACGGGCCTGGGCCTGGAGCGCCTGGCGAGCGTGGTACAGGGCGTCGCGACGAACTACGACACGGACCTGTTCACGCCCATTCACGACGCCATGCGCCAACTGCTGGGGCACGACCCCGAGCAGTTCGAGAACGAACGCTTCAGCTACCAGGTCATCGCCGATCACGTCCGCGCCGTCACCTTCCTCATCGCCGACGGCGTCCGCCCATCCAACGAGGGCCGTGGCTACGTCCTCCGCCGCATCCTGCGCCGGGCCGTGCGCCACGGACGGTTGCTGGGCCGGACGGAGCCCTTTCTGGCCGACCTGTCCGGCGTGGTCGTCGAGACGATGGCCAACGCCTACCCTTACCTCGAGGAGCGGCGCGACGAGATCCGCGGCAAGGTGCTGGCCGAGGAGCGCCAGTTCCAGCGCACGCTCGACGCCGGGACGATCCACTTCGAAGAGGCGCTCATTTCGCTGACCGGCGCGGAGCGGCGGGTGGGCCGCAGCGCGGAGGAGCTACCGGCGGACGCCCCCTTGCTGCCCGGCGGGGTGGCCTTCCGGCTGCACGACACCTACGGCTTCCCGATCGACCTGACCGTCGAGCTGGCGGCCGAGTACGGCGTGCGCGTCGACCGCGCGGGTTACGAGGCGGCGCTGGCCGAGCAGCGAGAGCGGAGCCGGGGCGGCAAGAAGGCCGAGCTGGCCCGCCACGCCGGCATGCAGCAGCTCTACGAGCAGGTCGCCGCCCGGGCGGGAGCCGCATCTGGTACAGGCGAGGCGCACGACGCGACAGTCCTCACGGGACCCGGGCCGACGAAGTTTCTCGGCTATGAGACGACCAGTGCCGAGGGGCGGGTGGTGGCCATCCTGCGCGACGGCACCGAGTACGAGCGGCTGGCCGCCGTGCCGGAGATCGAGCTGCGCCACCAGGCCTCGGCCGAGGCGGAGGTCGTGCTCGACCAGACGCCTTTCTACGCCGAGGGCGGCGGGCAGATCGGCGACCGCGGCGTGCTGCGCACGGCCGACGGCTCGGTCGTCTTCACCGTCGAAGACACGCAGCGACCCGCGGCCGGGCTGATCGTGCACCGCGGCACGCTGCACGGCGCGCTGGCCGTCGGCGAAACGCTGCGCGCCGAGGTCGACGCGGAGCGACGGGCGCGCACGATGCGCAACCACACCGCCACGCACGTGCTCCACCGCGCGCTGCGCAACACCGTCGGCGAGAGCGCCCGCCAGCAGGGCTCGCTCGTAACGCCCGATTACCTGCGCTTCGATTACCCCTCGGACAGGCCGCTGACCGACGAGGAGAAGCGCGTCATCGAGGCTGAGGTGCGCCGCGTGGTTCGCGACGACAAGCCGGTCGAGCCGCGCCACATGACCATGACCCAGGCGATGGAGGCGGGCGCCGACGCCTTCTTCGACGAGAAGTACGGCGAGCAGGTGCGTGTCGTGTTCGTCGATGGCTACAGCCGCGAGCTGTGCGGCGGCACGCACTGCCACGCCACCGGCCAGATCGGCAACTTCTTCATCACCGCCGAGCGCTCAATCGGCTCCGGCATGCGCCGAATCGAGGCGGTCACCGGCGAGGCGGCGGAGACCCTCGTCGCCGAGCGCTTCGAGCTGCTCGAGCGGCTGGCCGCGCAGGTCGGCGCGCGCAGCCTGGAGGCAGTGCCCGAGCGCGTGGCGGAGCTGCAGGAACGGACCAGGGAGTTGGAGCGCCGCCTGCGCCAGGGTGGCGCGAGCGGCCGGGCCCGGCCCGCCGAGCTGGCCCGCGGCGCGGAGGCACTCGACGGCACGCGCTTCCTGGCCTACGCCGCGCCGTTCGAATCGATGAAGGAGCTGCAGGGCTTTGCCAGGGAGGTCCGTACCGAGCTGGGCGAGGGCGTCATCGTCCTGGCGCTGGAGGCGGACGAGCCGCAGCTGTTCGTGACTGTCAGCCAGGATCTGGTGTCGCGCGGCGTGTCGGCCGGCGTGCTGGTCGGTGCCGGCGCGGCCCTGATGGACGGCCGCGGCGGCGGCAAGCCGGAAATGGCCCAGGCAAGGGGCACGCGGCGCGACCGGCTGCCTTCCGCCCTGGCAGCAATCCGCCAGGCGGTGGCCGAGGCGCTGGCCGGCGGCGACGGCCGTGAGCGGCCGCCCGACTCGACCGCCTGACGGCCGGCGGATGGCCTTCTGGCGGCGCTTCCTGCAGCGCGAGGAGACCGGCGGCCTGGTGGCCTGCACCGCGCTGGACATTGGCACCGAGTTCGCCAAGGCGCTCGTCTTCGAGATAGACGGCCAGGGCGTCGGCGTGGTCCGTGGGGTCGGCCGCCGCCGGCAGGGGCTGGCCCACATGCAGGCGGCCACCGTGGCCGACATCGGCGCCGTGGTGGACAACTGCCAGGTTGCCTTGCAGGAGGCGGAGGAGATGGCCGGCTTCCGCTCCAGCCAGGTGGTCATCGGTATCGCCGGCGAGCTGGTCAAGGGCTTCACCACCAGCCACAACCAGGAGCGCCGGCGGCCGGACCGGCCCATCGGCGCGCAGGAGCTGCTGACGCTGATGGATGCCGTCCAGCGTGACGCGCTTCGTGAGGCGGAGCGGACGATCACCTGGGAGACCGGCCTGCCCAACGTCGACATCAAGCTCGTGCATGCCGCCGTCACGGGCGCTTCGATCGACGGCTACGCCGTGACCAACCCGGTTGGCTTCCAGGGCCGCCACGTGCGCATCAGCATCTTCAACGCCTTCGCCCCGCTGGTCCACCTGGGCGCGCTGCAGAGCGTGGCCAGCCAGCTGGACCTGGAGCTGCTGGCCATCGTGGCCGAGCCCTATGCCGTGGCGCGCTGCCTGCGCGACGACCAGATCGACCAGACCGGCGCCCTGTTCATCGACGTGGGCGGCGGCACGACCGACATCGCCCTCGTGCGCAAGGGCGGCATCGAGGGCACGCGCATGTTCGCCCTTGGGGGACGGGCCTTCACCAAGTCGCTGGCCGACCGCCTCGACCTGCCTTTCGCGCGCGCCGAGGAAGTGAAGGTCGACTACGCGCGTGGCCTGGCCGTCGAGCGGCAGGACGAGGTGGAGAGCATCATTGGCGAGGACGTCGCCGTGTGGGCCGCGGGCGTCGAGCTGGTGCTGGAGGAGTTCGCCAAGGAGGGCATGCTGCCCGGACGCATCTACCTGTGCGGGGGCGGTTCGCGCCTGCCGCACATCGGGGCGATCCTGCGCGCGCCCGATTTCGCGCGTCATCTTCCGTTCGCCCGGCCGCCGCAGATCGAATCCATCGGGCCCGAGCGCATCCAGACCGTTCGCGACGCGACGGGCCTGCTGGTTGACGAGCAGGATGTGCCGCCGCTCGGACTGGCTTACCAGGCGATCGAGATGAGCGCGCCGGAGGCACCGCTCGACGCCGCCCTGCGCCGCGTGCTGCGCCACATGAAGGTCTGAGCGGTGCCGGCCAACATCTACCTCGAGCCGGAGGACGAGATCACGGCCGCCGTCAGCCGCCTGCGCACGCTGGGCGAGCCGGAGGCCGTACTGGTCCTGTCCCGCTCGTCGCGCATCGGGACGAGCCGGATCAACTTCAAGCTACTGGCCCGCGAGGCCCACCAGCAGGGCATCAACCTGGTGGCCGTCAGCGACGAGCCGACGGTGCGCGCGCTGGCAGTCTCGGCCGGGCTGCCGGCCTACGACACCGTCCGCGCAGCCGAGCAGGCGCTGGAAAACTTCCGGCGGCAGGACGAGGCGCTTGCCCCGGCCGGCGCCCGGCTGCCCGGCGCACCGCGCCCCCGTCCGCGCTCGGAAGGAGACAGCGGGACCACCGTGACGTCGTCCGGCGGGACGCCGCTGGTGGGGCCGGCACTAGCCGCAGCTGGGGCCGCCGCAGCTGGGGCCGCCTCGGCCGGAGCCGCCTCAAGCGCGCCGAGCGGCCGGCTTCGTCCGGTCGGTGAGGCGGAGGCGACACGCCGATTGCCGTTGCCCGGCGGCCGGGCCGGGGAGACGACCTTGCCCGATGCCCGACCAGATGCCTCGCCCGACGCTGCCGGCGGACGTGCTGCGGGTGCCCGCGGGCGCAGCCGTCGCCGGGCGGCTGTGCTGCCGCTGCTCGCGCTCGGGCTGCTGGGCGGCCTGCTTGCCGGCGGGCTGTACCTGGCCTACGTCTACCTGCCCACGGCCACCATCGAGCTGCGCCCGCACACCCAGCCGCTGGGCCCGCTCGAGGTGCGCGTGACGGCCGATCCTGAGGTCGCCGTGCCCGACGCCTCGGCTGGCCTCATCCCGGCCCAGCAGCTCGAGATGGTCCTGCGCGTGGAGGAAGACTTCTCCGCCACGGGCCTGGAGATCGTGCGCGAGGCAGCCAGCGGCACCGTCCGCTTCAGCAGCGAGAACACGGTCTTCGACGTGCCCATTCCGGCGGGCACGGTCGTCTCCACGGCGGACGGCATCGAGTTCGCGACGGTCACCAGCGTGATCGTGCCCAAGGCCTCCTTCGCCACCGGCCGGACGCATGTCGATGCCCCGGTCCTGGCTACGGCGCCGGGCCCGCGCGGCAACGTCCCGGCCGAGGCCATCACCGAGCTGCCGCCCGACCTGGCCGCTGCCGTCGTCTTCGTCAGCAACCTGCAGCCCACCAGCGGCGGCACCCGCCTGGAGCAGCTTGTCGTCACGCAGGAGGACTACGACGCGGCGCTCGAGACGCTGACGGGCGCCCTGTCGGAGGAGTTGACGGCTCGCCTGGCCGATCCCGCCACGACGCCGCGCGGGCTGACCACCTTCCCCACCTCGGTAAGCACGGACCTGCCGCTGGCCGAGCCCTCGGCCGCCGAGCTGGTGGGCGGGGTGGGCCCGGAGTTCAGCCTGGCTTTGGGGGTGACGGCCAGAGTGCTGGCCGTAGACGAGGCCCTCGTCGAGCAACTGGCGGCCGATCAGCTGCGCTCGTCGCTGGGTACCGGCCGGTCACTCGTCGACGAGGGCATCGCCACCTCGCATACGCCCGGGCAGGTCATCGGCGAGACGGTCGTCTACCGCGCCTCGGCCAGCGCGCAGGTGTACAGCCAGCCCGACCGGGCGGCGTTGCTGGAGGGAGTGAGAGGCAAGCCGGTTTCGGAGGCAAGGGCCATACTTGAGCAGCACGGCAGCGTCGCCATTTCCCTCTGGCCCGAGGTCGTGGACCGCCTTCCGGAGCAGGTTGCGCGAATCAACCTGACCATACTGCCGCCGCGGGAGGGCCCTTGAGCCGACTACTTGGCATAGATCTGGGCGCACGTCGCATAGGACTGGCCGTCGCCGACACGGAGACCGGCGAGATCCGCCCGCTGACCACGCTGGGGCGCGCGTCGCCGGCGCGTGACGGCGCCGTGCTTGCCCGGCTCGCGGAGGAGCAGAGGATCGACGAGCTGGTGCTGGGCCTGCCCTGCAACATGGACGGCAGCGAGGGGCAGCAGGCGGCCGTCACCCGCGCCTGGGCGGCAGAGGTGCTGCCCGCGCTGGGCCTTCCCCTGAGCTGGCGCGACGAGCGCCTGACCAGCGAGCGTGCCGAATCCCTGGTTGGACGGCCGCGCCGCGGGCGCAGCGGCGGACCGCCCTCGCCGGCGGCCCGGCTGGCGCGCCGGTCGAGCGTCGACCGCGAGGCGGCGCGGCTGATCCTGCAGGCAGAGCTGGATGCCCGCCGCCGCCCGGCTGGCAGCGGGTGAGGCAGCCGAGACAGGGGGTACGCAGCAGGATGGCCCAGCCGGAGATGGGCACCCAGACTCGGGTGCGACGGGGTGCGCCGGGCGACGTGCGCAACGGCAGCTACCGGCCGCGCCGTTCGGAAGGCGGCGGCGGAGGGCGCCGGCTGCTCGTCCTGCTAGTCGTGCTGGCCGCCGTAGCCCTGGCGGCGGTGGTCACGCTGCCGGCCATCTTCGGTGGGCTGGCTCGCTCACTGGCCGAGGACAACCCGGACTGGCTGCGCATGCCCTTCATCGCGGACGCCGTGCGCGACGACATGGCTGAGCGTCTCGATCAGCCGGGCGGCACGGACGACACGCCGGTGGAGTTCATCATTCCTCCCGGCACGAGCAGCCGCCAGATCACCGACGACCTGGTAGGCCGGGGGCTGGTCACGGATCGGCTGGCCTTCTCCTACATCCTGATCATCGAGGGCGCCGGCAGCCGCCTGCAGGCAGGCGCGCATACGCTGCAGCGGGCCATGTCACCACGTCAGGTCGCGCAGGCTCTGCAGGCGCCGCCCAGCGCCCCGACCAACCGCACGACGGTGGCCCTGCGCGACGGCCTGCGCATCGAGCAGGTGACGGCCTATCTGCTCAACGAGAGCTGGCCGGAGTTCAGCGAGGCCGACTTCTATAACCTGGCCGTCCAGCCGCCGGCCGAGCTGCTGGCCGACTATCCCATGCTGGCCTCCCTGCCCGACGGGCGCAGGCTGGAGGGCTACCTGGGCTTCGGAGTCTTCGAAGTTGAGCGCGACATCGACGCGGAGGGTCTGCTGCGCGTGCTGCTCGACAGGCGCCAGGCGGAAATAGGGGGCTTGCTCGATAAAAGCAGGCCGGAGCCGCTGGAGGACTTCCACCAGGTCATGACCCTGGCCAGCATCGTCGAGGCGGAAGCGGCCCTCGACGAGGAGCGCCCGCTGGTCGCCGGCGTGTACCTCAACCGGCTGGACCCGGCGCAGTGGCCCACGCGCCTGCTCAACGCCGACCCCACGGTCGTCTACGGCTTCGACACCAACCGGCTGCACCGGCTGCCGCTGGAGCAGTGGGTGGACTACGTCTTCTGGGCGCCCATCGGCATGCCCATGGCCGAGGTCCAGCTCGAGGGCGAGCTGACCGGCTTCCAGACCTACAGCCAGCGCGGCATCCCGCCGGCACCCATCCGTTCGCCCAGCCTCGCCTCCATCCAGGGAGTGCTGGAGCCCGACACGAGCGCTGGCTACCTCTACTTCGTGGCCAAGAACGACGGCACGCGCACGCACGCCTTCGCGACCACATTCGAGGAGCATATGCAGAACGTCGAGCGTTACGTGAGAGGCAACCAATGAGCATCGCCCAGGCTCCACGGCTGGCCGGCCCAACGGCGGCCGATCTCGAGCGCTGGCGCGCCGCCGACCGCGCCGCCCGCCCCGCCCGCCTGGCCGCGCTGCGAGCACGCCTGGAAAGGGAGGGCGTCGAGGCTTACTTCGGCGTGCGCCGCGAGAACAGCCGCTACCTGACCGGCTTCGAGCTGGCCGACGGCGAGGAGAAGGTAGCCGGCAACTCGGGCCAGTTCTTCGTATCGGCCGATGAGGTCGTCATCCTGGCCGACTCGCGTTACACACTGCAGGCGGCCGAGCAATCACCCGACGCCCGGCTGGAAGTCGTCTACCAGGACTTCGCCGGCCGCTGGCCGGACATGCTGAGCGGCCTCCGCCCAATCGGCTCGTCCGACGGAATAGTCCGGCGGATCGGCGTCGAGGCGGGCTTTGTCAGCCACGCCAGCTGGCAGCGCCTGGCAGCGGCAGCGCCCGAGGTGGAGCTGGTGCCCGTCGAGGGCTGGGTGGAGGAACAGCGCGCCACGAAGGAGCCCAGCGAGATCGAGCGCATTCGCGCCGCCTGCGCCGTGGCCGACGCGGCGCTCGAGCGGCTGCTGCCGGAGATCAGGGCAGGCCAGACGGAGGAAGAGCTGGCCCTGCGCCTGGAGTGGGAGATGCGCACGAGCGGCGCGGAGGCGCTGGCCTTCGATGTGGCCTGCCTGTCCGGCCCGCGGGCGGCGCTGCCCCACGGCTCGCCCGGCGAGCGCCGGCTGACCGAGGGAGAGGTGCTGCTCTTCGACTTCGGTGCCCAGGTCTGCGGCTACCGTTCGGACATGACGCGGACGCTGTTCGTGGGCACGCCCAGCGAGCAGGACCGGCTCATCTACGGGCTGGTACGCGAGGCGCAAGAGACAGCCTTCGAGGCGCTCCAGCGGGCCGTCGACGATGGCGAGCGACCGTCGAACAGGGCCATCGACGGGGCCGCCCGGGCGGTCATCGCGGATGCCGGCCACGGCGAACGCTTCGGCCACGGGCTGGGTCACGGCATCGGGCTGGCCACGCACGAGGCGCCCTCGCTGGGCCGCCTGGCGCCGGAGGCGCCGCTGCCCTCGCCGACGGTCTTCTCGGTCGAGCCGGGAATCTACCTCGACGGCATCACCGGCGTGCGCATCGAAGACCTCGTGCTCTTCGATGCTGACGCGCGGCGGCTGGAGCGGCTGACCTCCTTCACGCGCGAGGTAACCGTCGTCGGGTGAGGCGTGCTCGGCCGGCTGCTCGGCCGGCTGCTCGGCCGGCTGCTCGGCTAGGATAGGCCGGTGATCTCGACCGGCGAACTGCGCAAGGGCGTGGCCATCGAGCTCGACGGCGAGTTGTGGCAGATTCTCGACTACCACCACATCAAGATGGGCCGCGGCTCGGCGCAGGTGCGCATCAAGCTCAAGAACATCAAGCGCGGGCAGACGGTCGAGCGCACCTTCCAGGCCGGCGAGAAGTGGCCCAGGGCCTTCCTCGACAAGCGCCAGGTGCAGTTCCTCTACCGCGACGGCGACCAGTTCCACTTCATGGACACCGAGTCGTACGAGCAGTTCGCCATGAGCGCCGATAAGCTCGACGAGGTCACCCGCTACCTGACCGATGGGATGCTGCTGGACCGCACCACCTACGAGGGCGAGACGATCGGCGTCGAGCTGCCCATCACCGTCGAGCTGCGCGTGGTGGAAACCGAGCCGGGCTTTGCCGGCGACACGCAGAGCGGCGCGCGCAAGCCGGCCACGACGGAGACCGGCCATGTCCTGCAGGTGCCGCTCTTCATCAACGCCGGCGACGTGATCCGCATCGACACGCGCACCGGGGAGTACCAGACCCGCGTCTAGGCCCCGACGCTCCGCCGAAACGGGGCGTTCGTCGCCGCTTTTCCGCCAGACGCCGGCCCGGCCGACACTACGCGGATTTCGGCCAAGCTTCCGACACGCTTCAGGCAGGGCCCGCGCTCGCCCGCCACGGTGCGCAGCGTTTCAACGATCCCGACGGTCGCCCATCTCCAGCGTAACGATGGCCGAGGCAACATCTGACCGAACCTCCAGCTTCGACGCCGACTAGCGTTGGCCCACCCAGCATCTGCCCGAAACTCTGACCAAACCTCGATCCCCGCCACCGGGCAAGGTCGGCCCAGTCAGCAGGCGCCCGGACCGCGACCCGTCCTTGCGCCGGACGGGCGCTGGCCGGGGCGGCTACCGTATCGCCGTGAGAGACGCGACCCAGCCCGGACCGCCCGGACCAGCCACGCCACCCAAGCCGCGCATCATCAGCGTCGGTGACCTGACCCGGCTGGTGCGCGAGACCGTCCAGCGGCGACCGGAGCTGCGCGACGTGTGGGTCGAAGGCGAGGTCGGGCAGGTGACGGTCAGCTCGGCCGGCCACTGCTACTTCACGCTGAAGGACGAGCGCGCTCAGCTGCGCTGCATGATCTTCCGTGACGACCGGCTGATGATGCCCTTCGAGGCGCGTACCGGGCTGCGCCTGGTGGCCCACGGTCGGGTGGACGTCTTCGAGCCGCAGGGCGCCTACCAGCTCTACGTCGACAGCCTCCAGCCAGCCGGCTTCGGCGACCTGGCCCTGCGCTTCGAGGCGCTCAAGGCCAAGCTCGCCGCCGAGGGTCTCTTCGAGGCTTCGCGCAAGCGTTCATTGCCGGCCTACCCGCTGCACATCGGGCTGGTGACCAGCCTGAGCGGCGCGGTGCTGCACGACATGGCCAAGGTGCTCGGCCGGCGCTGGCCGCTGGCCCATGTGATCGTCTCGGCCTGCCAGGTCCAGGGGAGCGGCGCCTCGCAGACGATCGTGGCGGCCCTGCGCCGCCTCGCGCGCTGGACGGATCCGCAGACCGGCCGCCGGGTGGACGTCGTCATCCTGGCCCGCGGCGGAGGCTCGCTGGAGGACCTGTGGCCGTTCAACGAGGAGGAAGTGGTGCGCGCTGTGGCCGCCCACCCCGCACCGGTCGTGGTGGGCGTGGGGCACGAGACGGACGTGACGCTGGCCGAGTTCGCGGCCGACGTCCGAGCCGCCACGCCTTCGGTCGCCGCGGAGCTGGTCGTGCCCTCGCGCCAGGAGGAGCGCGCCAACCTCGAGCTGCTGGCCGCGCGCCTGCTGTCGTCGGGTGGCCGGACCCTGACCGAACGCGGCAGGGCCCTGCGCAACGAGCGGCGCGCGCTGGACGGCTTCCGGCCTGCCGCTCTGCTGCGTGGTGAGCGCGAGCGAGCCGGGCTCCTGCTCGACCGGGCCACGCGCGTACTGCAGGGCAGGCTCGAGCTGCACCGCGCTCATCTGGGGCGCAGCGCGGAGAGGCTGCCGGCCGTGCTGAGTGGCAGGCTGGCCGAGGGCCGGGCGGCGCTCGCCCGCCGGGCGGCTTCGCTGGAGGCGCTCAGCCCGTTCGCGACGCTCGAGCGGGGCTACTCGATCGTGCGTGACGCCCAGGGCCGCGTGCTGCGCGACGCTGACGGACTGCAAGTCGGAGATCCGCTCGACATCCGCCTCCAGCGCGCGTCGCTGGACGCCCGACTCGAGCGCGTGCGAGACTCGCGGCGATGACCGACCGGCCTGCGACCGACCAGCAGACAGCGGCCCCCTTGGAGCAGGACGCCGAGCGCCGGCGTATCGCGGCCCTGCCCTTCGACCGGGCGCTGGCCGAGCTGCAGACCGTCGTCTCGCGGCTGGAAGCCGGCAATTTGCCGCTGGAGGAATCGATCTCGCTGTACGAGCAGGGCGTGCTGCTTCACGAGCACTGCGCCCGCGCGCTGAGCCAGGCCGAGTTGCGCGTCCAGCGGCTCGTCGAGTCGGCCGGCGGGCAGCTGCGCACGCTCGACCTGTCGCTCGGCGAGGCGGAGGAAGCCCAAGGCTCGTAGAATCGCCAGCCGGACGGGAACGACTCATATACAACAACAGGACAGCGCCGGTACTCGTCCATAGGAGGCAGATGTCCCTGCTCGAAAGCCTGAACGGCCCCGCCGACCTGCGCCAGCTGGACGGGCGGCAATTGCTTCAGCTGTGCGCGGAGATCCGCGTGACGATCATCAGGACGGTGGCCAGCACGGGCGGCCATCTGGGCAGCTCGCTGGGCGTGGTCGAGCTCAGCGTGGCGCTCCATCGGCTGCTCGATTCACCCACGGACAAGCTGGTCTGGGACACCGGCCACCAGGCCTACGCGCACAAGCTGCTGACCGGCCGCCTGGGCAACTTTGGCACCCTCCGCCAGCTGGGCGGCGTGGGCGGCTTCCCGCGCCGCAGCGAGAGCGAGCACGACGTGTTCGACGGCGGCCACGCCGGAACCGGCCTGTCCATTGCCGAGGGTCTGGCCCTCGCGCGCGACCAGCGTGGCGGCACGGAGCGGATCGTGGTGGTGGTAGGGGATGCAGCCCTCATCTCGGGCATGGCGCTGGAAGCGCTGAACGACATCGGCCACCGGCGGACGCGCCTGCTCATCGTTCTCAACGACAACGAGATGAGCATCTCGCCCACGGTCGGCGCGCTGAGCCAGTACCTCAGCCGGATCAAGCTCTCGCGCACGTGGCGCGGTTCCAAGCGAATGTACGACGACTTCGTCGAGCGGCTGCCGCTGGTCGGCCCGGCCGCGCTGGAGTGGTCGCGCCGCCTGCGCAAGTCGGTGGTCAACTTCGCCCAGCCGGGCCAGCTATTCGAGGACCTGGGCATCACCTACGTCGGGCCGGTGCCCGGCCACAGCCTGGTGGCGCTCGATGGTGTCTTCCGGCGCGCGCTGCGCGACATGGACGGACCGGTCATCGTCCACGTCCGCACCGAGAAGGGCCGCGGTTACCAGCCGGCCGTGGCCGACAAGGTCAGCTTCCACGGCGCCGCCCTGCCGCCCATGACCGTCGTGCCCGGCGGGCAGAGTGGCGCACCCTCGCAGGCGTCGGTCGAGCGCGGCGACGGCGACGCCACGCCGTCCATGGCCCAGGCCGTGGCGGCCCGCTCCACGCCGCCCAACTACACCCGCGTCATGGCCCAGGAGTTGATCGCCCTGGGCCGGCAGGACCCGCGCATCGTGGCCATCACGGCCGGCATGCCCACGGGCACCGGCCTGTCCAAGTTCCAGGCGGTCTTCCCCGAGCGGATGTACGACGTGGGCATTTCCGAGCAGCACGCCCTCACGCTGGCCACCGGCCTGGCGCTGGGCGGCATGCGGCCCTACGTGGCGCTGTATTCCACCTTCCTGCAGCGCGCCTTCGACCAGCTGGTGCACGACGCCTGCCAGAACGACCAGCCGGTGGTCATCGGCGTGGACAGGGCCGGCCTGGTGGGCGAGGACGGCACCAGCCACCAGGGCATGTTCGCGCTGCCCGCCCAGCGTCAGCTGCCCAACATCGTGATCGCCTCGCCCAAGGACGAGCAGGAGCTGCGGCGCCTGCTGCATACGGCCTTCGGGCAGAACCATCCCTTCGCCCTGCACTATCCCCGCGATCCCGGCTTGGACCTGCCGCCGATCGAGCCCACACCCATACCGGTGGGCGAGGCGGAGTTGCTGCGCGATGGCGATGACCTGCTCATCGTGGGCTTCGGGCCCATCGTCATGCGCGGCCTGGCCGCAGCCGAGCAGCTGGCTGCGGAGGGCTGGTCGGTGGCCGTGGTCAACGCGCGCTTCGCCAAGCCGCTCGACGCCGCGCTGATTGCGCGCCAGGCACTGGGCAAGCGCCTGATCGTGACCCTCGAGGAGAGCGTGGTGAGCGGCGGCTTCGGTTCGGCCGTGCTGGAGGCGCTCAACGAGGCTGGACTGGAGCAGCCGGAGCTGCGCTCCGTGCCGCTGCGCCGTCTGGGCCTGCCCTCCGATCGCTTCGTCGATCACGGTTCGGTGGCCGACCTGCGCAGCGTGCTGCGCCTGGATACGCCGGGCATCGTCGAGCAGTTGCGCGAGGCGCTCGCCGGCCTGAACCTGGAGCCCGCTCCAGGCTCGCGCGAGGCAGCCAGCGCGACAGCCGCGGCGGCGCGCCGGAAGCGCAGCGCCTGAACGCCCAGAAGGTACGTATCCGGCTCGACGACCTGCTCGTCGAGCGGGGACTGGCAGCAGACCGGGCCCGGGCCGGCGCGCTCCTGATGGGCGGCCGCGTGCGCGCCGGCGAGGGCGACGGCGCGCGGCTGGACCGCAAGCCGGGTGAGCTGGTCGACCCTGATCTACCGCTCGCCGTCGTCGAGTCCCGGCGTTACGTGTCGCGGGGCGGGGAGAAGCTGGAGGCTGCGCTGGACGCCTTCTCCATCGCACTTGACGGTCGAGTGTGCCTCGACGTGGGCGCGTCGACCGGCGGCTTCACCGACTGTCTGTTGCGGCGCGGAGCGGCGCGCGTCTATGCTCTCGACGTGGGGCGCGGACAGCTGGCCGAGTCGTTGCGCACGGATCCGCGCGTAGTGGTCATGGAGCGCACGCACGCGGCCCGACTGGCGCCCGACCACCCGCAGGCGGTGAGCCTGCCAGAGCCTATCGAGGTGGCCGTCATCGACGTCTCATTCATCGCACTTGCCCGCGTGCTGCCCGGCGTGGCCGCCCAGCTGGTTCGCAGCGGCGACGTTGTGGCGCTGGTCAAGCCCCAGTTCGAGCTGCCCGCGGCGCAGGTGCCCAAGGGCGTGGTGCGTGACGAGGCACACCGGCTTGCGGCCGTAGCCGGTGCGCGCGCCGCGGCGGAAGAAGCCGGTTTCCAGGTCCGTGGCCAGATCACGTCTCCGCTGCGCGGGCCGGCCGGCAACGTCGAGTACCTGCTCCATCTTGCGCCGGCCTGATGCGCCGGCTGGGCTTCGCGTTCAACCCCACCAAGCCACAGGCGATGGAGCTGCGTGAGCAGGCGCTGGCCTGGTGTGCGGGTCAGGGCATCGACGCCTGGTCGGCAGAGGCGAACGCACTGGCCGAGCTGCTCGAACGGCTACCGCACACGGATGGACTGGTCGTGCTGGGCGGCGACGGAACCTTCCTGCGCGCCGCGCGGGCGCTGGCCATGATCGACGTGCCGGTCCTGGGCATCAACTCGGGCCGCGTGGGCTTCCTCTCGAAGGTCGAGCCTGACGGGCTAGAGAGCACGCTGGCCCTGCTCCGAGACGACGCCTACTCCGTCGAGGAGCGGATGATGTTACAGGCGACCATCCTGCCCGCCGGCGAACGGGCGGGCTCAGTGACGTACGCCGCCCTCAACGACGCCGCCATCGTGCGCGGCGCGGAGGTGCGCGTGGTGCGCCTGCAAGTGGTGATCGACGACTCGCACCTGGCCAACTACGTGGCCGACGGCCTGGTGGTGGCCACGCCCACCGGCTCGACGGCTTACTCGTTCAGCGCCGGCGGCCCCATCCTTGGCCCCACCGCGCGCAACCTCGTGGTCACGCCCATCGCCGCCTACCTCTCGTCGATTCGCTCAATCGTGCTGGGCGACACGCATACGGTCATCGTCCGGCTGGTCGACGGGCCGGCCTGCGTGGTGAGCATCGACGGCCGCGAGGATCACCCCCTGGTGCGCGGCGACGCGGTCGAGATCCAGCCCCTCGAGCGGCCGCTGCGCTTCATCGAGCCGCGCGACGCGCTGCCCTTCTGGGACCTGCTGCGGCGCAAGGCTGCGCTGCTGCCGGCCTGAGGCGCCGTGCTGCTCGAGCTCGGTGTGCGGGACCTGGCCCTCATCGAACGGGCGCGCATCGTGCTCGAGCCCGGATTCACGGTCGTGACCGGCGAGACGGGTGCCGGCAAGTCGCTGCTGATCGACGCGCTCGGACTCGTGCTGGGCGGGCGAGCCGACACCTCGCTGGTACGCCACGGTGCGGACGGAGCGCGCGTGGAGGCCGTCTTCGAGCACGAACCGGAACCGCCCATCTGCGTGCGCGAGCTGAGCGCCGCAGGCCGGAGCCTGGCGCGCATCGACGATGAGACCGTCACCGCCGGGCGGCTGGCGGCGCTGGCCGGACCGCTGGTCGAGATCCACGGCCAGCACGACCAGCAGCGGCTGCTCCAGCCGGCCTGGCAAAGAGACGTGCTCGACGCCTACGGCGGGCATGCCGAGCTGCGCCGGTCGGTGGCCGAGGCCGTGCGCGCCTGGCGGGCCAACCAGGCAGCGCTGCGCGAACTCGACATCGAGCCGACCGAGTTGGGGCGGCGCCTGGAGCTGATCGAGCACGCGGCGGCCGAGATTGAGGCGGCCGGCCTGCGCCCCGGCGAGGTCGCCGAGCTGCGCTCGAGGCTGGCCGCGGCCGGCAGCGCCGAGCGCATCGCAACTCTGCTGGCCGACGCCTACCGCGAGCTGGCCGAGGAGGGCGCCGGCGCGCGGGATCGGCTGGCCCGCGCCGCCCGCGCTGCCACCGAGTTCGGCCGCCTTGATCCCGGCCTGGCTCCCTTCGCCGATCGCCTGGCCGGCCTGGAGGCGGAGGCCGACGATGCCGCCCTCGAGCTTCGCCGGCGGCTGGACACGGCGGCCGAGGAGGGCACGGATGTCGCCGCGCTGGAGGAACGCCTCAGCCTGATCTACGGCCTGCTGCGCAAGTACGGCGACGACGAATCGGCAGCCATCGCGCACGGCGAAGACTCCCGCCGGGAGGCCGACCGCCTGCGCGGGCTTGAGGAGGAGCGCCGTCGGCGCGCCGCGGACGGAGCCCGCCTGGAGGGCGCCGCCCGGAGCGTGGCGGGTGAGTTGACCGAGGCGCGCCGCCGGGCAGGCGCGCGGCTGAGCGAGGAGATCGCTCCCGGCCTGGCCGGTCTCGGCTTCCCGGCCGGCGCGTTCAGCGTCGAGCTGGCAGCGGCCGCACTGGACGAGAGCGGCGAAGACGACGTCAACTTCCTCCTCTCACCCAATCCCGGCGAGCCCGCCCGGCCGCTGGGCCGGATCGCCTCGGGCGGCGAGCTGTCACGCGTCGCGCTGGCGCTGAAGGTCGTGCTGGCGCGCGCCGATCTGACTCCGACACTGGTCTTCGACGAGGTCGACGCGGGCATCGGCGGCCGTTCCGCCGACCCCCTGGGACGCAGCCTGTGGCAGCTGGCCAGGCACCACCAGGTGATCTGCGTCACGCACCTGCCCCAGATCGCGGGCTACGCCGACGTGCACCTGCGCATCACCAAGCACGCTCGCGACGGGCGCACGGTGACCGACATCGCGCGCCTGGATGCTGCCGAGCGGCAATCGGAGCTGGCCCAGATGCTGGGCGGCAGCGGCGGCGAGGCGGGTGCGCTGGCCGCTGCCGGCGAGTTGCTCCGCCGAGCAGCCGAGCTGCGCGACTCCGCGGCGCGGGCCGTGGCCTGACCGTGCCCGCCACTCGCGCCACGCTGGGTTCGCCGGCGTGACCGCTACGCCAGGCACGTCCGTCACGCCTGCCGGTTTGGACGACGCACTGACTGCGTACCTCGACTACCTGCGCGTGGAGCGTGGACTCGCCGAGGCCACCATCAGCTCGTATGCCTCCGACCTGCGCGGCTTCGCCCGCTCGCCGGCGGCGGCCGGCTGGCGCGAGGACGCGGCCGCGGCGCGTGAGCACCTGGCTTCGCTGAGCCGACCGCCACGGCTGCTGCGTCCCTCGAGCCACCGCCGCAAGGCGGCCGCGCTGCGTGCCTTCTACCGCTTCTGCTTCGCCGAGGGGATCGTCGAGCACGACGTCGCCGGTTCGCTCGACCTGCCCCGCCAATCGCTGCGCCTGCCCGAGCCGCTGGGCATCGAGGAAGTGGACGCGCTGCTCAGCGCACCCGACGCCGCCAGCCCGGCCGGCATCCGTGACCGGGCCCTGCTGGAGCTGCTCTACGCCGCCGGACTGCGCGTGAGCGAGGCGCTCGGGCTCGACCGCCAGGACCTTGCGCTGGACGAGGCCGCCGTGCGCGTCGTGGGCAAGGGGGATCGTGAGCGACTGGTGCCCGTCGGCGAGGAGGCGCTGTCCGCGCTGCGCCGCTACCTGGCCGACGTCCGTCCGCTCTGGCTGGCGGTCACGCCGGGGGCTAAGCCGGGCCCGCGTGGCGGTCCGCTCTTCCTTACGCCGCGCGGCCGGCGCCTGGGCCGGATGGCGGCCTGGCGCCAGATCCGGCAGGCGGCGCTGCGCGCCGGTCTCACAGGCCATGTCACGCCGCACACGCTGCGCCATAGTTTCGCCACGCATCTGCTGGAGGGTGGGGCTGACCTGCGCGTCGTGCAGGAATTGCTCGGGCACGCCAGCATCACCACCACACAGCTGTACACGCATCTGACGGGCGAACGGATCAAGCAGGTCTACGCGCGGGCGCACCCCCGCGCCTGAGCAGAGGGGAGAGCACGCACCATGCGCTACGCCGACACTCTCTTGTCCGACGGCGAGGTGATCGTCCTTCGAAAACGGCAGCACTGGCTGTCCATACTTGTCGAGGGACGGGTCGGCGTCCTCCTGTGGTTGGTCGCGCTGGCCCTGCTCGCTGCCGTCTGGCTCTTCGACCTTCAGGGCCAGACCGGGCAGCTGGTCGGCCTGGCCGCGCTGGGCTGCCTGCTGCTGGGGCTGCTCCTCGTCGCCTGGCGCTACTGGCAGTGGTGGGCGCAGGACTACCTGGTCACCAACCGCCGGCTGATGAAGGTGACGGGCATCTTCAACAAGGACGCATCGTCCAACTCGCTGGAGCACATCAACGACGCCGTCCTCCACCAGAACGTATTCGGGCGAGTGTTCAACTACGGCAACGTCGACATCCTGACGGCCTCCGGCGAGCTCGCCCGCGACTACTTCCACATGCTCCACGGCGCCAAGGAGTTCAAGCGCGTCCTCACCACTCAGAAGCATGCGCTCGAGATGGAGTACCGCTTCAACCAGGCGCCTTCGCCGCCGCTCCGCGCACCGATGAACATGAACGGTGAGCCGGCCGCGGCCCCGCCAGCGCCAGCCGCCGCGCCACCGGCTTCCGTCAGCCCGCCTGCGCCCGAAGCGGCTGCCTCCGCCGCCGACGATGACGAGTCACTCGACATCACCCAGACCCTCTCGCGGCTGGCCGACCCGCGCGACCGGGGTGCCATCACCCCGGAGGACTACGAGGCCAAGAAGGACGATCTGCTGCGGCGGCTCTGAGCATGGACGTGCAGGACCTGGTCGTCGGTCTGATCGCGGCGGGGGTCATCATCCTGGTGGCCTTTCCCGTGCACGAGTTCGCCCACGCCTGGACGGCGTACCGACTGGGCGACTCGACCGCGCGCTACCAGGGCCGGCTGACGCTCGATCCGCGCTCGCACTTCGATCCGATCGGCGGCGTCGTGCTGCTGGTGAGCGCGCTCTTCTTCCGCTTTCCAATCGGCTGGGCAAGGCCCACGCCGGTCAATCCGTACAACCTGCGCTACGGACGGCGAGGGGAGGTGCTGGTGGCCGCCGCCGGGCCGCTCTCCAACCTGGTGCTGGCGGCGGCCGTAGCCATCCCGGTCAGGCTGATCTGGGGCGACGGTGCGCTGCTGGGCACGATCGTCGATTCGCTACCCCTGGCGCTGCTCTACAACGTGGCCTGGTACTTCGTGCTGATCAACGTCGTCCTGTTCATCTTCAACTTGCTGCCCATCCCGCCGCTGGACGGCTGGCGCGTCTTGACCGGCCTGGTCGACGCCCGCCTGGGCTACAGCCTGCGCCAGATCGAGCCGTACGGGCTGCTCCTGCTCTTCGGGGTCGTGCTGCTCGGTGGAGACTACCTGCTGAGGGCGGTGACCGCCGTACTGGACCTCTTCGTCGCCGGTGCCCGCCAGGTGGCGCTGCCTCTCTGATGGGTAGCTGGTGGGCGGGCAAGAGCCGTCAGTTCTGGCGCCACCTGAGCGGCCGGGTCAGCGCAGCCGAGCGCCGCGCGCTGACGGACTGGCTGACGGCGGCCCAGCTCGAGCTGTTCGACGGCATGCACAGGGCGGACCGGCGCCACGGCCTGGACGTGGTGGCCGCTCTGCGCCGGGCTGGTCACGAGGAGCCTGACCTGCTGCTGGCCGGCTTGCTGCACGACTGCGGCAAAAGCTCGCACGTCGGCCTGTGGCACAGGGTGGGCTGGTCGCTGGCCGAGCGGTACGGACCGGCCGCGGAAAGCTGGCTGCGCCGACTGCCCGGCTTTGGGCGGGCTTTCAAGCTCATCGCCGACCACCCCCGCCATTCGGCCGACCTTGCTCGCGCGTCGGGCTGCTCCGAGCGGACGGCCCAGCTGATCCACCAGCAGGCCGGGCCGGCCGACAGCGAGCTGGACCGGGCGCTGCGCCTGGCCGACGAGGCGAGCTGATGCTCCAGCCCGCAGCCCAGGTGACCTTCACCGCGGCTGCTCGCCCGGAGGATGCCACTCACGTCCGGCTGGAGAGCTTCGACGGCCCGCTGGCCCTCCTGCTGGCGCTCATCGAGCAGCGCAAACTCGACGTGCTGACGGTTTCACTGGGCGACCTGGCCGGCGCCTACCTCGATGCGGTTGCTCGCCTGGAAAGCGGCCGGCTGGCGCTGCTCAGCTCGTTCGTCAGCGTGTGCTCGCAGCTCATCCTGATCAAGTCTCGCGCGCTGCTGCCCCGTCCGCCGGAGGACGGTACTTCGCGCGACGAAGAGGCGGGCGACCCGGAAGAGGAGCTGCGCCGCCGGCTCCTCAACTATCGGCGCTACCGCGACGCCGGCCAGGCGCTGGCTGCACGACTCGAGCTGGGCCTGGCGCTCTTCCATCGAGAGGCGTCCGCCGCTTCCGCCTCGGCGCTGGCCGGTGCCGCGCCGGCGCCCGGTCCGGTGCTGCCCGTGACGGCACTGGTGGGGGCGCTCTCCGCTTCGGTCCGGCTGGTGCCGCCACCTCCACCGCCGGCCGAGACGATGCGGCGCGTCGTCACGCTCGAGGAGCGCGCGGCAGTCATCCGCCGGGCGCTCAGCCGGGCACCTTCGATCGTGCTCCAGGAATTGCTCCACGACGTGCGCGACAGGGTCGTCGTGGCCGTCACCTTCCTGGCCCTGCTCGAGCTGGTCAAGGGGCGCGAGCTGCGCATCGAGCAGCGCCGGCCGTGGGGTCCCATCGAGGTTCGGCGCAGCGGTCCGCGGGAGGCGCATGTCGACCGAGACTGACCTCGAACGGGCGAAAGAGCCGGATCACGAGCTGCCGGCCGAGCTCAGCGTCGTCCAGCTGGAGGCGCTGCTCTTCATTGCCGAGCGACCGCTCGCCCGGCGCGAGATCGCGGCGCTGAGCGGCGTGCCGCGCGAGCTGGTGGACGAACGCCTGGGCGACCTGGAAGTGGCCCTTCGCTCGCGCGGAATACGGCTGGTTGCCGCCGGCGAGCACGTCGAACTGGCCACCGCCGCCGAGGCCGGGCGGTTGATCGCGCGCTACGTAGGGTCCGAGGGCGCCCGCCTATCGCCGGCCGCCCTGGAGACGCTGGCCATCGTGGCCTATCGCCAGCCGGTCACGCGGGCGGAGGTGGAGCGTATTCGTGGCGTGGACTCGGAGTACGTGCTGCGCAGCCTGCTCCACCGCCGGCTGGTGGTCGAGCAGGGCCGCGCCGACGCGCCCGGCCGGCCCATCCTCTACGCCACCGGCTTCGAGTTCATGGAGCGCTTCGGCCTGGCCTCGCTCGAAGACCTGCCGCCGCTCGAGCCGGAGGTCGCCCAGCGGTTGGCCGAGCTGCCGGCCGACGAGCAGGAGGAGGAGCCGACAGCCGCAGACGAAGCGGCGGGTTGACCCGTGGTGCGTATCCAGAAGGCGCTGGCCGACGCCGGCGTCGCATCGCGCCGGGCCGCTGAGCAGCTGGTGGCCGCCGGCCGGGTGACCGTCAACGGGCGGCCGGCCGAGGTCGGCCAGCAGGTCGATCCGGATGTCGACGAGTTGAGTCTCGACGGCCGCCCGGTCGGCGGTCCGCCTGCCGCCGTCTACCTGATGCTGTCCAAGCCGGCCGGCGTCACAAGCACCGTCGCCGACCGCCACGCGGCCACCACCGTCGTCGAGCTCGTGCCGGAGGAACTGCGCCGGCGGGCCAGGCGGCTGTATCCCGTGGGGCGCCTGGATCGCGACTCGGAAGGCCTGCTGCTGCTGACCAACGACGGTGAGTGGGCCCAGCGCGTGCTGCATCCTCGTCACGAGGTCGAGCGGGAATATGCCGTCGGGCTGGAGGAGGCGCTCGACGCGGACCAGCTGGAGGCCCTGGAGCTGGGCATCGAGCTGGAGGAAGGCCTGGCCCGGCTGGCCGAGCCATTGCGCCGCATGACGCGCGGCGAGGTGCGCCGTCTGGAGGGCGTCCTCGAACCTGCCTCCGGGCCTGACCCGGTCTGGTACCGGGCGGTCCTGCGCCAAGGCTGGAAGCGCCAGCTGAGGCGCATGTTCGGCGCCGTGGGCGCGCCGGTCGCACGGCTGGTGCGCGTGCGCCTTGGCCCGCTCGAGCTGGGCGCACTGCGCCCGGGCGGGCTGCGCGAGCTGGAGGAGGACGAGGTGGCGGCGCTCGCCGGGCAGAGTCCGTCTATCCTCGCCGCCATGGATGACGACCCGGCCGGCGAGACACCGTCGGAGGCGACCGGCGGCAGTGCTCTGGTCGTGACCCTCGACGGCCCCGGGGGGAGCGGCAAGAGCAGCGTCGGCGCAGCGGCGGCGGAGCGGCTGGGCTACCGCTTCTGCGACACGGGCGTGCTCTACCGTGGGCTGACCTGGCTCGCCCTCGAGCGGGGCGTCGATCCGGCGGACGCTGCCGCGCTCGTGCGGGTGAGCTCGGAGATCGAGCTGCTGCCCGACGCCGCCCAGGGCTACGTGCGCTTGCTGGCCGGCGGCCGCGAGGTCACCGATCTGCTGCACACCGCCGCCGTCGACAGCCGCGTCAGCCATGTGTCGCGCCACGCCGAGGTTCGTGCCGCGCTGCTGCCCGTGCAGCGCGCCCTGGCCGGCGCGGGCAGGCTGATCATGGCCGGCCGCGACATAGGCACGGTGGTCCTACCCGACGCCGACCTGAAGCTTTACCTGCACGTCTCACTCGAGGAGCGGGCGCGCCGGCGGGCCGGCGAGCGCGGCGCGAGTGCTGATGCGGCGGCGCTGGCCCGCATCGAGGCCGAGCTGCGCCATAGGGACGGTGTGGACAGCACGCGCGCAGTCGCTCCGCTGCGCGTGCCGCCGGGCGCGCTGGTCATCGAGACCGACGGCAACACACTCGAGCAGACAGTCGAGGCGGTAGTGGGCGCCGTTCGGCGCGCGGAAGCAGAACGAGTAGCAGTCGGTGACAGCTGACGGGCGAGGGCCCCCCGCCCCCTTCCTGATCCGCCTGGCGGCGGCCCTCGCGCGCGCCGTCCTCTCGAGCGTGGCCAGGGTCCGCGTGGAGGTCGCCGGCGAGCTGCCCAGGCAGGGACCGCTCATCGTGGTGGCCAATCACCTGAGCAACGCCGACCCGCCGCTGGTGGTGGGCTGGCTGACGCCTCTGCTCGGCCGGCAGATGCACATCCTGGCCAAGGAGGCGCTCTTCGTAGGGCCCGTAGGCACGCTGCTGCGCAGCCAGGGCGTCACGCCGGTGCGCGCCGGGGGCAGCGACATGGAGGCCTATCGCGCGGCGCGCGCCGTGCTGGAGCGTGGCGAGGTGCTGTGCATCTTTCCGGAGGGCACGCGCAGCCGGACCGGTCACCTGGGACAGGCCAGGCCGGGCGTGGCCATGCTGGCCACCCGCCTGGGGGTGCCGATCCTGCCCGTCGGCATCAGTGGCAGCGAGCGCTTCCTGCCGCCCGGTGCCCGCCTGCCCCGGTTGGGGACTCGGATCAGGCTGCGAGTCGGTCGCCCATTCCGCCTGCAGGCCGCCGGCGGTGTCTCCCGCCGCCAGGCCGTCGAAGCGGGTGCGGTGGAGATCATGCGCCGGCTGGCCGGCCTGGTCGCGCCCCCCAACCGGGGCCCCTACGATCCGCTACTGGACACCGAACGGGCGCCTGAGTAGAGTGCCCGCGGCTGGCGCCCAGGCGGCACCGTCACCGTCCATCCGCCAGGCTCGGAGGAAGTTGCGTGGGGCGTCTCGTGAATCCTGTCCGGCGCCTGATGATCGTTGGGCTCGTGCTGATCGTGCCGGCTCTGCTCGTCGGCTGCGATCGTCTGCCCGGATCGTCGGCAGACCTGAAGGTGGGCGACTGCTTCATGGAGCCGGGTGGCGAAGGCGAAGTGGGCGAGGTGCAGCGCCGGGCCTGCGATGAGGCGCACGACGCAGAGGTGTTCGCCGTGCTGGCCTACGAGGGCGAGACCTATCCCATCGAGCTGACACTCGATCGCTTCATCGATGAGGAGTGCCTGCCCCAGTTCGAGGTATTCACGGGTACCGCCTTCGGGACCCAGAGCGAGCTGACCGTGGGCTGGTTCTACCCCACCCGCGAGGGCTGGAACGGCGGCGACCGGGACATCACCTGCTATCTCATCCGCTCGGACGGAGGCCACCTGACCGGCTCACAGCGGGCCGCCGGCTGAGCTCTCAGCCGCTTTCGTGGAGAGCGGGTGCCATACTTGAGGCGTGTCTGGAACCATTGAGCAGGTGATCATCGCCCGCCGCACGGGCTTCTGCTACGGCGTGCGCGAGGCGATCGACTACGCCCGTCTGGCGGCGGCGGAGGGCAAGACCACTCACACGCTGGGCCAAGTCGTGCACAACGAGGGAGTGATCGCCCAACTCGAGGGTCAGGGCATCAGAACCGTCGATACGTTGGACGACGTGGAGCAGGGCGCAGCCGTCGTGATCCGTGCCCACGGCGTCACGCCGGAGGTAATGAACCGCGCCCAGGAGAAGGGCCTGCAGGTGATCGACGGCACCTGCACGTGGGTCATCCAGGAGCACCGTGAGCTGGCCAAGCTGGTGGAGGAGGGCTACAGGATCGTGCTGCTCGGCACGCCGCGCCACCCGGAGGTGATCGGCCTGCTGGGATTCGCACCCGACGCCATCGTCGTGGACGAGGAGGAGGACTGGCCCACCATTCCGCGCACCAAGCGCATGGCGCTCATCAGCCAGAGCACGCAGCCACCCTGGAAGTTCGAGAAGCTGGCCGCCTTCCTGGTAGGCCGCTGCCACGAGCTGAAGGTGGTCAACACCGTCTGCCCGGTCACCATCCGTCGCCAGCAGGACACTCTCGACCTGGCCGGCCAAGTGGACATGATGGTCGTGGTGGGCGGGCGCAACAGCGCCAATACCAAGGAGCTGACCCGGCTGTGCCAGATCGCCGGCCGGCGCGTGATACAGATCGAGGGTCCGCGCGAGCTGACCGACGCGGCGGCCCTCGAGGGCGCACGGGTGGTGGGCGTGACCGGCGGCACTTCCACGCCAATCGAGGACCTGCGCGCGGTCGCCGAGCGCGTCTACCGGCTGGCCGGCACGGCAGAGGCGCAGGCTCGGGCGGAGGAGCTGGCTCACGGGGCGCTGACGGCCGTGGCCGAGCCTGCCTATCGCAGCTCGTCACTCGACGACGCCGGCAGGCCGTTGCGGCGCTCGGCGGTGGCCGGCCGGGCTTAGCGATGAGCCCGCGCCGCGCTCGGCGCCCAGCGCGGGGGCGCCAGCAGGAGATGTCCACCGCCGGTCTGCCCGTGGTCGCCCTGGTGGGCCGGCCGAACGTGGGCAAGAGCACCCTCTTCAACCGCATCGTGGGCGAGCGGATCGCGATCGTCGAGGATCGTGCCCGGACGACCCGTGACCGGCTGTACGACGTGGCCGAGTGGAACGGCCGGCGCTTCATCGTGATCGACACCGGCGGGCTGGAGACACGCCCGGGCGATGCCATCGAGGAGCGCGTCCAAGAGCAGGCCCGGCTGGCCATCGAGGAGGCCGATGTGATCCTCTTCCTGGCCGACGCAGACGCCGGGCTGACGCCCGCCGACCACGAGGCCAGCGAGTTGCTGCGCACCGCCCGCTCGCCCGTGCTGGTGGCGGTCAACAAGGCCGACAACCCGCGGCGCGAGCTGGAAGCGGCCGAGTTCCACCAGCTGGGCTGGGACGAGACCTACTCGATCAGCGCCCTCCACGGGCGAGGGGTGGCCGACCTGCTCGACGCGTTGGTCTGGGCCCTGCCCGCCGAGTCGGAGGAGGAGCTGCGGCGCAAGGCCGCCGAGGCAGCGCAGGAGGAAGCCGGCGACGAGTTTGGGCTGGGTCCTCTGGCGCCCGATGAGGCCGCCGATGAGGCCGCCTACGCGCTGGATGACAGGCCGGCCAGGATCTCCATCGTGGGCCGGCCGAACGTGGGCAAGAGCTCGTTGCTCAACGCGCTGCTGGGGGAGGAGCGGGTGATCGTCAGCGACGTGCCGGGCACGACTCGCGACGCGATCGACATGGAGCTCGAGTGGGCCGGCCGCAACCTGCGCATAGTCGACACGGCCGGCATCCGGCGCCGCGGCCGCGTTGCATCAGGGCCGGCCGCCGAGCGCTTCGCCACGCTGCGCGCGCTGAAGGCCGTCTCGCGCTCGGACGTCGCCGTGCTCGTCCTCGACGCGCAGGACGGCTTGACGGCGCAGGACGCCCACGTGGCCGGCTACGTGGTCGAAGAGGGCGTCGGCCTGCTGCTCGCCATCAACAAATGGGACCTGGTCGAGAAGACCGGCCGCACCTTCGACGAGTACGGCGCGGCGATCCTGCGCGAGGCGCCCTTCCTGGACTTCGCGCCCGTGGTGGCCATCAGCGCCAAGACCGGCCAGCGCGTCACGCGTGTGCTGGAGACCGCTCTGGAGATCGCCGCCGAACGGCGTCGCCGCGTGCCCACGGCCACACTCAACGCGCTTCTGCGCGAGGCGACCTTCCGCCAGCAGCCATCGATGGTCCGCGGCCGGCGGCCGAAGTTCCTCTACGCCACGCAGGCGAGCATCGAGCCACCTACCTTCGTGCTCTTCGCCAGCGATGCCGCGCACGTCCATTTCAGCTACAAGCGCTACCTCGAGAATCGGCTCCGCGAGGCGTTCGGCTTCGTGGGCACGCCGCTGCGCCTGATCATGCGCGAGCGGCAGCGCGACTCGTTCGAGCCGCGCAGCGCGCGACGACCGGCACGCCGCTCGCGCTCGGTCGCGCGGCGCTGAGGGCGGCCGTGCAACGGCATTCACAGCGGGCCGTAGTGGGCGCCGGCACGTGGGGCACGACGCTCGCCCTGCACCTGGCCAAGCAGGCGCCAGTGCTGTTGCTGGCCCGCGACGAGGAACAGGCAGCGGAGATCGCCGAGGAGCGCCAGAACAGGCGCTACCTGCCGGGCATCAACCTGCCCGTCGAGGTGGACGTCAGTGGAGATGCCCAAGCGGTGGCGGCCGCCCACGAGCTGCTCATCTTCGCCGTCCCGGCCAGGGCCATGCGCGAGACGGCCCAGCGGGTGGCGCCGTTCGTGGGCGGCCAACCGATCCTGCTGTCGGTGGCCAAGGGCATAGAACACGGCACGCTGCTGCGCATGACCGAGGTGCTGGCCGAGGTGCTGCCCGATGCGCGCGGGCGCATCGCGGCCATGTCGGGGCCCAACCTGGCGCTGGAGATCGCGCAGGGCCTGCCGGCCAGCTCGGTCGTCGCGGCCGAGGACGAGCAGGTCGGCGCGCGGGTCATCGAGATGCTGGGCACGCGCTCGTTCCGCCTCTACCGCAACCGCGACGTGATCGGCGTGGAGCTGTGCGGGGCGCTCAAGAACATCGTGGCTATCGCTGCCGGCGCCGCGGAGCGGCTGGGCTTCGGCGACAACGGCAAGGCCGGCCTGATCACCCGCGGCCTGGCGGAGATAACGCGGCTCGGCATCGCCGCCGGCGCGAATCCGCTGACCTTCGCAGGGCTGGCCGGGCTGGGCGACGTGAATGCCACCTGCTACTCGACCCTCTCGCGCAACCACCGCCTGGGCGTCGAGCTGGCCAAGGGCCGGCGCTGGGCGGACATCGAAGGCACCCTGCCCGGCGTGGCCGAGGGCGCCTACACCGTCACCGCCGCCCTCGAGATGGCCGCCCGGCTGGGCGTCGAGATGCCCATCGCGCAGGAGGTCCACAACGCGCTGTTCGAGGGCAAGAGCGTCCAGCGCTGCCTGATAGACCTGCTCAGCCGCGAGCAGAAGGACGAGCTGGCCGGCGTGGAGGAGTGGGCACGGCGCGCCTTCGCCGGTCAGTTTGAGGCGGACTGAACCAAGGTCGCGTTCTGTAAGCCAGAGGGCGGCGGCTGTAGGCGATGACGATGGTGCGCCGATCGACTCATGGCTCCGGGGCGCTCGGTGGCACCCACTCCGGCAGGCGGAGCCGCCGTAGCACTTCTCGGAAGCGCGGGTGCTGTCGCACGTCATCGAAGAACGGCTCGGGCGCGATGATCCAGTTCTGAACGGATCCTTCGGCAGCGCATCGCTCCAGCTGGGTGAGGGCCTCCTCGTGCTCACCCAGGCCCATGTGAACCAGCGCGAGGTTGAAGGGATCGACGTACGCTCCACCCCGCCCGATCACGTCAAAGCTGCGGAGTATTCCGCGCGCATCCTCCCGTGCGCCTGCCACCCCGAACACGGCGCCTGCATAGCCCCGCAGGATCGAGTGCCCTGGGGCGGCCTCGAGGGCTCGACGCATCAAGTTGATTGCTTCCTCAGATCGGCCGAGGAACGCGTAGTTGCAGGCCAGCCAGATAGGCGTATAGGCATATCCAGGCCAATGATCGATGACGAACTCCAGACGTTCGGTCGACTCCTCGAACTGCCGACGCTTGAGCTGGACCCAGCCGATCGCGTCATGCGCGCCGACACCGGGATCGAAGTCCAGCCATTCATGCGCAAGTGCCATGGCCTGGTCGAATCGGCACTGTCCGACAAGGAACAACCCGTACTCCGGATGGGCGCGAGCGTCGCGTCGCTTCGCTTTCATCGCCCGCTGGAAGGCCGCGTCCGCAGCCTGCCAGTCATACTTGAACAGCATGAGCCAGCTGCCCAGGACGGCGTGCGCCCACTGCAGATCTGGGCCTTGCTCCAGAGCGAGAGCCACCTCGCGACGCATCGGCTCGGCAAGCTGGGGACCCGCCACCATCGCAATCCTGCCCAGCGTGGCGGCCATCCAGGCATGCGCCTCGGCGAAATCCGGGTCGAGCTCGATCGCCCTGCCGTACTGCTCCACCGCCTCCTCGAACTGACTTTGGCCAAAAAGCGCGACGCCTCGGAGGAAGCGATCGTAGGCGACGGGATGCACAGAACGGTTCCCCCGCTGGATGAAGCCCTGCTGCTCTTCCCCTGTCAGTTTCGCCGCGACCTCTGCCGAAATGGCGCGGGAGATCTCGGAGTACATCGAGAAGACGTCGCTCACGTCGCGATCGTAGGCGTCAGCCCAGAGGTGCTCCTCGGGTTCCACGCGCACGAGCTGGACCACGACGCGAATGCGGTCTCCGGCACGGAGAACAGATCCCTCCAGAACCGCGTCGACGCCTAGCAGGTCCGTAAGGTCCCGTAGCGGCCGATCGGATCCCTTGAAGGCACGTACAGACTGCCGGGAGACGACACGCAGGGCGCCGATCCCCGATAGCTCGGTGGTGAGCATCTCGGTCATGCCGTCAGCGAAGTACTCGTCCTCTGCTCGCCCTGTGAGGTTCTCCAGCGGTAGGACGGCGATCGAGCTGATCGGCCTGCGGATCGGGCTGACCGGACTGGGCCTGGGCAGCGGCGTGCGCCTGCCGCGGACCTCCCGAACCAGCGCTTCCGTCTCGGGCGATGGTTCCACACCGTACTCCTCACGCATCAGGTCCGCGAACCGCTCGTAGGTCCTCAGGGCTCCCGCGCGGTCGCCCATGCTGTCGGTCAGGATGAGCAGGCGCCGCAGCAGCGCTTCATCCGTCGGCAGGAGCTCGACTGCCTGCTCAAGCCAGTGCATCGCGGCCACCATGTTTCCGTCTCCTTCGGCGCGATCAGCGAGAGCCGCGGCGGCTTTCCAGGCACGTCGCTGGAGGCGCCACGCCTCGCTCTCCTGCCAGCGATCGAAGCCGCTCGCCTGGCCGATCAGCAACCCGCGCAGGAACTCACCTCGATAGAGCCGTAGTCCCTCTTCGAGCTCGCCGCGCTCGAGGTGCTCGTCGAACTCGACGGCGTCGCAGGAGAGACCGGCCTCATTGACCCCTACAAGCTCATGACCGTGCGACAGCAGCACCTGTTGTCCTAAATCGCGGCGGATTGCGTGGAGTGTCTGACTCAGGGCGTTGCGCGCCCGATGCTCGCTCTCTTCAGGCCAGAACACGACGAGCAGGCTGTCACGCCGGTGCATGCCGCGCGGCCTCGCCGTTGCGAGGTAGGCCAGCACCGCAAAGCGTTTGGGCTGAAGGTAGACGCCAGTGTCAGGCGAACCGGGCGGTCGGACCTGGGTCACGCCAAGCGTGCGCAACTCGATCATCCGCACCTTCCCTTGTTATCACTGCGGGCCGCAGTGGTGCCGACGACACCGTACACGGTGTCTTACCGCGCGAGTAAGACTTCGGAGCAAGAGGGATGACGAGCCGTCCCTAAGGTGCGGTCAGTCAGTTGGCCAACGCAGCCCATGGAGGAAATCACCATGATCGCTCCTAGAAGTCTGTTCATCCGGCGAACTGTGGGAAGCCTTGGCGCTGTCATGCTGCTGGTGGCCGCCACGGCGGCATCCGTCTCGGCCGGCGATCAGCGGCCGATGAAGGGGCGCTACACCATAGCGGTGGTGCCAGTCGAGCAGCGCTGCGGCCCGAACGCCCTGACCATCGGCTTCGAAGGGGTCGGCATCGCGACCCACCTTGGACGTATGGAGGGCACCGGCTCGAACTGCACGAGCTTCAATCTCACGACCGAGGCTGTGTTGATCTGGGATGGGCTTGCGACCTTCGTGGCGGCCGACGGGTCGTCGATCACGATGAGCTACGAGGGCACGCAGGATGCGCCAGTGAATGGCAGGGCCACCGCAGCCAACACCTTCACCGTTATCTCCGGTACCGGCCGGTTCGACGGCGCCACTGGAAGCTGGACGTCAGCCGAAGCGATCGACTTTACAACCGGCATCGACCGCGGCTCCTTCTCTGGCTGGATCAGCTACTGAGCTGAAAGGATTGCAGTGACTGCTCGTTCGGCGCCGGGCCATCGTGGCCGGGGCGTTTCCGGCGAGCCACTCCGCGTGGGTTAGGACGGATGATGGTTGAGTTTCGTGAGGTTCTGTCTGCCGACGAGATCGCGATTGTTGAGCTCGTGAATCGAAACGAGCCGTGGCGTCCGTACCCGCTGACCATTGACGCCCTCCGGCACGGTCACGCCACCGTACCCGCCGGTAGGCCTGACATTGAATTGGTGGCAACAGAAGGGGCTCGTCTGATCGGCTGGGGCTGGTTGCGCGACCTCCGCTGGCCGATAGGTGCCCTCATGCTGAGCCTCGACGTGATCGAGGACCGCCGGCGCGAAGGAATCGGGTCGCGACTGTTGGGCGAGCTCAGCGCAGCAGCGACTGGATCGGCAGATGAGATAGCGACCCGGGTGGCCGAGGAGAGCGAGGCCGGCGTCTTCTTCGCCCGGGCCCGTGGATTCGTGGAGCGCTATCGCCTATACGAGTTCGTCCTCGATCTCGAGACCTACGTCGATGTTGAGCCGCTGTCAACGGATCTCGACCGACTGGGCATACAGCTGACCACGCTTGCGGCTCACGACAGCGAAGAGCTCCGCCGCGATCTCTATGCCCTGTTCATCGAGACGGTGGCCGATGTACCGACTCCAGATCCCCCGCCTGCCACGTCCTACGAGCAGTGGGAGGCCGAGATGTTCGGTCTTTCAACAGGCGATGAGATAAGCGTGCTGGCGACCCACGAGCAACGCCCCGTCGCAATCTGCCACCTGAGCGTCAGCGGCGAAACCGCGTGGACCGAGTACACAGGCGTTGCCCGAGGCTATCGAGGAAGGGGTCTCGCCCTGGCAGTCAAACGTGAAGGAATTCGCCTGGCGCACCAGCGCGGCGTTCGCTTCATCCGAACCGAGAATGACACCCTGAACAGGGCGATGATCGCGATCAACGAGCGCCTGGGCTTCCGCCGGCGGCCGGGCCGCATCCGATTCGGGCGGCCTCTGTGACGGCCTCGGCACCGTCAAAGAGCCCGCCCCGGCGGCCGGCGTGGAGGTTGGGCCCCGGCGGGCCTTCGCCAGCGCCAACAAAGCGACAGCGCCTTTGCGACCGGCGTCCCCGGGCTGCAACGGCTTTGCAAGCCCGTCCGGACTTCACCAGACCATTGCGCAGCACCGCCCTGCCCCCTCCGGCTGGTACCACAGGCGCAGCCCTATAGCGGTTGGTCACCTGCCCAAGAGCGGCCCCGGCGGGATAGTTTGGTGGCCGTAACTCATCGGGTTGGAGGACGGCAACCGAAAAGCCAGGTGGGAACCCGCAGGTGCGGCGCCGTGAGGCCGAAGTTCGGCCCAGCCGCACGAATGCCACAGGGTTCCGGTCTCGCTCCGTCGGGTCGCGTTGCTCGAGGAGGTTCGAGCCGCCGGCGTCGAGGCAGGCCCCGGTTGCCGCCAGCCCACTCCCAGCTGAGCCCGCCCGGTGGGCGGGTGCCCCTCTGCTAGACTGGCCCGCAGTCGGGGCGTGGCGCAGCCTGGTAGCGCACTTGAATGGGGTTCAAGAGGTCCCGCGTTCGAATCGCGGCGCCCCGACCACTCTCTCCCTCACGCCCAGCCCTAGCCGCGGCACGTCAGTCGGCCGGCGTGATCCGCACGGTCGCGCTCATGTTCCAGCGCAGCTGCGGCCAGTGCTCCTCCGGCTCGATGAGCACGTCGAAGCGGACGCCCGTCCCGTCGGCCGTGCCGCGCACCTGGATCCGTGAGACGCGCCCGTCCAGCTGGGCGTCCTCCCACGCGTCGAAGGTTACCGTCGCCCGGTCGCCGACGGAGACGCGTACTACCTGGAGCTCGTCCAGGTCGGTCGTCCGCACGAACCAGGCCGACATGTCGGCCAGCGTCAGCACCGGCTGCCCGGCCACCGCCTGCTCGCCTTCGTTGACGTCGATGGACACGACCGTGCCGGCGAAGGGGGCGCGCAGCTCCGTCTGGCCCAGAGCCACTTCCGCCTGGGCCAGGGCCGACAGGGCCACCTCCAGCTCGGCCTCTGCCAGGCGTACGTCGGCCTCTGCCGCTTCGATCTGAGCCGGGGTCGCATCTTCGCCCAGCAGGTCGAGCAGGAGCTGCGCCCGCTCGACGGCCGCCTGCGCGCGCTCGACGTCCGCGCCGGCGACGTCGACCGCTGCCCGGCGGGCCGAGGCGTCCAGACGCAGGAGCAGCTGGTTGGCCGCGACCTCCTGGTCGGGCCGGACCAGCACGGCAGCCACTCGTCCGGTGGCCGCTACCGACAGGTCCGCGCTGCGGGCCGGCACGACGACGGCCTGGGCCACGATGGCGCGGTCCACGGGCGTAGGTTGCGGCGTGGGCCGGGGCGTGGGCCGCGGAGTGGCGGTGATCGTGGCAGGCGGCTGCGTGGGAGGCTCACCGGCGGTCGTGCCGGCGCCGAGCACGAAGCCCACCAGCAGGCCCACGACGAGCACGGCGACGACGCCTAGAGCGGCCCGCACTCCACCCTGCCTAGGTTGTCGTAGCTCATCGTTCCTCCCTGCAGCTGTGCCCTGCACAGTCTGGATGATCATTGCCGCCTGGCAAGTGCGGGGACGGGGCTGCGGCCGGCCCGGTTCCGGGCCGGCTCCCGCCGGCGAGCGCCTCTAGACTATCGGGCGAGAGAACAACGGCAGCATAGGGAGTGCCATGGAAGCGACACGATCGGCGACGACCATTTGGCAGGGCGATCTGCTTACCGGGACCGGCGAGGTCAGCTCGGCTACCAGCGAGCATTTGCGCGGCGTGCCCGTCAGCTGGGCATCGCGGACGGAGGACCCGCAGGGCCGGAGCAGCCCGGAAGAGTTGCTCGCGGCGGCCCACTCGGCCTGTTTCTCGATGGCTATGAGCGGCCGGCTGGCCAAGGCCGGCCATGTCGCCGAGCGCTTGGAGGTGCGCGCCGACGTCACGTTCGAGAAGCGCGAGGCCGGCTGGGCAGTCGCCGGCAGCCGGCTCACAGTGCGGGGCCGTGTTCCCGGCGCAGACGAGGCCACCTTCCAGGAGGCTGCGGAGGGCGCCCGCGACGGCTGTCCCATCTCGCAGGCGCTCAAGGGCAACGTAGAGATCAGCGTCGAAGCCGTGCTGGAGGCCTGAGCGGCGTGCCGGCCATCGACCAGCTCCAGCGCGTGCCGCTGTACCACCTCGAGTCGCTCGGTCGGCAGGGCATCTTCACCACCGGCCTGCTGCTGGAGGTTTCGGAAACGCCCAGGCGCCGGCAGTACCTGGCCGACCAGATCAAGGCGACCACCAACGACGTCAACGCCTGGCGTGACGAGGCACTGCTGCTCAACCTGGCCAGCTTCGGGCCGGACGAGCAGGTGCTCTTTACGCAGGCCGGCATCATCGGCCTGGCCGACCTGCTGGCAGTGGACCGGCACACCTTCGCGGAGAGGCTGGCCCAGTCCGCCCGCGTGCTGGGCACGGAGCCCCCGCCCGACCTGCTGATCGAGGGCTGGTACGAGCAGGCCCATACGCTGAGAGAGGAGTAACGCCGCCCATTTGGCGGCGTGCCAGAATCCGCGCGTGAGTACGGCGCCCGCCGCTGCCGCGTTGCACGTGCACGAGCGTGCCGACGCCCGTCTGCGCCTGCTTGGCGCCGCTCTCTCCGGCGCCACCGCCCTGCTGCTGCTTGGGCTGGCCCTCGGCCTGCTGCTGTTGCCGCTCTATATGCACCCTGCCCTCGACGCGGCAGGCTCGGCCGGCTGGCTGGGCGTCAGCCGGGAGGCGGCACACGCCCTGTCCGATCGGACGGTGGCCGAGCTGCTCTTCGGCCCGGGCACGTTCGCCTTCAGCGGCCCTGACGGCCGGCCCTTCTACGGCGCGGCCGAGCAGACCCACCTGCGCGACGTTCGGCTGGTGCTCTACGCCTTCCTGGCCGTCTGCGCGGCGAGTGGCGCCGCGCTGGCGCTGGCCTATGGCCGCCACTCGCGGAGGGCCCTCGTGTGGCGCGCCGTCGGCCGCGGTGGGGCGCTGCTCGTCGCCGCGATCCTGGTCGTTGGTCTGTTCGCGCTGGTGGCCTTCGAGCTGGCCTTCGACCTCTTCCATCGCATCCTTTTCCCGGGCGGCAACTGGGCCTTCGATCCAGCCAGCCAGCGACTAGTCCAGTTATATCCGCTGGCCTTCTGGCAGCTGACGGCTGCCGTGCTGGGCGTGCTGGCCGCCAGCGCCGGCGCTGGCATGTGGCTGATCGGGCGGACCCGAGCGCGTAGCCTCGAAGCCGCCGGCGAACCCGGCAGCCGGCCGTGACCCTGCGCCTGCTCGGCCTGCGGGTGCGGGTCAGCGCCACGTGGGTGCTCGTTCTGGCCCTGATCGTATTCTCGCTGGCGGCGATCGGCGGCAGCGAAGCGGAGCCGAGCTCCGACGCCCTGCGCTGGGCCATGGGCCTGGGCGTGGCCGTGTTCTTCTTCCTGTCTGTGCTCTTCCACGAGATCGTCCATACCCTCGTCGCCCGCCGGCTGGGCGTAGAGGTGAGGGAGATCGTGCTGCTCGTCGTCGGCGGAACTGCGCACCTGGGGCGCGAGACGGACGACCCGCGTCGGGAGCTGCTCATCGCCCTGGCCGGGCCGTTGGCCAGCCTTGCCCTCGGCGGCCTGCTGTTGGGCGTCTTCCTGGGCGCCGGTGAGCCGCCCGGTACGGCCGGCCTCTTGCTCAGCAACCTGGTTTGGTGGGTGGCCCTGAGCAACCTGCTGCTGGGCGGGCTGAACCTGCTGCCGGCGTTCCCGCTCGACGGCCTGCGCATGCTGCGCGCGATCCTCTGGCGGCTGTCAGGCGACTTCGTGAGGGCGACGCGCCAGGCGACCTGGGTGGCGCGCATCCTGGCCTACGGCCTGATCGGGCTGGGCCTCGCCCTCGCGCTGAGCGACGAGCTGATCATGGGTATCTGGTTGGCCGTCATAGGTTGGCTGCTGGGCCAGGCCGCCGAGGGCGCCTACCGGCGCGTCGAGTTCGGGCTGGTGGTGGAGGGCATGCTGGTGCGCGACGTGATGGAGCGCGACCCACCTGTGGTGGGCCCCAACCTGACCCTCGACACGCTGGTCGAGCAGCACCTCTTGGGCGGCCGGAGCAGCGTCTACCCGGTCACGCTGGAGGGCGAACTGGTGGGCACCGTCGAGATGGCCCACGTCAAAGGCGTGCCTCGCGCAGAGTGGCCCAACAAACGGGTGACGGACGTCATGCTTCGGGGCGATCGGCTGTCAACGCTGACCGAGCTGCTCAGCCTGCTCGATGCCCTGCGCCGACTGGACGAGAGCGGCGCGGCGGGGTTGCCGGTGGTTGCTGATGACGACCGCCGGCTGCTCCTTGGCATGGTCACGCGCGAGGGGCTCTCGCGGGCGATCCGCCAGCGAGCCGCCCTCCAGGCCCGGTCAGCCAGGTGACGGCCCAGGCGCGCGCCGCCACCGAGGAGACGGCCGGCCTGCTCAGCCTCGAGGAGGCGCAGGCACGCATGCTGGCCGGCCTGGATCCATTGCCGGCGGAGGACGTTCCACTGGTCGAGGCCCTTGGCCGAGTGCTGGCCGCGCCGGTGGCCAGCCGGCTCACGCTGCCGCCCTGGGATAACAGCGCCATGGACGGCTTTGCCCTGCGCGCGGCAGACGTGGCCGGCGCCAGCCACGACGAGCCGGTCCGGCTGCGCGTGATCGGCGAGAGCGCGGCCGGCCATCCGGCCCGAGTTGAGGTCCAGCCGGGCACGGCCGTGCGCATCCTGACCGGCGCGCCGCTGCCCGCGGCGGCAGACGCAGTCGTGCCGGTGGAGGAGACGGACGGAGACGACGCGGGCCCTGCGGCCGACGAGGTGCTCGTCTACCGCCAGCCGGTTCCGGGCGCGCACATCAGGCGCGCAGGCAGCGACCTGCGTGCCGGCTACCCGCTGATCGCGCCAGGCGCGCTGCTGGACTCGTCGGCGCTGGCGGCCTCCGCCGCCGGCGGGCACGCACAAGTCAGCGTCCATCGCCGGCCCAGGCTGGCCGTGCTGGCCACCGGCGACGAGCTGGTCCCCGCCGGCGCCCAGCCGGGCGAGGCCCAGATACCTGACAGCAACAGCGTGGGGCTGCTGGCCCAGGCCGTCGAGGCGGGTGCCGCGATCGAAGCGCTGGGCATCGCCACCGACCGGCTGGAGGACGTCCTCGGGCGGCTGCGGGCGGCGCTGGCCACGGTCGACGTCGTCGTCGTCAGCGGCGGGGTGTCGGTCGGCCGGCATGACGTGGTGAAGGAGGCCTTCGAGGGGCTGGGGCGCCTGGAGCTGTGGCGCGTGGCGGTCCAGCCGGGCAAGCCCCTGGCCTTCGGCCGGGCGGCGTCCGGCGTAGGCGGAGATGGCGACGGCGGCCGAGAGGTCCTGCTGTTCGGCCTGCCGGGCAACCCCGTCAGCAGCTTCGTCACCTTCGAGCTCTTCGTGCGGCCGGTGCTGCGTCGGCTGGCCGGCCATGTCGACCTCGCCGGCCGGCTGGTTGTGCGCGCGCGGCTGACCGAACCGGTCACCAAGGCGGCGGGGCGGCGCGCGTTCCTGCGCGTGCGCCTGGAGCGGACCGATGACGATGAGCAGTGGCTGGCCCGGCTGGCGGGTGGACAGGGCTCGCACGTGCTCTCGGCGCTGGCCGCCGCGGACGGGCTGGCCATCGTGCCTGAAGATCGGCAGACGCTGGAAGAGGGCGCGAGCGTGGAAGTGATCGTCCTCAGGCAGCTTGGCGAGCGATGAGCCAGGCGCGACGTGACAGACGCCGGCTGACTCACGTGGACCGCGGCGGCCGTCCGCGCATGGTCGACATCAGCGACAAGCCGCCCACCGCCCGGCGTGCAGTGGCGGAGGCACTGGTCACACTGGAGCAGGAGACGCTGACGGCGATCATCGACGGCAGCGTGGCCAAGGGCGACGTGCTGACCGTGGCCGAGATGGCCGGCGTGATGGCCGCCAAGCGGACGGCCGAGCTGATCCCGCTCTGCCACCCCATCCCGCTGACCGACCTGGCCGTCGAGATCACGCCCGACCGCGCGGGCGGCGGGCTGCGCATCCGGGCCACGGCGGCGACCGTCGCGCCAACGGGCGTCGAGATGGAGGCGATGATGGCTGCCTCGGTCGCTGCGCTGACGGTCTACGACATGGTCAAGGGCATGGATCGCGGCGCGGCCATCGCCGGTGTCAACCTGCTCGAGAAATCCGGCGGGCGCTCCGGGGAGTGGCGACGGGATTCGCCGAAGCGGGCGGGCACGCCCGGCCGGGTGGGCACGCCCAGCCGCGCCCGTGCGCCGCACAGAGGACGGCAGTCGTGAACTCGTGCTTCGTGTTGACGATCAGCGACGGGGTCGCGGCGGGCAGCCGGCAGGACGAGAGCGGCCGGCTGCTGGCCGAGCGGCTGGCCGCCTTCGGCTTCGGCGTAGAGCGCGGAGCCGTGCCCGACGAGTCGGAGGCCGTGGCCGCGGCCGTGCGGGATGCCGTCGCGCGCGGGCACCGGCTGGTTGTGACCAGTGGCGGCACCGGCCTCGGTCCACGCGACCGCACGCCCGAGGCCCTGCGTCCGCTGCTCGACTTGGAAATACCCGGCTTCGGAGAGGCGATGCGCGCCGCCGGACGTGCCTCCACGCCGCTGGTCGACCTGTCGCGCTCCTTCGCCGGCGCGATCGGGAGCGCACTGGTCATCGCCGTCCCGGGCAGCCCGGGCGGTGCGCTCGAGTCGCTGGGCGCCGTCCAGCCGCTCCTCGAGCACGCGCTCCAGACGCTGATCGGGGACACCCAGCACCGGTGACAGAGCAGGTCCCGCTCTACCCGCTCGCGCCCATCATCTTCGCCGGCGCGGCGGTGATCTTCGTGTTGCTCATGGCGCGCCACCTGCGAGTATTCGCCGCTGCGCGCCCTTCGCCGGTCACGGACCAGCCCGAATCGCGCTTCCGCTCGCTCTTCGTCTACGGCATCGCCCAGCTGCGCATGTTCCGCGACCCGGACGCGGGGATGATGCACGCGGCCATCTTCTGGGGCTTCGTGATCCTGACCGTAGGCACCGCCGACCGGGTCAGCTTCGGGCTGGTCCATTCCGTGCTGGCCTGGCCGCTGGACGGCTGGCTGTGGCGGCTGCTGCTGCTGGGTCAGAACCTGTTCGTGCTGGCCGTGCTGGGGGCTGTCGGTTGGGCGCTCTTCAAGCGGCTGGTCTGGCGCGCCCCGCGCCGGCTGACGCTGTCGCGCGACGGGGTGGTCATCCTGCTGCTGATCGGTGGAGTGGTGGTCACCGAGGCGCTGGCCGAGGCCTTCCGGTTGGGCCGCTTCGACGACCCGCACGGCGACTGGGCGGTCGTCTCGAACGTGCTCGGGCAAGGCTTGGCGACGGTTCTCCCACCGGTTGTGCTGGAGGCCGGCTTCGGGCTCCTCTTCTGGGCCAATGTGCTGCTGGTCAGCGGCTTCCTGGTCTACCTGCCTCGCTCCAAGCACCTCCACATCGTCACGGCCTTCTTCAACACGGCGCTGGCCAAGCTGCGCCCGCGGGGCGAGCTGCCGGCCATGGACCTGGAGGCCGAGGATGCGCGCTTCGGGCTGAAGACCATCGAGGATCTCTCGTGGAAGGACCTGCTCGACGGCTTCACCTGCACCGAGTGCGGCCGCTGCCAGGAGGCCTGTCCGGCCTGGGCCACGGGCAAGCCGCTCAACCCCAAGACGATGATCATGGGCATCCGCGAGATGACCGTTGAGGCGGAGCACGGCGTGCCGCTCATCCCCTGGATCCGTCCGTCGGCGGCCTCTGAACCGGTGGGCGCGGGCGCGCCCGATATCCCCTCCGCTGCCGCCCCGGCGGGCGCCGTCTCTCGCTCGCCGGCCGGCCTGGCCCAGCCCATCGTCGACACGGCCATCCCCTACGACGCGGTGTGGGACTGCGTCACCTGCGGCGCCTGCGTGGAGGCCTGCCCGGTGCTCATCGAGCACGTCGACAAGATCGTCGGCCTGCGCCGCAACCTGGTGCTGGAGGAGAGCCGCTTCCCGGCCGAGCTGACCGGCTCGTTCACCAATATGGAGCGCTACTCCAACATCTGGGGCCAGCCGCAGGCCTCGCGCATGGACTGGACCAAGGGGCTGCCCTTCGAGGTGCCCACGACGGCCTCCGTGGCGGAGGCCGGCCCGGAGGCGGTGAGTGAGCTCGAGTGCCTCTACTGGGTGGGCTGCGCGGCTTCGTTCGACGATCGCAACCGGCGCGTCGCCCGGGCGGTAGTCACCTGCCTGGAGGCGGCGGGCGTGCGCTACGCGGTGCTCGGCCAGGAGGAATCGTGCACGGGCGACCCGGCCCGGCGGATGGGAAACGAGTACGTCTACCAGATGCTGGCCATGGGCAACGTCGAGACGCTCAACCGCTACCGGCCGCGCACGATCATCACGGCCTGCCCGCACTGCTTCAACACGCTGGGCAACGAGTACGGCCAGCTGGGCGGGCACTATGACGTGGTCCATCACAGCCAGTACCTCTCGCGGCTGGTGGGGGAGGGCCGGCTACGCTCCGCCGAGCCGGCTGGACCGGCCGCTGCTGCACGCTCGCTGACGGTCCACGATTCGTGCTACCTGACGCGCTACAACGGCGTGATCGGGGAGACGCGCGAGGTGTTGCGGGCCGTGCCGGGGCTCGAGGTGCGGGAGATGGAGAAGTCCGGACGCAACACATTCTGTTGCGGAGCCGGCGGTGGCCGGATGTGGATGGAGGAGCAACGGGGCACGCGCATCAACGCCGAGCGCACGCGCCAGGCGCTGGCTACGGAGGCGGAGACTGTCGCCACGGCCTGTCCCTTCTGCCTGGTCATGCTGCGCGACGGCATGGCCGACGCCGGTCGACGCGGCGAGGGCGTGACCGTTCAGGACATCGCCGAGATCCTGGCCGCCTCGCTCCCGCGCGACGTGAGCGGCGCCACGTCCAACGGCCGCTCGCTGCCGGTTGTCCAGTAGCCGCGCCGACGGCCGGCGGCGGTCAGGGCAGCTGCGGTATGGGAGGACGAGGCATGTTGTTGCACGCCGCCAGGAAGAGGACCACGACTGTCAGGAGGCTGGCAGTCAAGCGTGGCCGCATCACGGGCCGAGCATAAGCGCGGCGCCTACCGCCGGACCGGTAGCGCCGCCAGGATCGCTCGCAGGAGCTCGGCGGGCGATGCTGCCTTGGACACGTAGGACAGGTCGGGCGGCGCGGAGTCGTCACGTGCGGGCCAGCCCATCAGCAGTACCTGCATGCTCGGCCGGATGCGCCTCACCGTAGCCAGCAGCTCAGCGCCGGCCGCTGCGGTGGGCAGCTGCGGGTCCAGGACCAGGAGATCCGGGTCCTGCTCATCGATCACGCGCAGCGCCTCGCCGGCGTCTGCAGCCGCGCCCGCTACGTTCACGCCTCCCAGGCGCACGAGCTCGGCCAGGCTGTGGCGCACGCGCCGGTCGGCGTCGGCGATGACGACGCTCGCGTCGTGCCGGCGCACGGCGTACCGCCGGGCGGTTGAAGTCATGCCGCCAGCCTAGGCCGGACGCGCCGCCCAGGTCATCGGTCTTTCGTTTGGATCCGCCTACGTCATTCGGCCGAGGCGGCGCCGGGACGAGACTGACGCCCCGCGTCGACAGGCAGGCTCAGGGATACGACTGTCCCGCCACCGGGCCTGGCGTCCACCGCCAGGCGTGCACCTATGCGCTCGGCCCGCTGGCGCATGCCGGCCAGCCCCAGCCGCCCGCCGTCGACCGCCGCCGGATCGAAGCCGATCCCGTCGTCCGACACGCGCAACTCGACACCTTGCTCGGTGTGCCCCAGCTCGACCCGCGCACGGCACGGTCCGGCGTGCTTGACAACGTTGTGCAGCGCCTCCTGGGCGACGCGATAGAGAGCCTCCTCATGGTCCAGCGGCAGGCGCTCGAGCGGCTCGGCCACGACGCTCACCTCCAGCCCGGTGCGCGCCTGCACTGCGGCCGCGTGAGTCTTGATGGCCTGAACCAGGCCATCGTGCTCCAGCCGCGCTGGCCTCAGCTCGAAGATCAGCGCTCGCATCTCGGCCAGCGCCTCGCGTTGAAGGTCCTGCAATTCGGACAGCTTCGCTCCGGCCGCGGCCGGATCACGCTCGAGCAGCAGCTGCAGGGCATGCGCCGTGAGGCCCATGCTGAAGAGCGCCTGGGTAACCGAGTCGTGCAGGTCGCGCGCGAGTCGGGCGCGCTCCTCGCTGGCCGCCAGGGCGGCTGCCTGCTGGCGCAGGTCGGTCTCCAGCCGCTCTCGCTCGGTCAGGTCGCGCACGGCGCCATGGGCCCCGGCGAAGCGGCCTTCCTCCAGCACGGCGGCCAGGGTCACCTCGACCGCGGCCAGGCCGCCATCGCGCCGGCGCAAGTCCAGGCGCACGCTAGTCTCGCGCGAGGGTTCGTCGCGGATGGCCTGCCAGGCATTGCGAGCTGTCGCGCGCGAATCCCTGTGGACCAGCGCGGTGAAGGGCCGTCCGAGCAGCTGTTCGGGTCGCCAGCCAGTATGGCGCTCGAGGCTCTCCGAGACGAAGGTGCAGCGGCCGGCGGCGTCGACCGCCCAGACGATGTCGGGCGAGTTGTCCACCAGGAAGCGATAGCGTGCCTCGGACCGGACGAGGTCGGTGTACAGGCGGGCGTTGGCCAGGGCCACCGCTGCCTGGCCGGCGAAAAGCTGGACCTGCTCGAAGTCGGCCTGCGAGAAATAGACCTCCGGCCCGCCCACCCGGCCCATGTTGAGCACGCCCAGCACCTCCCCACGGGCGATGAGCGGGACGATGATGATCGCCTCCGGATCAGCCGGCGTACCCGGGATCTGGATGGCACGCGGGTCGCTCAGCGCGTCGTTGACCAGCAGCGGCTGGCCCTGCTCGACCGCCCAGCCGGTCATGCCCCGGCCGAAGGCGATGGTGTGGCCCAGGACCTCGGGCGCGTGCCGTTCACGGGCCAGCACGGGCCGCAGCAGGCGCGCCTCGGGATCGACCCGATAGATGGCCAGGTTGTCGTAGTCGACCACCTGCTTGAGCCCGTCGGCGATCATCTCCAGCACTCCGTCGGGGTCGAGTGTCTCCAACAGCCGCTGGTTGATGTCGAGCAGGCGCCGCTGGAAGGCCATCTGGCGCGAGAGCTCGGCCGACTGCTGTTCCGGGACCGGGGTCAGCCGGGCGTCGCCTTGTGTCGTCATCGAAGCTGGAGCATAGACCGAGCTACGTCATTCGGCCACGCCGTGACCGGCCGATTGCCGGGGTGACTGCTACTGCCAACGCCCGATGTCGGGGGCAGAGGCGGGCTTTAACTTCGGAGACAGTTGAAGACGCCTGTTGAGCGTCGAGCCGTCAAAGGGGAGGACCTCGAGAATGACTCACCCGCTTCGCCGCCGCCCGGTCGCCGTGCTGCTGACCGCCGGTATCGTCGGCCTGAGCATGGCCACCGCCTACATCCACTTCACCCTGGGAAGCACGACCTCGTGGCTGGGCCTGCTCTTCCTGGCCAACGCCGTCGGCTACGTGGTGCTGGCCGGCGCGGTTGTCGCCGTCAACGCAGTCCGCCATCCGCTCGTCGAGCGCTTCGGCTGGCTGCCCCGCCTGGCGCTGGTCGGGTTCACGGCCGCAACGATCGCGGGCTACCTGCTGATGGGGCCGTACTTCACGCTCGGCTGGATCACCAAGGCGATCGAGGTCGGTATCATCGCCCTGCTCGTACTGGAGGTGGTGCGCGCCTACGGCACACCGGCCGCCTTCCTTCGTTCGGCGCTGAACTCCCTGCGCCGCCGGCCGGAAGCGGAAGCCGCCTCGGCCTGAGCGAAGGGCACGACGAACTACACATCATCCCGCCCGTCGGCAGTTGGCAGCGGCCAGCGCCGACGGGCATTTGATTGCACTCCCGAGGAGACACACGAGATGAACCTGTCACGTTCCGCCACGCTGGCCATGCTCTCGCTGCTGGCCCTGGTCGTGCTGGCTGGCTGCGCCACCACGGCCGCGCCGGGCAAACCGACGCCTGTCAGCGACGCGGACGCCACGATCAGTAGCGGCAGCATGAGCTTCGACGCCACGACGCTCGACGTGCCGGCCGGCCGGCCGTTTACGCTGCTCTACGTCAATCGGACGCCCATGCCCCACAACGTCGCCATCTACAGCGATGCTTCGGCATCCAACAGCCTCTTCGTGGGCGAGGTCATCGGCGAGCAGAGCATCACCTACGAGGTGCCGGCCATGCCTGCCGGCGAGTACTACTTTCATTGCGACCTGCACCCTGAGATGAACGGCACGGTCGTTTCCCGCTAGCGTCCGCCGCCCTCTATGCCAGCCCGCGCCCTCAGACGAGCTTGTGCTCGACCGCCCACAGGGCGGCCTGCGTGCGCGACGCCAGCCCGAGTTTGGCCAGGATGTTGCTGACGTGGGTGCGCGCCGTCCGCTCGGTGATCGAGAGGCGGTGAGCGATCTCCTTGTTGGAGGCGCCGCTGGCCAGCTGGGCCAGCACCTCGCGCTCGCGGCCGGTCAGTGACTCGACCGGCTCGGCGGAGGCCCGTGCGCGCAGTCGTTGGGCCAGCAGGCGTGCCACCGCCGGATCGAGCTGCAGCTCCCCGGCATGTGCGCCGCGGATCGCCGCTGCCACCTCATCGGCCGTCGCATCCTTGAGCAGGTAGCCACTGGCCCCGGCGTCAAGGGCCGTCACCACCTTCTCCTCTTCGATGAAGCTGGTCACCGCCACGACTTCGGTCTCGGGCAGCGACTGCCTGATCGCGGCCGCGGCCTCGAGGCCGTCCATCACCGGCATCAGCAGGTCCATCAGTACGACATCCGGACGCTCTCGCTGGGCAAGGTCGAGCGCCTGCCTGCCGTTCTCTGCCTCGCCCACTATCTCGATGTCGGTCAGCAGCTCGAGGAAGTTGCGCAGTCCGCGCCGGACGACCGCATGGTCGTCCACGATCAGCACGCGGATCCGGTCGTTGTGGCTGTCACTCATTCGCATGCTCCCCCCAACTCGCCTTGGCTACACTTCCCGCGACGCAGCGGCGGCGCGCGCCGCGACAGTAGCAGGCCCGCCGCCTGCACTGCGCTACGATCCATCCAATGACCCTGCTGACCGACGAGCAAACGGCTCTGCGCGATGCCGTTCGCGAGTTGGCCGAGGAGCGCATCGCTCCGCGCGCAGCAGACATCGACGCCAGCGCCGAGTTCCCGTGGGACGTCGTCGAGCTGCTGGCCCAGCACGACGTGCTGGCACTGCCCTTCCCGTCCGATTACGGCGGATTGGGCGGCCAGATGCTGCCCGTGTTGCTGGCAATCGAGGAACTCAGCCGTGCGTGTGCCACGAGCGGACTGATCCTGGCCGTTCAGGAGCTGGGCTCGCTGCCCCTGCTGCACGGTGGCAACGACGAGCAGAAGGGCCGCTGGATCCCGGAGCTGGCCGCCGGCAAGAAGTTGGCAGCCTTCGCCTTGACCGAATCGGAAGCCGGCTCGGACGCTGCCGCGCTGCGCACGCGGGCGAAGCGGGACGGCAACGAGTGGATCCTCAACGGCGAGAAACGCTTCATCAGCCAGGGCAACGTGGCCGGCGTGGTGGCCGTCTTCGCCCAGACCGACGCCGGTGCCGAGGCGATGAAGGCCAAGCGCCACCTGACCTGCTTCTACGTCGAGAAGGACACGCCCGGCTTCAGTGCCCCGCGTCTGGAGCACAAGATGGGCATTCGCGGCTCGCCCACGGCCGAGCTGACCTTTGAAGATGCCCGCGTGCCCGACGCGAACCGGGTGGGGGAGGTGGGCGACGGCTGGCGGCTGGCGATGAAGACCTTCGAGCGCAGCCGGCCGGGCATCGCGGCCCAGGCCGTGGGCATCGCCCAGGGCGCGCTGGACGTCGCCGCGCGCTACGCCGCGCAGCGCCGGCAGTTCGGCAAGCCGGTGGCCGAGCACCAGATGGTCGGCGCCATGCTGGCCGACATGGCCACGCGCACGGAGGCTGCCCGCCAGCTGTTGTGGGCGGCAACCGAACGAATTGAAGCCGGCGACCCGGCTGCCGCGAGCTGGGCGGCGATGTCCAAGCTCTTCGCCGGCGACACGGCCATGGCCGTCACGACTGACGCAGTGCAGGTGCTGGGCGGCTACGGCTACCTGACCGACTACCCGGTCGAGCGCATGATGCGCGATGCCAAGATCACCCAGCTCTACGAGGGAACGCAGCAGATCCAGCGCCTGATCATCGCCCGCGGACTGCTGCCCGGGTGACCAACTGTCCGGTGTAATCGGCTGGGGTTGCCCTCCGGCGCCATCGTTGTTAGCCTACTGAAAGCGAATCCCAGGGAGTTGGTAGCGCCGAGCCTCGCCGCCGTGTAGCGGGGACGGCCGTGCAGATCCCGGCGCGGGCGGGGAGACCTACGCCGGACGTCGCCTCCGAGCCCGCCAGCACCTGGGTTGCTGCGTCACCCGGCGCCTCGTGAAGGGGAACTGACGAGGACAGCCGACTAGTCGGGCCCCAGCCCGGCCAGAACAGTCGTAGGGCCCCTTTGCCGGGCTCGCACAAGCACGTTCGGGCCCCAGCCCGGACGACGACGTCGATCGCCGTCCTGCCCTTGGTCGGCCGACCGCCCCAGCGGTCATCGGTCAAGGGTAGGGCCGTTCCCGTCGCATCGGCGCGCAAACGCAAAGGGGGAAACTTTGCCCAGACTTCGCCTGGCCGTGTTCGCCATCGCTGCGGCCGTCCTGCTCGTGGGCCACTACGGCCAGCCCGAGCCCGCCGAGGCAGCCAAGAGAACCGAGCTGCAACGGGTCATGAACTTCGCCTCGAGCCAGCTTGGCAAGCCGTACCGTTGGGGTGCTACCGGCACCCGCCGCTACGACTGCTCGGGGCTCGTCTTCCGGACCTTCAAGGAGGCCGGCGTGCTGAACAAGATCGGTGGCAGCCGCAAGACGTCGCGCGGCTACTTCCGCTGGTTCCGCGAGCGGGGCCTCGTCACGCGCAGCCCCAAGAAGGGCGACCTGATCGTGTGGGGCAAGAAGCGAGTGACACATATCGGCATCTTTGCCGGCTACAAGAACGGCCGGCCGATGGCCATCAGCGCCCTCCACCGAGGCATGTCCACGCACCCGGTGCACGGCATGAACATCCCCTTCAGGGCCTACCTGCGGGTCAAGATCCAGCGCTAGCTCCACACTAACCGCATCGTCGGAAGGGCCCGCCGCGTGGCGGGCCCTTCTCAATGCCGTCGCAAGCCCGCCCAGCAGCGGGCATGCTGCCCCGGTCCGGCAGCGCTGCTACGATCCAGCCAGCCAGCGACTAGGGAGGGCTCGACCCGTGCACCGCAGTCAGACGCGCCTGCTCGTCGCGGACTTCGCGACCTCGTTCTGCTTCCAGCGCCAGAGGGAGCAGGCGGCGTGAACATCGTCGTGCTCTTCAAGGCCGTGCCGGTGGTGGGCACGGAGCGGCTGACCGACGAGCTGTGGACCGACCGCTCCGTTCAGCTGGAAGCCAACGGCAACGACGAGTACACCCTCGAGAAGGCGCTCAAGCTGACTGAAGCCCACGGGGGTGAGGTCTCCGTCCTCACCGTCGGGCCGGCCAACGCCTCCGAAGCTCTGCGCAAGGCGCTGGCCATGGGCGCGGGGCGCGCCTACCAGGTGACCGACGACGCCATCCGCGGCTCCGACATGCGCGCGACGGTGGCCATCCTCGAGGCTGCCCTCCGCAGGCTGGAGTACGACCTCGTGCTGGCCGGGGCGGACACGTCGGACGGTCAGGGCGGCGTGGTCGGTGCAGCGCTGGCCGCCCGCCTCGGGCTGCCCTACCTGTCGTATGCCTCGGAGATCGAGCCCACAGAAACAGGCCTGCGTGTGCATCGCTTGAGCGGGGCCGGCTACGACGTGCTGGAAGCGCCGCTGCCGGCACTGGTCATGGGCACGCAGCTGCTGGGCGAGCCGCGCTATCCGTCGCTGCGCGGCATCATGCAGGCTCGCTCCAAGCCGGTCGAGACGTGGTCGCTCGCCGATCTGGGGCTGGATCCGGCGTCCGTAGGCTCCGGGGCGGCAACGACTGAAACGCTAGAGGCCCAGCGGCCCCCGGAGAGGGCCGGCGCGACGTTCGTGCGCGAGGAGCCCGAAGTGGCGGTGGCCCAGGTGGTCGACTTCCTGGCCAGCCGGAGGCTCATCTGATGGCGACCGTGTGGGCCGTGGGCGAGATCGCCGACGGCGCGCCCACGCGCCTGACGCTGGAGCTCGCCACTCTCGCTCGCCAGTTGGCCGAGGCGGCCGGCGGCGAGGTGCGGACGGTGCTGATAGGCACTGGCGCAGCGGGTGCCGCGGAAGAAGTCGCGCGCTACGGACCTTCCGTGCTGGCCGTGGAGGCCCAAACGAGTGGCGCGTTCGCGCCGGCCATCGTCGCTCCCCGGCTGGCCGCCCTCGTTGAGCAGCACTCGCCCGACTACCTGCTCGTGGGCGCCTCGCAGGACGGCAAGGACGTGGCCGGCCTGCTGCTGGGCCTGACCGAGCTGCCCATCCTCGTCAACGGCGCCGGCGTGGAGTGGCAGGAGAACGGCCCGCGCGTCGAGATGAGCACGTTCGGCGGCAAGCTCGTCACCCACAGCCGTTTCACGGCCGAGCGCGGGATCGTGCTCGTCCGGCCGGCGAGCGCGACCGCTGAGGAGGCGCCTTCGGCCGGACAGGTGGAGGTCGTGGACGTCGCTCGTGCCGCCGAGTTGCCGATCGTGCGCGTAACAGACAGTGTGCAGGAAGCCGGCGCCGCCACTCCCATCGAGGAGGCGCGCATCATCGTCGGGGGCGGCCGGGGAGTGGGCAACGCCGACGGGTTCCGCCACGTGCAGGAGCTGGCCGACGCGCTGGG
>DATKBB010000015.1:0-28013 GCA_035514295.1 Candidatus Limnocylindria bacterium | reverse complement strand
CATGGCTGAGACCGTCCTGCGCGAGAGCTCCGGCGGCGTCCTGACTGTGACGCTCAACCGGCCCGAGGCGCTGAACAGCTTCAACGTGGCGATGAAGGAAGAGTTGCTGGCCGCGCTCAGGGAGGCAGCCCGCGACCGGCTGGTGCGGGCGGTGATTCTCACCGGCGCGGGACGCGCCTTCTCCGCCGGGCAGGATCTGAAGGAGCGCCTCGCGGGCGACGCGTCCGACCTGGGCACGGAGCTGCGCGCCCGCTACAACCCGCTGATCCTGGCCATGCGCCGGCTGGAGAAGCCGATCATCGGGGCGATCAACGGCGTCGCCGCCGGCGCCGGCTGCTCCGTGGCACTCGCCTGCGACGTCCGCCTGGCCTCGGATCAGGCCAGCTTCATCGAAGTCTTCGGGCGTGTAGGCCTCGTGCCGGACACCGGCTCGAGCTGGCTGCTGCCACGCCTCGTCGGCTACGCGCGCGCGGCCGAGATGATTTTCACGACGGAGCCGGTGGATGCCGCCACCGCCGAGCGTATCGGGCTGGTCAATCGGGTCGTGCCCGCCGACCGCCTGCTGGAGGAAGCCCAAGCGCTGGCCGCCCGCCTGGCCTCGGCCGCACCCCTCGCCCTCGCCCTCGCCAAGCGCGCGCTCAATCGGGCGCTGGAGTCGACCCTGGAGGAAGCGCTCGAGTACGAGGCGCAACTGCAGGCCGTGGCCGGCCGATCGGCCGACCACCGCGAGGGCGTGGCCGCCTTCGGCGAGAAGCGCGCGCCGGAGTGGAAAGGCGAGTGATCGTCGGCATCGTCGGCGCGGGCACGATGGGCGCGGGCATCGCCCAGGTCTGCCTCCAGGCAGGCCACGAGGTGGTGCTGTACGACGTCGACGAGGCGGCCATCGAGCGCGGTCGGGAGCGCATAGCCGAGGGCCTGGCCAGGCTGGTGGCCAAGGGCAGCCTGACGCAGGCTGCGGTCGAGCGCCTGCTCGGTGCCCTCCGCAACGCTTACACGCTCGAGGCGCTGGCCGCAGAGGCGGAGTTGGTGATCGAGGCTGCCCTGGAGGACCTCGAACTGAAGCGCACCATCTTCCGAGCCCTGAGTGCGGCGGCGGCAGCCGGCAGCGCGCTGGCCACCAACACGAGCGCGCTATCGGTGACGGAGATCGCCGACGCGAGCGGCGTCCGCGAGCGCGTGGTGGGCCTGCACTTCTTCAACCCGGCACCGGTCATGCCGCTGGTGGAGGTGGTGCTGACCGATGCGACGGACGCTCGGACGGCCACTCTCGCCGTCCGTTTCGTGGAGGATCTGGGCAAGGTGCCCATCGTCTGTCGCGACGCACCCGGTTTCATCGTCAACCGCGTCAACCGGCCATATACGCTGGAGGCGCTGCGCATGCTTGAGGCGGGCGATGCGAGCGTCGAGCAGATCGACGGTGCGATGGTCGCGGCCGGCTACCCCATGGGCCCGTTGGCGCTGATGGACCTCGTCGGAGTGGACGTCAGCTACGCCGTTGCGACCGCCCTGTGGCAGGCCTTCGAGGGCGCCATCCGCTTCGCGCCCTCGCCCATCCAGCGCCGGCTGGTGGAGGCCGGTCGGCTGGGCCGCAAAACGGGTGAGGGCTTCTACCGTTACGAGGGCGGCCGTCCAGTGGGGTTGTCGCCCGGCCTTGACGAAGCCGGAGTCGGCGCCGCCGAAGCAGGCGGTCTGGCCTCGGCCGACATCGTCGAGCGCATCGAACTGGCCATCATCAACGAGGCCTACCACGCTGCCGGTGAGGGAGTGGCCGAAGCGGGCGCGATCGACCGCGCGCTCAAGCTCGGGGCAAACCACCCGCACGGTCCGTTCGAGCGGGCGGGGCAGCTCGGCCTGCGCGCCGTGATCGACGGGCTGTCAAGGCTGGAAGCGACGCACGGCGAGCGCTTCGCCGTCGCGCCGGCCCTCTGGGCGGTGGCCTCTATCTAGGCGGAGCACAGTACTTTCGAACGACTGCCGGCGAGCAGGCCTCGCGCCTAAGGTCGAGCGGATGCTGCGCGTCTTCCTGCTCGCCCTAGCCGCTGCACTCGCCGCCGCCGGGGTCGCCGCCTACGTCGCCGATGGCTTGGTAGCCGTCGCCGTCCTGGCCGGCGTAGCGCTCGGCGCGCTACTCGGCCTGGCCTGGCAGCGGGTGATCATCAAGCGCCTGGTCAACGAGGTGGCAGGCACGGCCCGGGCACTCGCCACGGGCCAGCTGGACGAGCTTCCGCGGCGCAAGCAGTCGGCGCTGCTGGCCCCTTTGACCGACGCACTCGCCCAGCTGGCCGAGGCCCTCTCGACGGTTCAGCAGGAGGCTACGAACGACCGCCTGACAAAGGTCGCCAGCAGGCACGCCCTGCTGAGCGCGCTCTTCCAGGAGGCGGAGCGCTCGGCGCGCTACGGCCGGCCGCTGACCATCGCCTTCATCGACATCGATCACTTCAAGTCGGTCAACGACACCTACGGCCACGAGATCGGCGACGCGGTGCTGCGCGCGGTGGCCGGCGTCTTCCGCCAGAACACGCGCGACATGGACGTGGTGGGACGCTACGGCGGCGAGGAGTTCGTGCTGATCTTCCCCGAGACCTCCATCGACGAGGCGACGGCCGTGGCCGAGAAGCTGCGCATGCTTGTCTCCAAGGCTTCCGTGCCGAGCGGCGCCGGCGAGATGATCAGCGTGACGGTCTCGATCGGCCTGGCCGGCGGGCACGGCCAGGCGCTGCGCGTGGACGACCTGTTGCGCGACGCGGACGCGGCGATGTACGCGGCCAAGTCGCTGGGCCGCAACCAGACCTATGTCTTCGCAGAGCTGGACGACGACTCGATGCGCATCCCGCGCGCGCCCATCTCGCCCGTCGGCCGAGCCCGCGCGGCGGAGGTGGGCGACGCGGCCAGGCAGGCGGCCGAGGCGGCGCTCGCGGCGATCATCAGCCCGTTGCCTAAACACCGCGGCAAGCCGTCGTCGCTCATTGCCATGATCGCCGTGGACCTGGCCCGCCGGCTGGAGCTGCCCGAGCAGGAGGTCGAGCGTATCCGGCTGGCCGCGCTGCTGCACGACATCGGCAAGGTGGGTGTGCCGGAGCAGATCCTCGAGAAGCCTGGGCCGCTGTCCCCCGACGAGTGGCAGGCGGTCGTCCAGCACCCACGCATCGGCCAGGAGATCATCAACCGGGTGGCCACTATCAAGGATGCCGCCGCGATCATCCTCCACCACCACGAGCGCTTCTCCGGCCACGGCTATCCCTACGGACTGCGCGGAGCGGACATCCCGCTCGGCGCGCGCATCGTGGCCATCGCCGACGCATACGACGCCATGCTCTGCGACCGTCCATATCGCGCGGCGGTGGGCCACGAGGAAGCAGTGCGCGAGCTGCGCACTCACGCCGGAACGCAATTCGACCCGGAACTCGTGGATCTGTTCTGCCAGGTCTACGCGGAGCAGCGGCCTATCAGCGCTGACGAGCCCGCGGCCGAGCCAGGCTTCCCGATGCACGCGCTGCCCCTGGCAGACGGCGCAGCGCCGACATCCCCGGCCACGAACGGAACGGGTCGGCCCCGCAGGGCCCGCGTGCGAGGCCGGGGCGGCAGCGCGGACCGGCAGCCCGGCGGCGCGGAAGCGGCCTCGGCCTGAGCAGGCGAGCCGGAGCCATGTTTCGCGTCCTGCGCAACATCATCGAGACGCCGCCCGAGGTGCAGCCAGCCGCGGCCGGCCAGATCGAGACCGGACCTGCAGGCGTGCCCCGCTACGAGGTCGAGTTCTCCGGTTACACCGAGGACTGCCGCATCTTCGCCTTCGTGCACGTCGACACCGAGCGCATGTCCGCCTACCTCGACGAGCGCGACGAGTACGAGCTCAACTCGGTGCTGCTGGTGGCCCTCGAAGACAGCCGCGCAGTCGAGACAGAGCGCCTGATCGTTCGTCGCGACGAGCTGGTCGCCGTGCGGGCATCCGGGCCGCGGGGCAACCCGCAGCGCCGTCGTCGGACGCGGCCGGCCCCGGTGGGAATGCGTGCCGGGCCCTACACCATCCGCGGCTACCTGCACACGCCGCCGGGCTCCGACCCGCTCGAGCAGTTCCGGCGGCGGCGGATGATGGTCCCCCTGACCGAGAGCTGGATCGAGTACATGGCCAACGGCGCCACGCACCGTGCCCGCGTGGGCACGATCATCGTCAATCGCGACTTCGTCGACTGGATCGACCACGCACGCGACGCCGAGGTGCGCCAGGACCTGCCCGTCGAGATGCGCCTGGATCCGCGTGCCAAGGACATGACCGGCCTGATCCGAGTCTGGCGCAGCTGAACCGGTCCCGGGCGGTCCTCACCCTGCCGGCGGCCGATCGCCGGGCCGGCCATACAATCAGCCCATGACCCGAGCACTGGACCGGAGCCTGCGCGAAGCCTGGATCGTGAGCGCCGTGCGCACGCCCGTGGGTCGCTACGGCGGCGCTCTCGCCGGCGTGCGCCCGGACGACCTTGCCGCGCTCGCCATCAGGGCCGCCGTCGAGCGTGCCGGCGTCGACCCGGCGCTGATCGAGGACGTCATCCTGGGCTGCGCCAACCAGGCCGGCGAGGACAACCGCAACGTGGCCCGCATGTCGGGCCTGCTGGCCGGTCTGCCGGTGGAGATTGCCGGGCAGACCGTCAACCGGCTGTGCGGCTCCGGCCTGCAGGCCATCAACACGGCGGCCCACACGATCATGGCCGGCGACGGCGACGCCTTCGTGGCCGGCGGCGTAGAGAGCATGACCCGCGCGCCCTACGTCATGGCCAAGGCGGAAGCTGCCTGGGAGCGCGGCCCGCGCGAGGCAGTCGATACCACGCTCGGCTGGCGCTTCATCAACCCCCGCCTGGCCGAGGTGCATCATCCCTATTCGATGGGCGAGACCGGCGAGAACGTGGCCGAGCAGTGCGGCGTCACGCGCGAGGAGCAGGACGCCTTCGCCCTGGACAGCCATCGGCGGGCGGTTGCGGCCATCGACGAGGGCCGCTTCGATGGCCAGCTGGTGGCCGTGCCGGTGCCCCAGAAGAAGGGCGAGCCGCTGCTCGTCGAGCGTGACGAGCACCCCCGTCCGGACACCAGCGCGGAGGCCCTGGCGCGGCTCAAGCCCGCGTTCCGCGAGGGCGGCAGCGTAACGGCCGGCAACAGCTCGGGCATCAACGACGGCGCCAGCGCGGTCGTGCTCGTCGAGGGCGAGGCGGCGCAGCGGCTGGGGCTTCGGCCCATGGCGCGCGTGGTGGCCACGGCCGTTGCCGGCATCGACCCGTCGGTAATGGGCCTGGGCCCGGTGCCGGCCACGCGCAAGGCGCTGGCCCGCGCCGGACTCACCGTCGCGGATCTGGACCTCGTCGAACTCAACGAGGCCTTCGCCAGCCAGTCGATCGCCTGCATCCGCGAGCTGGGCCTGGATCCCGCGACGGTGAACGTGAACGGGGGTGCTATCGCAATAGGACATCCGTTGGGTATGAGCGGGGCACGCCTCATCACCATGCTTGCCCATGAGCTCGAGCGCCGAGGGGGACGCTTTGGTCTCGCCACGATGTGCATCGGTGTCGGCCAGGGCATAGCCACCGTCATCGAGAGGTTCGCCAGCGCGCCAGCGCAGTAGGGAACGCGCAGATGAATGAGGATCTGATCGCCCGCCGGATCAGGCTGCCCATGCCGGCTGCGCCGCCCACCCCGGCATGGCCACCCGCCGGCCGGCCTCAGACCGAGGGTAGCGCGCCGCCGTTCGACCGACCGATACCGCTACCGGCTCCCGCCGAGGACGAGTATTTCGTCGAGCCGCCGGAGGAGTTCGTCTCCTACGCGCCACCCTGGGACGCGCCACCCGACTACGAGGAGTGGGCCGCGCCCGATGGCTGGCAGCCGGCCGCCCAGGCGCCGCAGGCGGAGGCCCAGCCACTTGAAGCAGCCCAGCCGGCAGTGTGGCCGGCGGAGGCCGACCCGGATCCTCATGCCCAATCCGAGGAGCCGACGGAGGCGTCCGTCATCGAAGGGCCGGTGGACGAGATCGACCGGCGCTTCGCGGGTCTCGAGCTGTGGTCGGTGCCGTCCGCGCCCGAGAGTGACGAATCGTTCGCCAGCGAGGGCGCAGGCGCGGTCGCAGGTGAAGACCCGGACGACTCGCTCGCTCCTCTGGCAAGCGACCTGCTGATCAGCCAGCCCGAGGTGACCATGGACACCCTCCTCTTGCCGGAGCGCGATCTGCCGGCCGCCGGCGCCGTCGTGGCCCACGAGCCTGTGGTCGAGGAGGTGCTGGTGCCGGCGGACCAGCCCGAACAGGCTTCGCAGCAGCCCATGGCTTCGCCCCCACCGATCACGGACAGGCGGCGCAGCGGGCCATCACCGATCAGGTACTCGTCAGTGTTCGGCGATCTCTTCAGCCGGCCGCCGGGCACCTCGCCCCACCGTCATCCGTTCGCCGCGGCCGGATCGGAAGCCGAGGCGGGGCTCGACACGACGGCCAGCATGGTGGAGGAGGACCCGCTCGAGTGGCCTCCCGTGCCCACCGGCTTGTTCCGATCACGGCCCGAGCTCAACGTGGAGGCGGTAACGGAGGGCGACCTGCAGATCCGCTGGCCGGACCAGCCGCAGGCGCAGATATTCTGGCCGGAGGTCGTCCCGCCCGAGCCGGTCTCGCTGCCGGCGCCGGAATCGGAGCACGAGCTGTACCCGCTCGCCGCGCCAGAGGCGTGGTCCGCGCCACAGGCTTGGTCCGAGCCCAAGCCGGACTCGGAGCAACAGCTGTCGTCGGAGCCGGCGTTCGACGGCTCATCCGGCTCGCCGGCACAGGCGGCCGACTCTTCGCCCGACCCCCAGCCGGCGCTGCCCTCCACCTTCGACCGGTCGGCCGACCAGGAGCGGGCGGCCTGGTCGCTGTTCGTGACCGCCGATCCGCGCTTCGATCCCGACCCGCTCGGTCGCGATATGTCGAGCGACCCGCTCCGGCTCATATTCTCGGACCCGCCCCCGCCGCCGCCGGCCGAGCCAAGGCCGGTCGCCAGCAGCGACGGCGCCATGGGTCGCCTGGCCAGCCAGGCATCGGCCCTCGCCGAGCGCGTGCCCGACAACTGGGGGATCACCCGCGTACCCAGTGTCGGTTCGGCCCGCGATGACGCGCTCGTCCACGACCTGCGCGACATCCCCAGCCCGGCGCTGACGGTCGTCTTCGCGGTGGCGGTGATCGCCGCCGTGCTGCTTTTCGTCTATCTGGTCACGCCACTGCTACGCTGACCCCGCGGCGACCAGCTTGCCGAACGGGCCACAGGCACGTACCATCGTGCGCAGGAGGTACTCACCGAACCAGATGCTGAACACTGATCCGCAGACCAACAGCGACGTGGCCGCCGAGGCCCAGTCGCTCGTCGTACTGAGTGACGCGGCGGCGGGGAAACTGCGTGACCTCGTTGAGGCCGAGCAGAATCCGGCCATTGGGCTGCGCGTCTATGTCTACAGCGGCGGTTGCTCGGGCTTCCGCTACGGAATGATGCTGGAGGATCAGCCCAGCTCCGAGGACATCACCGTCGAGAGCAAGGGCATCAAGGTCTACGTCGATCCGCAGAGCACCCAGTACCTGGGCGGCTCGGAGATCGACTACTTGGACACCCTGATGGGTGCCGGCTTCACCGTCAACAATCCGAATGCCGTGTCCGCCTGTGGCTGCGGGAGCAGCTTCCGCACATCCGAGTCGGCCGGCCAGCCGGGCGCCTGCCACCACTGACCAGCACCAGCCAGAGAAAAGGGCGAGCCCTCGAGGGCTCGCCCTTTTTGTTTCCGCCCGGGGTGACCGAGCGGCAGCCGCGGGTCTTCAGTTGAGACTGGCGGTGGTCTGCCTGATGGCTGCCTCGGGAGCCCCGACCAGCACGAACGTGGAGTTCCAGTTACCGCTGTAGCGCATCTGCAGCTGGATGTTCAGCCAGGCCATGGCTTCCATCTGGCGCGCAGAGTCGAGGTTCCCGACGTCCAACGGCCTGAAGCCCAGGGAGCCGAGCAGTTCGGCGACCTTCGATCGGGCCAGGTCAGAGTTCGTCGCGAACAGCGCGTCGACCGTGCGCTCCTGGAGGTCCGGCTGGGCCATGAACGAGCCGAACAGGGTGTTGAGCGCCTTGGCCACGTGGGCTTCGGGCAGCTTCTCGGCCAGCCACTCGGCTGCCGACGATCCACCTTCGGTGGCGGGGCCAGGATTCGTCGGATCGATCACGACCTTGCCGGCCACGCTGTCCCGGATCTCGTCCGCGACGTTGGCCAGGGCACCGTAAGGGACGGCAAGGATCGTGACCTCCGCCTGCGCGGCGGCCTTCGCCGGCTCGTGGGCGGCGGCTGCGCCCAGCTGCTGGGCAACCTGGCGAGCCTTGGCGGCATCACGCGCCGCGAACGTCACGTCATGGCCAGCTCGCACGAGCGTCGAGCCCAGCGCCTGGCCCACATTTCCTGTGCCGATGATTGCTACCTTCATTTGGATCTCCAATCCGGGACGGCCGCTTGCGTCTTTGGCAGCAGCCAACTACTCTTGATGATGGATACATTGCCACGTTTGTTGTCAGAGGTCAAGAGGTTTGGCTGAAGAAAAAGTCCCTATCGGTTCCTCGGCGTCGCCTAAGCGTCCGCCGGTCGGTCGCGAGGTTCGGCGCTGGCGCCACAACCGCCAGCTGACGCTGGCCCAGGTGGCCGAGCACAGCGGGCTCAATATCGGCTACCTCTCGCAGATCGAGAACGAGAAGGCGATACCGTCGCTCGACGCGCTGGTGGCCATCGCCCGCGCACTGGACGTGCCGGTGGCCTGGCTGGTGCTGGACTCGACGCCTACGCCGCGTGTGGTTCGGGCGGCAGACCGACCTCAGCTCGGGCCGCTGAGTGGCGGAGCCAAGGCGTCAGAGGTCGACGCCGGCACGTCGCGGGACCTGTGCATCATCGAGGCCGTCGTGCCGCCCGGCGGCGGCACGGGCGTCCACGCCCACGCCGGGGACGAGCACCATGTGATCGTCTCGGGGCGCTGGCGGATGAGCCAGGGCGAGCACAGCTACGAGCTCGGACCGGGCGACTACATCGCCTGGGACCCCAGCGTGCCGCACGATGCGGAGAACATCGGCGACGAGCCCGGCCGCATCCTCGTTATCTACCCACGTCACCGGCGATAGCGGCTGGGCGCCCTCAGCTGAGCTCGAGCCGAACCAGTAGCCGGGGCAGGCCGGCACTACTGGCGTCCGTGGTCAGCATGCGGCGGAAGCCGGCTGCATCGAACATCGAAGCCAGGCCGACGAAGGCGAAGCTCACGTCAGTCCGGCTGCCCGCGGGATCGATCGGGTAAGCCTCGACGGCCGGTGTGCCGGCCGCGCGCGCAGCCTCGACCACACCGTCCAGCAGTGCCTTGGCGACGCCTCGCCGGCGGTAGCCGACGCGCACCTTGAAGCAGCCGATCGACCAGACGGGCTGCTCATCCAGCAGCGGAATGGTGCGCGAGTTCATCAGGCGGGGCGTCCTGGTTCGCACGCTCACGCCTGCCCAGCCGACTACCTCGTCTGCGAAGTATGCAAGGAAGCCAGGCGGCGGATCGTCATCGCGCAGCTGGCGGCGCAACCTCTCGACTCGGCTCTCGCCGCTCGCCTTGGCGACCTCGTCCCGCCCGCGCCAGGCCTGGCACCAGCAGCCATTCTCGCCATGGCCACCGAGTAGCAGTTCCACGTCTGCCGAGCGCTCGAGACCTGCGGGCACGACGGTGACGTCGCTCAAAGCTCAGCCCCCTAAGCCCTATCGGATCAGTCCAGCAACAGAACCATAGAGGGTAGACCCGCGCCCCGGAGGCCGCGCGTGACCCGAACCTGGTTGACTTCGCCAGCGCGCGGCGCCTAGGAGCAGTCCAGTGGCTCCGCGGGGAAGGTGGCAATTGCGCGGACCCGGCCTGCCGGGGTCACCACCACGTCGAAGCTGTCAGCGTAGACGACAACGCCGGCCTTCGCAAACCAGTAATCGGATGCCCACATGCACGGCGGGCCGCTGTAGCGCACGGCGCGATCCGGCGCTTGCCCCTGGAACTCGGGAATCATCACCGGCTCGTCGCTCAGCGTGCACTGCATCACTTCCTGTGCCGAACCGTCAGGCAGCTGTACGCGCTGCACGAATGCGCAGTCCACGCGCATCAGCGAAGCGATGGGGAATGTCTCGTCGAACTTGACCGCCAGGACGGAAGGGAAGTCAGTCACGCGGTCCGCTTCGGCCCTTGCACCGGCAGGTGCGGCCGTCATGACCAGCAGCGTGGCTATCAGCAACGTCGATGACAGGACTCGTCTCATCGGTCCGACCTCCATATACTGCCGTGCCTTCCAGGTGCGGGCACGGCAGCACAGAGACTCGATCAAGCGGTGTGCTATGGGTTGCCTATCTTTCGCCCGCCGGCCACCCATCTTCCGCAGCCACTGCCGCACCCGCTTGGACCGCCATGCGTGCTGCTTCGCGTCGATTAGTAGCGCCGAGCTTTCGCAAGATCGTCGAGACGTGGTGGTCGACGGTCCGTCGCGACAGGACAAGGTGCCTGGCGATGGCGGTGTTCTGCTCTCCCCGGACGAGGTAGCGCAGGACCTCCAGCTCGCGCTCGGTGAGGCCGACGGGATTGGCTCGGGTGGTGGCGCGCGGGCCACGCGGGATGGCCCGGGCGCCATGCTCCTCCAGCAGCTTGACGACACGTCGAGTCATCGGCTTTGCGCCGAGGCCCTGGAACATCTCCAGCGCCTTGCGCAGGTCCGCCTCATCGCTGCTGTCCGCCAGCGCCAGGCCCTGCTGATAAGGACAGCCCACCGAGGCCCAGGCCGCGGCCGCCTCGCGGTGCCGGCCTCGAGCGTGGAGGAGGTACGGCTCGGCGCTGTCCGGCGGAAGCGTCTCCATGAGCTCGGCCTTCCAGGCCCAGAAGCCGAACTCGCCCCGCTCCCAATCGGTGCTGGTCTCCGTCGCGGCCCAGCCTGCCAATGATTGCATGAGCTCGGTCGCCTCAGACGATGCGAGCGGCAGATTCCCCGCCAGCCAGGCAGCCTCGGTCCGGGCGAGGTGTAGGAACGCCACTCGCTCGGAACCCGCCTCGGCCCCATCGGTCAGTCGCCTCGCCGCATCGAGCACAGACCGGGCCTGCTCATCACCCCGGCGCGCCATCATCCGGCCCAGCACCGTCAAACCCCTGGCGCGGATGAGACCGGCTGTCCCCGGCTGCTCGAGCACCTCCCCAAGCTGTCGATCAGCCTCCTGCCAGCGGCCGCGCTCGAAGTCCACCTCGGCGAGGTCCACGAGCAGGATCCGATGGTGCACGTCGAGGTCGTGACGCTCGATGAGCGGCAGGACTTCCTGGGCGTACTGCTCTACCGTCACGTAGTCGCGGGCGTCGCGCGCCCGCTGGACGACGTTGATGAGTGCTCGCGTGGCGTCTTCAAACAGTCCCGCAGCCTCGGCTCGTCGGGCCGCTTCGCTCAGGGTGCTCAAGCCATCTGGCTTACCCGTGTACATCAGATGAACGCCGATGGTCGTGAGCGCGTGGACGGCGACCGGCTCGGCTCCCAGCCGCTCGGCGAGCTCCAGGCCACGCCGTGCCAGCTGCAGCCCGTCCTCGCCCATGCGCGCAATATCGAGCCGTTGGGCGAGCGCCGCGTACGCGCGGGCAAGCTCGATACCTTGCTCGGGCAGGTTCTCCAGCAGCGACACAGCCAGTTGGGCTGTGGCCAGTGCATGCTCGCCCTGGCCATCGAGCCAGAGCATGTGCGCCATAGCACGCAGGCAGTCTCCCTCGCGCAGGCGGTCCTGCAACAGACGCCAGATCTCCAGCGCCGCCCGCTGGGAGGCCACCGCAGAGGCGACCTGGTCAGTCAGCTGGCACTCGCGCGCGTACAGCTCGAGCAGATCGGCGTGCTCTCGATCCGCGAGCAGGCTGGAGTAGCGAAGTGCGGCGGCGTAATGCTCGGAAGCCTGCCGGTGAGACCCCAGGGCGGCCGTGTGCCGCGCGGCGCGGGGCGCGAACTCGAGCACGGACGGGCCGTCGCCCGCCGCCAGCGCATGCCGCGCAAGCTCGCCCGGATCCGCAGACGGGCGGCTGCGCAGGACGGCGAGAACGTGCCCGTGCAAGTCGAGGCGGACCGCCTCATGGAGGGCCTGCAGGATGGCCTGCTGGGCCAACTCATGGCGAAAGGCAACGCTATCGTGTTCGACCCTCAACATGCCGTGCTCGACGCACTCCCGCAGCGCGTCGGAGCCATCGGGCTGGACCGCCTCCAGGAGCCGGCGATCAAAGCGCGGGCCCAGGACGGCGGCCAGACGGAGCAGCTGGCGGGCGGTGGGGGACAGACGTACCGCCCGCGCCAATACGGCATCACGGACGGTCAGAGGCACTCCCTCCGTCGGGTTCGCAATGACCTCGGTGACGTAGAAGGCGTTGCCGGCGGACGCCGCACGGAGGGCGACTGCATCAATGTCCGTGTCGGCGGCCAGCATGCTGACGGCGTTCAGCGAGAGCGGCGGCACCTCCAGTCTTGAAGTCACAGTCGAGGGCAGCTCGCCCGTGGCGATGCGCAGCGGGTGCTCGGCGGCCACCTCGTCGTCGCGATATGACCCGATGAGCAGCGCAGGCAGGCGCCAGACGCGTCGGCCGACCACGCGCAACAGATCGAGCGTCGAGTCGTCAGCCCAGTGCAGATCCTCGATCACAACCACGGTGGTACGGCCCGTGCCCCTGAGCAACTCCAGGAAGGCCTCGAAGGTGCGATCGCGATCGGCAGTGTCCAACGCGCGCCGCAACGCACCACCCACCTGGACGGCAATGTCGGCAACCGGCGCGAATGGACGAGCCGGAACGACCGAGTCGCAGTTTCCCCAGAGGACGGCCGCAGCACCCTCCGCCTGAGAGCGGAACGCCTGCAATAGTGCGGTTTTGCCTATGCCCGCTTCGCCGATGACGAAGACGAGCCTGCCCTGGCCGCGCCGAGCCCCCGCCAGCTCGCGCCGGAGCTGATCCAGCAGGGCTCCTCGCTCCAGCAGTTGGGCCGGCATCGGTCATTCGTCGCTGTAGCGCTGCTCCAGCCAGGGATCGGCGTCGTTGTGGTAGCCGTAGCGCTCCCAGAAGCCCGGCCGATCGTTGGCGAGGAACTGCAGTCCGCGCAGCCACTTCGCGCTCTTCCAGAAGTAGCGTTTCGGGACGAGCAGGCGCAGCGGATACCCGTGATCGGGCGTCAGCGGCGCGCCGTCCGCCACGTCGGCCAGCAGCACGTCGTCGTCGTCGAGCACCTCGAGCGGCAGATTGGCGGTGTAGCCCTGCTCGGCGTGGGCCAGCGCGAAGCGGGCGCCGGGCTTCGGCCGGGCGCGCTCGAGGATGTGCTGGATGGGAACGCCCTCGAAGGTGGCGTCGAGGCGCGACCAGCGTGTCACGCAGTGGATGTCCGTGTGGACCTTCTTGCGCGGCATTGCCTGGAACTCGTCCCAGCCGAGCTCGAACGGGTAATCGACCTCGCCCCACACGCGGAAGGTCCAGGTTTCCAGGTTGGTGTTGGGCACCGAGCCGTAGTGCAGCACCGGCCACTTCGGCGTGACGTACTGCCCGGGCGGAACGCGCGCCTTCTGCTCGGCGGTGATCAGCGGTCCGCGAAACAGACTCATGCGCGCAGTGTAGATCCCGCTGAGAGGGACGAGGTCGAACCAGCCAGCGAGCGAGCTGCCAGTGCTGCCGCTGCGTGGGGGGCGGCGGGCGTCGGTCCCGTCGGCGGCGCGGTCGCCGGTCCCTCGGCGGCGCGGTCGCCCCTCAGGCGCGGTCGCTGTTCAAGCTTGGTCGAGCTGGCGTTCGATGGCGCGCAGGATGAAGCGCGAGGCCTCGGCGCTCTTGCCTCCCAGCTTCTGGCCCTCTTCCTGATCGAAGGCCAGCTCGAGGTCGGCCAGGGCCAGCCTCAGCGGCTCGGTCTCGTGCAGCGCACCCTCCACGAAGGCCCGCCGCAGGCGGTCGCGTGCATCCCGGGCGATGTCCACGGCGTGACCCTTGCGGGTCATGATCTCGCGTACCTCGGCCCGCGCCAGGTCGGCGGCCGGACCGCTGCTGGTCAAGTGTGCAGCGAGTGTGCGGGCTCCCGCCGCTCGTCCCCCAGCCGGGCCCCGCGCTCGGCACGGCGGCTCAGCCACTCCTCGCGCAGCACGCCCATCTGTAGCTCGTCGAAGTAGCGGCCGTCGCGCAGGATCGCCTGGCGCGAACGACCCTCGAGCCGGAAGCCGGCCTTCTCGTAGGCGCGAATGGCGCGCGGGTTGAAGTCGAAGACCGTCAGCCCGACGCGGTGCAGCCCGAGGCGGTCGAAGGCGTGCCCGAGCATCAGCTCGGTCGCCTCCGTCCCCAGCCCGCGCCCCCAAGCCAGCCTCTCGCCGATCGTGATGTGAAAAAGCACCGAGCCGTTGTCGGGGTCCAGCGAGCTGAAGGTTGTGAAGCCCACCAGCCGGTCGGCCGCCCGCTCGACGATGGCGTAGGCCAGGGCGTCGGGGGCGAGCAGCCGGGCCTGGAAGAAGCGCTCGATCTCCTGCTCGGTCATTGGCTGCGGCTGGTAGCGGGTCAGGCGTCCGATTTCCGGATCGCGGTACCAGCGCCGGACCGCCGCGACGTCGCCCGGCTCATGGTGGCGCAGAACCACCAGCCTCCCCTCGAGCGTGGGCGGGTGCCAGTGCTGCAGGCTGAGCGGCTCCTTCATCGGCGTCGCCCGATGCTATACCACGCCTGTATCACCGCTCGCGTCTACCATCCGGCTCATGTTGCGCTGGAGCGACGTCGCTCGCCAGATCGCCGCGACGTCGCGCACGTCGGAGAAGGTGGCCACACTGGCCGACTACCTCCGCGAGCTCGATCCGGCCGAGCTGCCGCCGGCCGTGACCTACCTCACCGGGCGGCCTTTCGCGGAGCGCGACTCGCGCTCGGTGGGTATCGGCTGGGCGGCCATCGCGGGCGTGGCCCAGGCGATCGTCGAAGCGCCGCAGGGGGCCCTGGGAGCGGCCTACACCGCGTCCTCTGACCTGGGCCAGGCGGTGGGCGACCTGCTGACCGAGTATGGCCACCGGCCCAGCGGCGTCCCGCCCAGCCTGGCCGAGGTGGCCAGCGCTTTCGCGGCAATGGCGGCCGCGCGGGGTCCGCAGGCCAAGCAGGCCGCGCTGCGCGAGCTGCTGCTGCGCTGCGACCCGCAGGCAGCGCGTTCGGTGGCCAAGATTCTCTCCGGCGACCTGCGCATAGGCCTGCGTGAGGGCCATCTCGAGAAGGCCATCGCCCTTGCCTTTGGGCGCGCGCTGGAGGACGTCCAGTGGGCGGGCATGCTGACCGGCGACCTGGGGCAGGTCGCCGAGCTTGCCCGCGACGATCGCCTGGGCGAGGCCCAGCTGGCGCTGATGCGCCCGCTCAAATCGATGCTGGCCTCGCCCGTTGCCGACGAGCACGAGGTGCTCCGACGCCTGGGCGCGCCGGTCTGGGTGGAGGACAAGTACGACGGCATCCGCGCCCAGCTGCACAAGTCGGGCGGCCAGATCCGGCTGTTCAGCCGCGACCTCAACGACGTGACCGGCGGCTACCCGGAGGTCGTGCGCGCCGCGGCCGGCCTGGCCTGGGACGGCATCCTCGACGGCGAACTGCTGGCCTTTCGCGACGGCATGGCACTGCCCTTCCTGCAATTGCAGGGTCGGCTGGGGCGCAAGAACCCGTCGGAAGCCATCCAGCGTGAGGTGCCCGTCATCTACGTCGCCTTCGACGTGCTGGCGCTGGGCTCCGGCGGCGCCTCGTCAGTCGAGCCGCTGCTGCGCCTCAGCCTGCGCGAGCGACGGCGGCGGCTTGACCAGCTGGCCCTGCCGGAGGTCCCGGGTTTCGCCACGGCCAACCTGCTTAACGCCTCGACGGCGGAGGAGTTGGCGGCCGTCTTCGACGCAGCCCAGCAGCGCGGCAACGAAGGCCTGATGGTCAAGGACCCCGACTCGCTCTACACACCCGGCCGCCGAGGCTACGGCTGGCTGAAGCTGAAGCGGCCGATGACCACGCTCGACTGCGTGGTCGTCGGCGTGGAAGTGGGCCACGGCAAGCGTCACGGGGTGCTATCCGACTACACCTTCGGCGTGCGTGACGACCGACCCGGCGCGGACGGCCGGCTGACCGTCATCGGCAAGGCCTACAGCGGGCTGACCGACGCCGAGCTGGCCGAGATGACGCGCTGGTTCGAGGCTCACACGCTGCGTCGCAACGGCCGCTTCTACGTCGTCGAGGCAAGCGTAGTGGTGGAGGTGGCCTTCGACGTCATTCACCGCTCGACCAGGCACGACTCGGGTTTCGCGCTGCGCTTCCCGCGCATCCACCGCCTCAGGCCGGACAAGGACCCGCGCGAGGCGGACACGCTATCGACCGTCGCGGCACTCCACGAAAGGTTGCAGGAGGGCGGTCGCTACCGGGTGGTGACGAGCACGGGACCTGCCCCGACCGTGCCGCCCCAGGCGGCCAAGCCGCAGGGGTGAGCGGCGAGACTCAGGACTCGATCGGGTAGTCGGTCTCGTCGCGCGCCGCCCAGTCCGGCCAGCCGCCGTCGTACAGCGCGACGTCCTGGTGGCCCAGCAGAGTCAGGCAGAAAGCCAGCTTGGCCGCGCCCACGCCAACGGCGTCGTACGTGATGGCCTGGCGCTCGGCCACGACTCCCGCCCGGGTCACGATCCTGGCCAGGTCGTCCGCCGCGGGGAGTGCCTGACTGCCGTCCTGCACCAGCAGCGCCGCCGGCACGTTGAGAGCTCGAGAGATGTGGCCGCGCCGCGGTCCGGGCCCGCCCTGGCCCAGGTACTCGGCCGGCGTGCGCGCGTCGATGATCTGGGCACCGCCCGAGCCGAGCGCCTCGCGCACCTGCTCCGCCTCAACCCGAAGCCCAGGGGCCCCGTCCGGGCTGAAGGCCACCGGCTGAACGTCCGTGGCGGCGGTCGAGACGGGACCGCCGGCCTCCAGCCAGGCAGGCCAGCCGCCGTCCAGCACGCGCACCGATTGAACCCCGTAGAACTGCAGGCTCCACCAGACACGCGCCGCGTAAAGCGAGTAGGTGTCGTCGAGCACGACGACGGTCATCCCGTCGCCAACGCCCAGGCGCACCATCGCCGCGGCGAAGCTCGCAGGCTTGGCCAGCTGGTAGGGCAGCGGATCGTCCGTGTCGACCAGGTCTGCCGCCCAGTCGACGTAGACCGAGCCCGGCACGTGGCCCTCGGCGTGCTGGCGCCGCCCGCTGCCGTCGACGCGCCAGCGGGCGTCCAGGACGCGCACACCGGGCCGGTCGTGGTTCTCGGCCAGCCAGACAGCATCTGTCAGCAGCTCGGGACGAACATGGGGAGTCGACACGGCCGGGCTATCATAGCCCGCCCATGAGCCTGCTCCCCTCGGCCGACGCGGAGAAGGTGGCCGCGCTGCGCGAGCTGCTGCCGGCCACGGGCGCGGGCATCTACCTGGACTCCGCCAGCGCCGGGCCGCTGCCCGCCGAGACCGCCGCTGCACTCCGCGAGGCCGACGAGTGGGAGTTGCGCGTGGGCCGAGCAGCCGCCGGCCGCGACGAGGACGTGGCGCAGCGCGAGGCCGAGGCGCGGGCCGTACTGGCCGCCCTGATCGGTGCCCAACCGGACGAGGTGCTGCCCGTGGCCGGCGTCGGCCAGGGCCTGTTGCTGGGTCTGCTGGCGTTGCCCTGGCGGCCGGGCGACACGTTGGCCGTCGATGGCAATTACGATGCCGGGCTGGTGGCGGCCGCGCGGCTGGCCTGCTCGGCGATGGGCGTCACGGTTGAAGCCGTCCACGATGGCTCGGAGGACCTGCCGGCTGGAACGCGCCGCCTGCTGCTGCCCGCCGTTTCGCCTCTGACGGGGGCCCGCGCCGACCTGCAACGGCTGGTGCCAAGCCTGCGCCAGCGAGGTGTCGAGCTCATCCTGGACGCCTCCTTGCTGACCGGCGTTGCCCCCGTCGCGGTGACGGACACCGGCGCCGAGGTGCTGGTGACGGCCACCGATCGCTGGGCGCTGGGACCGGAGTGCACGGCCGCCATCTGGCTCGCCGACCGCGGACTGCGCGACGCGCTGCCGCCTGAGGCGCTGCGACTGCCGCGCAGCAGCCTGCTCGGGCTGGCGCGCAGCATCGGCTGGCTGGAGATGTACGTGGGGATCGAATGGGCCTACGCGCGCACGGCGAGGCTCGCGGCCTGGCTGGCCGACGCGCTGCGTCAGATCGCAGGCGTGCAGGTGCTCACGCCGGCTGACTCCCTGGCCGGCGTGGTGAGCTTCGCGCTGCCGGCCGCCTGGGACGCGGCACAGGCCACCGACGAGCTGGGCCGACAGGTCTTCGCCATCGTGGCGCCCGTGCCCCACCTCAACGCCGTGCGGGCCAGCGTGGCCTGGTTCAACACCGAGGATGAGCTGGCCCGCTTTGTGGCGGCAGTGGCCGAGCTGGCCCGCCACACGCCGGAGACGCTGCCCCGCCGACAGACGCTCAACGTGCTGTGACCGGCGGTCCTTCGCCCCGCCAGCGCTCGTGGCTGGAGGTCCGCTGGCGCCAGCTGCGCAACCCGCCGCCGCCGGTCCTGCGCGCCGTGCTGGCCAATCTGGCTCTCGCCGGCGTGGGTGGGCTGTTGCTGCTGGTTGCCGACCTGACCCTGCCGGCAGACGTGCTTGCGCCGCTGATCGGGGTCTACCTGCTGGTCGTGCTGGCCGGCGGAAGCCTGTTGACCTATATATGGGTGGAGCTACCGACGGGCGCCTCGGGCGTCCGCCGGCGCTCCGGCTGGGCAGCGCTGCTGGGTCTCTTCGCCGCGCTGCCCATCTGCTACCTGGTGCTGGTGGCGGTCTTCCAGGTTGTTCGCCCGCTGATCGACTGAGCCGGGTGTACCGGGTCGCTCAGCCGCCGGGTGTAGGATCAACAGGAAGGGGGAGTAGCTCAGCGGTTAGAGCAGGTGGCTTATATCCGCCCGGTCCCTGGTTCGAATCCAGGCTCCCCTACCAACTGCTGTCAGGCACCGCCCGGTGCCGGCTCCTTCTCCACGGCCTGAACGCGGGCAGGCCTGAGGACCGCCTCGACGACCATCGCGACTGCCGCCACGACGGGGACGGCGATCAGCGCTCCCAGGATGCCGAACAGCTCGAAGCCGGCCAGCACCGACAGCAGCACGACCGTGCCCGAGAGATGCTGCACCTTGCCCATCACGGCCGGCGTGAGCACGTAGCCCTCCAGCTGCTGGACGATGAGCCACCACGCACCCAGCAGCAGCGCGGTGGTGGGCGACTCGGTGAAGGCGACCGCTATGGCCGGGATGATGGCCAGCCACGGGCCAATGAACGGGATCGCCTCGACCAGGAAGGTGAATAGGGTCAGCGGCAGCACGAACGGGACGCCCAGCACGGTCAGCGCCCCGAACATCGCCAGGGCGACCACGGTCATGATCAGCAGCTGGCCGTAGACCCAGCGGCCCAGGCGCTGGAAGACTGAGGCGCCAAGCGTGCGGGCCGGCTCGCGCCGCTCCCGCGACAGCAGCGGCAGCAGCCAGCTCGCGGCGCGGTCACGCTCGAGCACCAGGAAAGCGCTCAGGAAGAGGACGAGGATCACGTCGACCAGTCCGCCGGTCACTGCCAGGGGAACCTCCAGCAGACCGCCCAGGTCCAGTTGTTGCAGCGCGCCCTGCAGGGCCTCCACGATCTCCGCGCCGGTTCCCTCGCCGGCCAACCCGTCAATGAATCCGACCGCCTGGTCACGAAGATCGCCGATCAACTCGGGAGCGTTCTCGATCAGCGCCTCGACCTCTGAGACGAGCGGTCGGATGATGAAGATGGCGAGTAGGACGACGACCCCGAACACGCCCAGGTAGCTCAGCGCGAGCGCCAGCGGCCGGGGCAGGCCGCGCCCCTCCAGCGCCTGGACGGGCTGATACATCGCGGCGGCGACGATCAGCGCTACCACGACGAGCAGGATCAGGCCCAGCAGCTGCCAGGCCAGCAAGAGCGCGAGCACGACGCCCGCCACGACGAGAGTGACGCGCAGGGCGGCGGAAGTGATGGTGGTCCGGCCCCCCAGGATGCTGACCGTGCCCGGGACGAGCTCGGGCAGTTCCAGCTTGGGCTCGCCCGCTTTCTCGCGGCGGCGCTGCGCGTCGGACGTTTCCTCCTCGCCGGCGGATTCCTTGGCGCTCCGCTGGCCACCACCGCCCAGACCGAACAGGCGACGCAGTTGATCGGTCACGGGCAGGCGCCCAGGGAGGGGAACATCACCACCCGATGCTAGGTCGGTCGAGGCGTAGGTCTCGTCGCCATCGCCGCCCTGCCCATAACAGGGGGATCGTGATTCGGCAGCCGAGATAACCTTGGCGCCACATCCCACGACGAGGAGCGCATGCCCCTTCGGCTCCAGCTGCCCATGAAGGCCGGATGAGCGGACTCGCCGCCGCTGTTCTTAGCGGGTTCGTGCTGGCCGCGATCGCGCCGCTCGTCGCGCGCAGCCGCCATGCGGGCTGGCTGCTGGCGCTCCTGCCGGCCGGGCTGACGGCCTACTTCCTGAGCCTGGCTCCGCGCGTGCTGCAGGGCGAGCGCGTGAGCGAGCAGATAAGTTGGGTGCCCAGTCTCGGCCTGCAGGCCAGCTTCGCCCTCGATGGCCTGGGGCTGCTATTCGCACTGCTGATCTGCGGCATCGGCGCGCTGGTGCTGATCTATGCCGGCGGCTATCTGGCCGGCCATCCCCATCTACCTCGTTTCTACGTCGTGATCCTGGCCTTCATGGCCTCGATGCTGGGCATCGTCCTGGCCGACAACCTGTTGCTGCTTTACGTGTTCTGGGGCGGCACCAGCATCACCTCCTACCTGCTCATCGGCTTCGACCACGAGCAGGACAAGGCGCGCAGCTCGGCGCAGCAGGCGCTGCTCGTGACGGTGGGCGGCGAGCTGGCGCTGCTGGGTGGCTTGGTGCTGCTGGCCAGCGTGGGCGGCACGTTCGAGATCTCGGCACTGAGCGATCGGGGTGGCGAGGTCCGCGCGGATCCCCTGTACCTGCCGATCCTGGGGCTCGTCCTGCTCGGCGCGCTGACCAAGTCGGCCCAGTTCCCCTTCCACTTCTGGTTGCCCAACGCGATGGCCGCGCCGGCACCGGTCAGTGCCTACCTGCACTCCGCCACGATGGTCAAGGCGGGCATCTTCCTGCTCGCCCGGCTGTTTCCCGTGCTGGGCGGGACGGACGCCTGGACGATCGCCCTCGTCGCCTCGGGCGGAGCGACTCTGTTGATCGGCGCCTTCCTGAGCTACCACGCCGTTGAGGTCAAGCGCGTGCTGGCCTACTCGACGGTGGCCGCGCTGGGGATGATGGTGCTGCTGCTGGGAGTTGGCACGGAGCACTCCGTCACGGCGGCCATGGTCTTCCTGCTGGGACACGCCTTCTACAAGGGCACGCTGTTCCTCTTTGCCGGCGCGGCCGACCACGAAGCCAGGGCTACGCGCACCGATCAGCTGCCTGGGCTGCGACGGGTCATGCCCATCAGCGCGGCGGCGGCGGCGCTGGCCGGGCTTTCGATGGCCGGCCTGCTGCCCTTCTTCGGTTTCATCGGCAAGGAGTTGGTCTTCGAGTCGCTCTTCGAGCTGCCCGGACTCGCCGGTCCATTGCTGCTGGCCGTCGCCGTGGCCGGCAACGCGCTGCTGGTGGTCGTGGCACTGCGCGTGGGGCTGCGCCCGCTCATGAGAGCAACAGATCGGCGGCCGAAGGGCCATGAAGCGCCGGTCAGCCTCTGGCTGGGGCCGCTGCTGCTGAGCGTGCTGGGAGTGACGACCGGCCTGCTGCCCGCTTGGCTGGCCTCCGAGTTGGTCTCGGCGGCCGTCAGCTCGACGATCCTCCAGCCGGTGGACGTCGAGCTTGCACTCTGGCACGGCCTGACGCTGATCCTGGGCTTCAGCCTGCTGACGCTGCTCGTTGGGCTGGGCCTGTACGCCTGGCGGGCGCGCCTGCGCGCGGCCACCGCGCCAGCCGACATGGGGCGCCGCGTGGGGCCCGAGCAGGCCTATGCCGGTCTGACGGCGCTGACGAACCAGCTGGCCCGCAGGCTGACCGGCTGGCTACAGAACGGCTACCTGCGCCACTATCTCGTAGTCACGCTGGTGACCGGCATTGGGCTGGTGAGTGCCGCCTTGCTGCGCGCCAGCGGGCTCGAGTGGGGCCTGGGCCGGCTGGACCTGCGCGTGACCGAGGTGGGCCTGGCCGTGCTCGTGCTGGTAGGAGCCTTCGTCGCCGTCCGCTCCCAGTCGCGCATGGGCACGGTGGCGGCCCTGGGGGTGGTGGGCTTCGGGATCGCGCTCATCTATTTGAACTTCGGCGCGCCCGACCTGGCTATGACCCAGGTCCTGATCGAGACGCTGACGGTGATCGTCTTCGTGCTGGTGCTCTATCACCTGCCCAGCTTCTCGACGGAGCGGCCCCGCCCGCGGGTGCGTGATGCTGCCGTCTCGCTCGGTTTCGGGGCGATGATGACCGCGCTCGTGCTGTTCACCCTGACCCCCGAAGTGCGAGAGTCCATCTCGCGCTTCTTCCTCGAGCGTTCGCTGCCCGACGCGCACGGGCGCAACGTGGTGAACGTCATCCTGGTGGACTTCCGCGCGCTGGACACGATGGGCGAGATCGCCGTTTTGGCGTTGGCCGGACTAGGCGTGTTCGTGCTGCTGCGCATCCACGCCGAGCACAGGCAGGCCCGCCGATGAGATCGCTCATCCTGGTCACCGGCGCCCGGCTGCTGACGCCACTGCTGCTGCTCTTCTCGGTCTTCCTCCTGGTGCGCGGCCACAACGAGCCAGGCGGCGGTTTCGCCGGCGGCCTGGTCGCGGCATGCGCCTTCATCCTGGTCGCCATCAGCCGCGAGCCGGCCGCCGCCCGGCGAGCCTTGCGCGTCCAGCCGCAGACGCTGATAGGGGTTGGCCTGCTGGTGGCCATCGCCTCCGGCGCACTGAGCCTGCTGGTGGGTGACCCTCTGCTCACCGGCCAGTGGGTGGACATCCCACTGCCGGATGGTGGCAACCTGGCGCTGGGCACCCCGCTGGCCTTCGACCTGGGCGTGTACCTCGTCGTGCTGGGCGCCACGCTGACCATGGTGCTCACCCTGGCGGAGGAGGACTAGCGATGGAGCTGGTCATGGCCGTGCTGGTGGGCGGGCTCTTCGCCGCCGGCATCTACACGATGCTGCGCCGCAGCATCGTGCGCATCGCCATCGGGCTGGTTCTGCTGGGTCATGCCGCCAACCTGCTCATCTTCACTGCCGCACGACTGACCCGCTACGAGGCGCCCATCATTCCCGCCGACGCGCAGCAGATCGCCGAAGGAGTGGCCGATCCGCTGCCCCAAGCGCTGATCCTGACCGCCATCGTCATCTCCTTCGGCGTGCTCGTCTTCGCGCTGACCCTGATCCAGCGCGTCTTCCAGGTGGTGGGCAGCGACGACGTCGACGAGCTGATCACCACCGATCGGCCCGAGGCATGAGCGAGCTGCTTGTCCTGCCGCTGGTCATCCCGCTGGCCGCGGCTGGTGCCTCGCTGGTCTTCTGGGGCCGCCGCCGCATCCAGCGCTGGCTGGCGGTGCTGGGTACCGGCAGCCAGCTGTTGGTCGGCGTGGCGCTGCTCGTGCAGGTCCGCTCGGAGGGCATCCAGGTCGTCGAGATCGGTGGCTGGCCGGCGCCCTTCGGCATCGTGCTGGTGGCCGACCTGCTCAGCTCGATCATGGTCGTGCTCACCGGGCTGATCGGCTTCGCCGTTGCGCTCTACTCGCTTGGGACGGTCGAGGCGCGCCACGAGGCTTTCGGCTACTTCCCGCTTCTCCAGATCCTGCTGCTGGGAGTGTGCGGCGCCTTTCTGACCGGCGACATCTTCAATCTCTACGTCTGGTTCGAGGTGATGCTCATCGCCTCGTTCGTGCTGCTGGCGCTGGGCGGCCGGCGCAGCCAGATCGAGGGCGCCATCAAGTACGTCACGCTGAACCTGATCGCCTCGATCTTCTTCCTGACGGCGGTTGGCGTGCTCTACGGGGTTACCGGCACGCTCAACATGGCCGACCTGTCGCTGCGCCTCGATCGGCTACCCTCACCGGGCCTCCAGACGGCGCTGGCCATGCTCTTCCTGGTGGCCTTCGGCATCAAGGCGGCCATGTTCCCGCTCTTCTTCTGGCTGCCGGCCTCCTACCACACGCCGCCGCCGGCGGTGACAGCGCTCTTCGCCGGGCTGCTCACGAAGGTGGGCGTCTACGCCATGCTGCGCGTCTTCACGCTGATCTTCGACAACGACGTGGGCTACACGCACACGCTCATCCTGGCGCTGGCTGGCCTGACCATGGTCGTGGGCGCGCTGGGTGCGCTGGCCCAGCACGAGATCAGGCGGATCCTCTCCTTCCTCATCATCTCGGGCGTGGGCTACATGCTGCTCGGCCTGGGCATGTTCACGGCCCTCTCCCTGGCGGCGGCCATCCTCTATCTGATCCACGACGTCGTGGTCAAGGCCAATCTCTTCCTGATCAGCGGCGTCGTGCGCCGGATAAGCGGCAGTTACGAGCTGGCGCGCTCGGGCGGGCTCTATGCCGGCTATCCCGCGCTGGCCCTCTTCTTCCTCGTGCCGGCCCTCTCTCTGGCGGGCGTGCCGCCACTGTCCGGCTTCATCGCCAAACTGGGACTCGTGCAGGCAGGCGTAGTTACAGGCGACTTCCTTGCAGTCGGCGTGGTGCTGGTGGTCAGTTTCCTGACCCTATGGGCCATGGCCCGCATCTGGCAGGAGGCCTTCTGGAAGAAGCCCAGCGAGGGCGCGAGCACGGAGAGCGTGCGACTCGGCATATGGTCGCTGCGGGCGCAGCAGCTGCCCATCGTCATGCTGGCCGCCATCACCATCGCCATCGGACTGCTGGGGCAGCCCGTCTTCCAGCTGGCCTTCGAGGCGGCCGACCAGCTGATGCAGCCCAGCGGCTACATCGAGGCCGTGCTGGGCACGGAGTTGCCGGGCGATGGGAGCGCAGATCGATGACCTCGCTGTTGGCCAACCTGCTGCTGGCCCTGGTCTGGGGCGCAATGACCGGTGACTTCTCGCTGGCCAATCTCAGCGTCGGCTTCCTTTTCGGCTTCGTGGTCATCTTCGCCTCGCAGCGTGTAATGGGACAGCCGGCCTATGCCAGTCGGGTCCTCACGGTCGTCTCCTTCCTGCTGTTCTACCTGCGCGAGCTGGTGCTCGCCAACGTGCGCGTGGCCATCGACGTGGTCACGCCTCGCCTGCGCGCACGGCCGGGCGTGGTTGCCGTGCCGCTCGACGCCCGGACCGATGCCGAGATCACGCTGCTGGCCAACCTGATGACCATGACGCCGGGCTCGCTGACCCTGGACGTGTCGGACGACCGCCGGGTGCTTTACGTGCACGCCATGTACGTGGGCGATCCGGAGGACTTCCGGCGCCACATCAAGGACGAGTTCGAGCGGCGCGTGCTGGACATGCTGCGATGACCATCGGTGACGTGCAGTTCCTACCCGCGGCCGGCACGATTGCGCTGGCGCTGGTCAGCGTCGCTCTCTTTCTGGCCGCGTTGCGCCTGTTCCGCGGCCCGACGCTGGCCGATCGCGTAATCGCGCTGGAGCTGATCGCCAGCCTGATGGTGGGCATCATCGCCGTGATCAGCATCGTGGGCGAGCAAGCCGTGCTGATCGACGTGGCCATCGCCCTGACGCTGGTCGGCTTCCTGGGCGCGGTCGCCTTCGCCCGTTACATCGAGAAGGGCACGACGGCCCGCGGGCTGGCCGCCGAGGAGGCAGATGCGGTCACGCGGTCCGAGTCGCGGCCCGAGCTTGAGCAGGACGAAGGCGCGCAATGAACGACCTGCTGGCGGCGATCCTCGTCCTGCTGGGGGCCCTGCTCATGCTGCTCGCCGGCATCGGCATCACGCGCATGCCCGACCTGTTCACGCGCATGCAGGCCGCCACCAAGGCTTCCTCGCTGGGCGCGGGCGCCACGCTGCTTGCCGTCGCGCTGCACTTCGGCGAGCTGGGCATCGTCGTGCGAGCGCTGTTGGCCGTTGCCTTCATTTTCCTGACCGCCCCGATTTCGGCGCACATGCTCGCCCGGGCGGCCTACTTCATGGGCGTGGGCCTCTGGGAGCGCTCGGTCATCGACGATCTCGAGGGTCGCTACGACCGGCGAAATCACCGGCTCGAAAGCCCTCCTTGGGCCCGTTCCGACGAGGAGAGCTAGCACACGACGAGTAGGCCGCCGGTGCACCTGGCCGGCGGGCATACTACGGCCGATGGATCAGCCCGAGCCCAAGCAGATCGCCCGCCAGCGCGCGGAGCGAGCCCACGAATCGCTGATCGGGCTGAGCCGCTGGATCCACGCCAACCCCGAGCTGGGCTTCGCCGAGGTGCAGGCCAGCGGCTGGCTGGCTGATCTGCTCGAGCGGGCGTCCTTCCAGGTTGAGCGTGGCGTGGGCGGGCTGGAGACGGCCCTGGCGGCGCACTTCGGGGAGGGCCCGCTGCACGTGGCGCTGATGGCCGAGTACGACGCCCTACCCGAGGTCGGCCACGCCTGCGGTCACAACATCATCTGCGCCAGCGCGGCCGGCGCGGGCATTGCCCTGGCCGGAGTGGCCGGCACGCTGGGACTGCGCGTGTCGGTCATCGGGACCCCCGCCGAGGAGGGCGGCGCGGGCAAGGAGCTGCTGCTGCGCACCGGTGTCTTCGACGGTGTGCACCTCGCGCTGATGATCCACCCCGGGCCGAACGACCTTCTCGAGCCCACCGTGCTGGCTGCCCAGTCACTGCTGATCAGCTACCACGGCCAACCCGCGCACGCTGCCGCCTTTCCGGAGCGAGGCATCAACGCCGCCGACGCAATGGTGGTGGCGCAGGTGGCCATCGGGCTTCTGCGCCAGGCGGTGCCGGCCAGCCAGCGCATCCACGGCATCGTCACCCATGGTGGGGAGGCGCCCAACGTCATCCCGGCCCTCGCCAGGGGCCACTTCATGATCCGCGCTTCGACGCTGGAGGAGCTGGAGGCACTCAAGGAACGCGTCTTGCGCTGCTTCGAGGCCGGCGCGCTGGCCAGCGGCGCGCGGCTGGAGATCGAGGAGCAGATCGCCTACGCAGAACTGGTGCACGACACCGGCCTGACAGTGATCTACCGGCGCAACGCCGAAGCGCTGGGTCGCTCCTTTGACAAGGCGGACGGCCCGCAGATGACCAATTTCTCGACCGACGCGGGCAACGTCTCGCGCGTCATCCCGACCATCCATCCGATCATCGGCATCGACTCCGCGCCGGCCGTCAACCACCAGCCCGAATTCACCGCGGCCACGGTCACCGACGCGGCCGACCGGGCGATCCTGGACGGGGCGGTGGCGCTGGCCTGGACGGCGATCGACGCGGCACAGGACGAGGAGCTGCGCCGCCGGCTGCTGAGCCGCTGAGCTAGCCCGAGGCGTGGGCGCGCACCGGTCGACGGGCCTGAAGTGCCGGCGGACCCGCTACTCGGCGCGCAGGACCAGGATGTGCTGGTGGACGATGTTGGGCACGAAGGCGCGTGGATAGCCGTAGGGACGCAACCTGGTCCCGGCCTGGTACCACACGAGGTCGCCCTTGGGCACGAGGCCCTGGCGCTCCGCCTGGGCGGCGAGGTCGGATGCGGTGAACCGGTAGCGTCCATCCTGGTAGGCGTCGCGCACGATGACCACGGCATAGCGGCCCTCGCGCAGGACGCGCCGCAGCTGCCCGAAGACGCTGGCCATGCGCTCGAGGTACTCCGCATAGCTGGTGCTGTTGGCCAGGTCACCCGGGTGGTCGCTGCGCATGGCGTAGTCGGTGCGGCGGTTCGCGAAGCGCTCGGCCAGCTTCCCGCCGGACATGGTCACCTTCAACTGCGGGTTGTAGGGCGGGTCGGCGGCCACCATGTCCACGCTGCCTGGCTCCAGGCTCGACAGCAGCTCGAGCGCGTCCCCGACCACCAGCCGGCAGCCGCCTGGATCGAACGTCCGCCCGCCCCCGGGGTCCGCATCGCCCAGG
>DATKBB010000014.1:0-37633 GCA_035514295.1 Candidatus Limnocylindria bacterium | reverse complement strand
CCCAGCTCGCGCGCCTGCTCGACCAGTGCCGCCTCGCCGACCTCGCTGAGCCCCCGTGCATTGGGCAGGATCAGCAGCGGGCCAGGAAAGATCGCAGGCACGGCGACGTTGCCGTCGATGACCACGCCGTCGCTGACCGTCAGCATCGGCAGCCAGCCGACGTTCGTCTCGGGGGGCAGCGCCTGCGTCAGCCAAGCCCGCAGGTAGAGGCCGCTCTCCGGCTGAGGTGTCGGCGTTGGTGTCGGCCCGGATGAAGGCGACGGTGAAGGCGAAGCCGAGGGTGGCGCGCCCGCACAGCCGAGCAGGACGAAGGCAAGCATTGCCGCGATGGTTATGCGCATGGCCCACTAACGCGCCGCGCATGCCCGTGGTTCCCAGATCCTGACGGCCGGCGGCGGCGCGGGGTCTGGCATGATCGGTGAGTGAGCGGCTACGACGTCGACGCCATCCGCGCCCAGTTCCCCGGCCTAGCCCTCGAGCAGCACGACCGGCCGGTGGCCTACTTCGACGGGCCGGGCGGCACGCAGGTGCCGCAGGGCGTCATCGATGCGATGACCGACTACTACCGCACCTCCAACGCCAATGACGGCGGCGCGTTCCTGACCAGCCGGCGCAGTGTCGAGCGCGTGGAGGAGGCACGCCAGGCCGTCGCCGACCTCTACGGGGCGAACGACGCGGCCGAGATCAAGTTCGGCTACAACATGACCACGCTGACCTTCCACCTCAGCCGTTCCATCGCGGCCTGCTTCGAGCCGGGCGACGAGATCCTGGTCACGACCCTCGACCACGAGGCGAATGTCTCGCCCTGGCAGGCGACCGCCCGCGACCACGGCCTGACCGTCCGAACCGTCGATGTCGACCTCGACGAATGCACGCTCGACCTGGCCGACCTCGAGCGCAAGCTGAGCCCGCGCACCCGCCTACTGGCGGTGGGCTACGCCTCCAACGCCGTGGGCACGATCAACCCGCTGCCCCGGATCATCGAGCGCGCCCATGCCGCCGGCGCCTGGGTATACGTCGACGCAGTCCACTACGCCCCGCACGGGCCCATCGACGTGCGCGCGCTGAGCGCGGACTTCCTCGTCACCTCGCCCTACAAGTGGTTCGGGCCGCACCTCGGCGCGCTCTACGGCCGCCAGGAGCTGCTCGACCGGCTCCCGAAGTACAAGGTGCGGCCGGCGCACGACGACTTCGAGACCGGCACGCCCAGCTTTGAGGCGATCGTGGGCACTGGCGCGGCGGTCGACTACCTGGCCTCGCTGGGGCGGCGCTTCGGCGGGGCGGCGGCCGGGGCTCCTCGCCGCGAGGCGCTGCTGGCCGCCATGGCCGCGATCGGCGAGTACGAGCTGGGCCTCCTCCGGCGGCTGATGGACGGCCTGAGCTCGCTGCCGGGCATTCGCGTATTGGGCATCACCGACCGTAACCGCTTCGACTCGGAGCGTGTTCCCACCGTGGCCGTCACGCTTGCTCCCACTCGGCCGCGCGAGGCAGCGGAAGCGCTGGGCAGCCAGGGCATCTTCACCTGGGACGGTGACTTCTACGCCCAGGGCCTCGTCGAGCGTCTGGGCCTGGCCGAGGGCGGCGGCCTGCTGCGCCTGGGCATCGTCCACTACAACACCGCAGCGGAGGTCGACCGGCTGCTCGACGCACTCGAGGCACTCGCAGCCTGAGGCCGAGGCGGCACGGTTCTGATAGGCCAGCGGGTTCGACTGGCGCCACCTCCTCAACCGCGATCCGCTGAGACTGCCCCTGACGCAGCTACGAGGAGTGATGATGCTTGCCGACCTGCTCCGCGGCGCGCTTGCCGGGACCGCCGCAACCTGGCTCATGGATCTGGTGACGACGGCCCTGCTACAGGGTCAGGCCGCGGAGGTGACCGCACGCGAAGAGGCGGCCAGGCCGAACGGCAAGCACGCTGTCGAGAACTTCGTCGACCGCCTGCAAGCTGAACTCTCGCTGACACTCGACGAGAGACAGCGCGCCATCGCCGTGCAGGTCGTTCATTACGGCCTGGGCGCCGCACCTGGCGCCCTGTACGCGCTGCTTCGCCGCCGACTGCCGCTGGTGGGCGCCGGCCGTGGGCTCCTCTACGGCGTCGCTCTGTGGGCCGTCAATGACGAGTACCTCAACACGGCACTCGGCCTGGCCGGTCCGCCCGATGCGTACCCGCTTGAGACGCACTGGCGCGGCCTCGTGGGGCACGCCGTGCTGGGCGTCGCGACCGATGTCGGAGTCGACCTGCTGCGCGGATAGTCTGGCGACGCGTGCGTCAGCCGTAGCGTCGTATTGCCTCGCCTTCCGCAGCCGGGGAGGTTCAGCCGGCGGACTGTGGTGACTCGGCTGCGATCCTGCTCACGATGGCGCAGAAGCGCTCGATCGGCTCCAACTCGTTGAGCGCCTCGATTACGCGCTCCATGTCCAGGGCGACATACTCGTGGATCAGCACGTTCCTGAAGCCGGGCAGCGGCTCGAGTCGTTCTACAACATCCCTTGGGAAACGCTCATCGCGGGCCAGATTGCGTACGGCCTGCGCGTAGTCCTCGAAGCGGTCGCCGCGGCGGGCCGACAGCTCCCCACTGATGTCGATCACCAGCTGGCAGACCGTCAGCAGTGAGTAGAGGACGTCGTTGTGCAGGCTGAGGTCGCGCTCCAGTGACTCGCGTCCGCCCACCCGCGGCCGCAACTCATGCAGGTGATCGAGATGGCGGCGCAGCTCCGCCAGCCGTTCGACCAGATAGGTCATCGGCCGATGCTGGCCAATTTCGTACGTGCCGTACGGCGCAGGAAGGGTTCCAGGTCCGCGGCGCGCAGTTGCACGTCGCGCACGTAGGCGTGATCTGCTTCAGCGTCGTTGCACAGTACGCGCCGACCGCGGGTGACTATTCGCCGGCCCAGTAGCGGCGGCGCCTCGTTCAGGATGACGACGTCGACGCCGTCGGTATGCAGCCGCTCCATGAGCAACGACGTGAGCCGAACACGCCGCTCGAAGCGGTCCTGCGCCGTGCCCGCCCCCGAGCGAGCCAGCAGGATGCCGACGTCCACGTCACTCTCGCGGTGAGCCCGCCCCTCCGCCTGGCTGCCATAGAGGTACGCCGACGCCAGCGGCACGGTCGAATCGGCTAACGCCTCAGCGATCTTCCCTTCCAGAGGCGACATGATCGGGGACGCTACCACACGCTCAGGCGCCGCTCGACCGGCACGGAGGGCCGCTAGACGGGCAGCGCGACCGCGACAACGCCCACGGCGACGCCGATTGCCAAGCTGGCCAGGCCGATCTGCGTTGCCTTTGCCCTATCTCGGCGGCGGGCTTCCTCGTCGACGACCTGCTCGCTCTGGCCGACGGTGTCGAAGTTGAAGATGCCGCGTGAGCCGAAACCGGCACAGAACTTCAGCCGAGCCTGCAGGTAGCCCGAGGCGGCGACGGCCGCCGGCAGAGCCAGCACGATCCGAGAGAGCGGCGGCGCGCCGATGCCCAGCAGAACCACGCAACCGCCGAGCGTCAGGGCGAGCCCGACATGACCCGCCCGCCGCCGCCTGGCAATCTCGTCCCGGCCGATGTTGCACACACCGGCCCGGTAGCTGGCGGCCATGGTCAGAGCCCGCTCAGTCGGCGGGTTTCTCCTCTTCCTGCACCGCCACCAGGTCGATGGTGCGGACCTGGCGGCTGCCGCCGGAAGCCGTGCGAACCAGTGCTGACGGGATGACGCCGCCGCTGAGTCGCTCGATTACCGCGATCTCGCCGGCGTATATGCCGGAGGCCTCGATGCGCACACGATCGCCGACGGCGAGGCCGGCCCGGCCGGCGCCGGCGGCCAGATTGATAGTGGCCAGGTTCGGCCGCTCGTAGGCCGGATCCGGCGCGGGAGCCGGTGCTCTCTTGGTGGCTGTCTTGGGCGGCGGGTAGACCGTCTTGCGCTTACGCGCCATGCGGCACCCGGCTACGTGCAGCGGCGATCACCTGCCCACAGATCGAGGCCGCGCCCATCAGCGGCCCCGCCGCGGCCGTGCCGGCTCCTTCTTGGGCTTCGGCTCGCGCCCCGGGCGGGGCGGACGGGGAGCCGTGCCGGGAGCCATGTCGGGCTGCCGCTCGACGGGCCCTCTGGCGCGCGCCTCGGCAACTGCCTTGGCGAACTCCTTGGCTGTGGCCGGCGGCACGCTGGCCTGCCAGGCCGCCTCGATGCGCGTCACGGCCTCGTGTTCCTGCTTGCGCCGCTCGCGCTCTGCCTTTGAGTGCTTGGCCAATCCAGATCCTCTCTACTTTGGGTGCGGCGTAACGCGCACCGTCTGGCGACAGTATGTGCCTTTGGGCGGAAAGACCGGGCCACGCGCGCGGCGGCATCCCGCCCGGCGAAGCCAGGGCCCGCTGGGGACGGGAGCGCTGACCGCCGGCACCGAGCGCCGCCGATCGAACCAGGCAGGAAAGCTGTCTTTGGTGCGCGCAGCGCCGGAACCTTCTGGCTAAGGCAGGCGCTGCTAGCATCAGCGCTTGTGCTGCCCCGACTACGCGCCGGACCGGCTCGGGCGAATCCAGGCCGGCCCGGCCGTGCCCTCTAGCCGGCGCAGCCGTGCCCGCTAGCCGGCGCAGCTAGGGATGGATCCCGGGGGCCTGACCGGCTTCCTGCTCGTGGCGGTGCTGATCATCGCCAACGGCGTCTTCGTGGCCACCGAGTTTGCGTATGTCGCTGCCCGCCGTAGCCGGCTGCGGGCGCGGGCGGAGGCCGGCGACAACGGCGCCGCGATCGCGCTGCGCGCCACGCGGGACCTGGACCGCTACGTGGCGGCCAGTCAGCTGGGCATCACCATGGCCAGCCTGGCCCTGGGCTTCGTGGGGGAGCCGATCTTCGCGCGGGCCATCGAGCCGTCCATCGAAGAGCTGGTGGGCAGCTTCGCGCCGGCAGCGGCCCACGCCGTGGCCATCGGTTTTGCGTTCGCCCTGGTGACCGCGTTGCACATCGTCTTCGGCGAGCTCATCCCCAAGACCATTGCGCTGCAGTACCCGGAGGGGACGGCGGCCGGCGTCGCGCGGCCGATGCGCGTCTTCGCCATCGTCTTCCGGCCGCTCATCGCCCTGCTGAACGGGATCGGCAACGCCATCCTGCGGCTGTTCGGCATCGCCACCGCGCCGATCGGCGGCGAGCGCACGCTGACCGCACAGGACCTGGCTTTCGCCTTCGAGTCGAGCGCCAGCGTGGGCATCCTGAGCCGCCGCGAGCTTGACCTGGGCAGGCGGGCGCTGTCGCTGGGACAGGTACGGGTGGGCAGCGTGCTCGTCCCCCGTGGCGAGGTCGCCACCGTCGATCTGAGCTGGTCGAGGGAACGGGTAATCGAGACGATCGCCAACGTGGGGCGGAGCCGCTACCCCGTCGTGCGCAGCTCGCTGGACGACGTGGTCGGCCTGCTCGACGCCAAACGCGTCGTGCTAGACGCGCCGGCCGAAGACTGGCGCGAGCACATCAGGCCCATGCCCCTGCTGCCCGACCTCACCGTGCTGGGGCGAGCCATCGAGCTGCTCTCCGCAGAGGACGCCAGCGTGGGCCTCGTCGTCGACGAGTACGGCAACATCGACGGGCTGGTGGCCCTGGCCGACATCCTGGGCTTCCTGGCCGGGCCGCTGGCCGACGAGCGCGCCGCCGCCGACCCCTCCATCAGGCGGGCGGGCGAGCGCACCTACAAAGTCTCCGGCCACCTGCGCCTGGCCGAGGCGGCCGCGCCACCACTTTCGATCAAAGTGCCGGAGACGAAGGCAGAGACGCTGGGCGGCGTGGTCGTCGAGCGTCTTCAGCGGTTGGCCAGCGTGGGCGACACGGTGACCATCGGCGACAGGCGCCTGCGCGTCACGCTCGTCGAGGACCGGCGCGTGGAGGAGCTCGAGGTGAGCCTGCCGGAGTCCCGCCGGGATGGCGACGAGCGGCGAGCGGAAAATGCCTGAGACCGGCGGCGGCGGCGACCTCTTCGTGCTGGCCGTGGTGGCCGTGCTCATCGCGATCAACGGCCTGGCCGTCTTCAACGAGTTCGCGCTGGTGGCGATGCCGGTTACGCGGGTGCGCGCACTCGAGACGGAAGGTGGGCGGCTGGGTCGCCTCGTGGCGAAGTCCGTGCATCAGCTCGACGATTACATCGCAGCCGACCAGCTGGCCATCACCATCACCAGCATCGCCGTCGGCTGGATCGGCCAGCCGGGGATCACCTCCCTGCTCCGGCCGGTCTTCGAGCTGGTCGGGCTGTCGCCCGAGGCGGCCGCGCCGCTGGTGGCCGGCGTGGTGGCCTTCTCGCTGATCACGGGCACACAGATGGTCCTCGGCGAGCTGGTGCCCAAGTCGGTCGCGCTGCGCTTCCCTGAGCGGGTGGCGCTGGCCATTGCAGTGCCGGTCGAGGTCATGGCCACCGTCCTGCGCCCGCTGACGATCCTGCTCAACGGCGCCGGACGGCTGATCCTGCGGCCCTTCGGCATCGACGCGGGTATGGCCAGCCACCACCGCGCAACCGACATCGCCGACCTGGCCGAGTCGATCGAGGCCAGTGCCGCGGCCGGGCTGCTGGTGCGCCCGGGCGCTGTGCGCAACGCGATCCTCTTCGGCGAGCGGCGGGCGCGCGACGTCATGCGGCCGCGCAACGAGGTCGCGGCACTCACCGCGGACGAGGGCGTGGCGGAAATGCTCGCCCGCGCGCGGCGAGGTCCGCACGTGCGCTATCCGGTCTACCGCGGCGACCTCGACGGCAGCATCGGCTTCCTTAACGTGACCGACCTGGCCGCCCTCGATCCGCCGTCCGACGGCGGGCCGGAGGCGTGGCTGCCGGCCGTGCGCCCCATTACGGCGGTCTACGAGGCCGCCTCGCTGGAGCTCGTCCTCACGACCTTCCAGCGTGAGCGCCAGCAGATAGGGCTGGTGGTCGACGAGTCGGGCGGTGTGCAGGGCATCATCACGCTGGCCGACCTGCTGGCCGGCATGGTCGAGGCCGGCACGGCCCACGCGCCACCGGCCGGCACCAGGAGCGTGGTGTCCGGGGGCGATTCACTCCACGACCTGCTCACGCTGCACGGCATCGATCTGGCCGGCAAGGCGACGGCCTCGACCGTCAACGGTCTGATCGTCGAGCGCCTGGGGCGCTTTCCCCGGCCGGACGACGTGGTCGAGCTGGAAGGTGTGCGCTTGACTGTGCAGGACGTGGAGGGCCGTGTGGCAGGCAGCGTCGAGGTGGAGGTGCTCGCCCGCTAGCCCTGGTGGCCCGTCCCAAAACGGGCCGGATGGCACATGCTCACGTCCCCCGCCGACGTTAGCTTGAAGGCTAGGCAGACGGACCGCCGAACAGCGTGACGATCAGCCGCAGGCTCGCCCGGATAGCGTGGCAGCGAGGCCGGCGGCGGCGGCACAGTTGCGGATCAAAGCGACGGTCCGTCGGCCACCCAACGCAGAACGACCAGCTTGTCGCGCGCCGATTCGGCGCCCCACAGCTCGCCCGGCCGGCCCAGCTGCTGGCGCACGGCCGCGGCGCGGGTGGGAATGGGGAACGACTCGAACGTCTCCGTGGACGGGTCGAAGCGCACCAGCGCGTTCGAGCCGAAGTCGGTCAGCCAGACCAGGTCCAACTCGTCGACGTAGACCGAGTAGGGCTGCGGATCGTTGCCCGGCAGTCGCCACTCCTGCCACTCCTGGGTGGCCAGGTCGTACATGCCCAGCTGACCGGCGAACCACTCGCTGATCCACAGGCGCCCCTGCGAGTCTGACCAGACGCGACGCGCCCCGGCCCCGGCCGTGGGTGGGTCGTAGACCGTCACCTCGCCCGTCTGTGAGTCGATGCGCGCCAGGTAGCTGCCGGCCAGCGAGGAGTACCAGACTTCGCCGTCCGGCGTGGCGTCGATGCCGTACGGGCCGGTACCGCGGGGAGCATCGAATACCTCCAGCTCGCCGCTGCCCGGGTCGACCCGCCCGTAGATGCCCGCCTGCCCCGTGAACCAGACAACGCCGTTGGCGTCGATGGCGGCCGTGTTGAGGTTGGCGTTGCCGCCGGGCAGCGGGTAGCGCGTGATCTCGCCGGTGTCCGGCTCGACGCTCTGCATCTCGTTGCGGCCGCCGTCGGTCACCCAGGCCGTGCCGTCCTCAGCCACGATCACGCCGTGCGGCGCGGAGCGCGCGCCCAGGTCGATCTCGGTCACCTCGCCCGTGGCCGGATCGAGCCTGCCCAGCGTGCCGTTGCCCTGGCCCGTGTACCAGATGGTGCCGTCCGGGGCGGGCGCCACGTCGTGCGGCCGGCTGCCCGCCGGGACGTCGTACTCCTCGAAGGTATAGGCCGAGGCCGGCGGGGCGGGCGCCGGACCCGCCCGCGTGGGCTCCGGCTCGGGGCTGGGCCTCGCCGGCGCGGTGGCCGTGGGCGACGGTGGCGGCTGGCTGGTGGGAACCGACGACTCCCCTGGAGGGCTGGCGGCCGGCTGGGGACTGGCAGTCGGCTGGCTATCGGTCGGCTGGCTGTCGGTCGGCGGAGCGCCAGTCGGGCTGGGCGGCGTGTCAACTCCGGCGGCGCAGGCCCAGATCAGTGAGGCGGCGAGCAGCGCGGCCGGTATGCTCCTCATGGACGACAGTATCTGCCTGTCCGGTCGACTGCGCCGACGGGGCCGCGGCGGGCCATGACGACTGGCAGGAGGGGCTGTTCGGCCCTTAAGATTGGCCTGATCACCGAGCATCGTGGCTGCAATCTGTGCCTAGGAGCACAAGCGACAGGAGGATTTCGGAGATGAGCACGATGCGCAACCTCATCTACGTCCTGGCCGTCGCGGCCGCCGTCAGCCTGGGGTTGCTGCTGCTGCCCGAGCTCGTCGCTCCGGAGATGGAGCTGACCGGCGTGCTGCGCACGATCGTGACGTGGATCTTCTGGATCTCGTTCATCGCGCTGGCTTTCGTGCTGTTCCGCTACCGCAACGTGCCCGAGGCACGCGAGGTCGAAGTGGAAGGGCCCGGCTTCGCGCGCTTCCTCTTCAACAACTCGGCGGCCGGCCTGTTCTGGCTGCCGATCAGGCTGTTCGTGGGCGTCTCGTGGCTGTCGAGCGGCCTGGGCAAGCTGGGCAACCCGGCCTGGACAGAGGGTGGGACCGCGTTGCGCGGCTATTGGACTAACGCCGTCAACATTCCCGAAGAAGGGCGGCCGCCGATCACCTACGAGTGGTACCGCGACTTCATCAACACGATGCTCAACGCCAACGCCGAAACCTGGTTCTCGTGGTTGGTCATCCTGGGCGAGATCGCCGTCGGGCTGGGCCTGATCCTGGGCATCCTGACCGGCATCGCGGCCTTCTTTGGCGCGCTGATGAACGTCTCGTTCATGCTGGCCGGCACCGCCTCGACGAACCCCGTGCTGTTCACCCTGGCCATCGGGCTCATCCTGGCCTGGAAGGTCGCCGGCTATTACGGTGTCGACCGCTGGCTGCTGCCTCGGCTGGGCACCCCCTGGCGGCCGGGCGAGCTGTTCGCCGGGCGCGGCTGGCGCACGGGTACGGGAACCGGCACGGGCTGAGCGCCTACGGCGAGCGGCCCGCCTCGAGCAGCGCCAGGACCGGCTCGGCGGCGCGGCGCGGCCGCTCAGCCAGCCGTGTCGGTGCGGCCTGGCGGTGAGCCAGCACGCGCAGTCCGCAGGAGATGCCATAGAGCAGCGCGAACGCCGGATAGCCCAGCGGCCCGGCCACGGCCAGCACGCCGCCGGCCGCCACTTGCCCGGCGGTCATGGCACCCGACGTGCGGGCCAGGTAGCGACCGTGTTGGCGAATCACGGCCGGGCCGCGAATCAGCCGGAACAGGCGCTCGTTGGCCGCCAGCTGCCCGCTGCTGAAGCCCGCCGCGGCAAGGGCGACAGAGGCATATAGGAGCAGCGGCGCGAAGGCCGTGCCGGGCAGCGCCGCGATGGGCAGCAGCACGGCCACGGCACGCACGGCGAACGAGTTGCGCAACATACGCGAGGACGAGCCGCGGGCCAGCGCGGCGCCGGCGAGCGTGGCACCCAGCACCATCGTCAGCATGCTCACCGCGCCCAGCGTCATGGCGAAGCCGGCCGACAGGCCAAGCACGGACATGGCATAGATCGCGGCCAGCGGCGTGATGCCCATGCCCAGCGCGTTGAGGGTGCTGACCCGCAGGAACTGGCGCTGTTCGGGCGACTCGGTCACGTAGCCGTCGAGGGCGCGCGGCGGGACGATGACGCGCCCCGGGTGGGGCAGCCGCGCCACGATCGCCACCTCGACCAGGCCCAGAAATCCCGAGATGGCGAACGGGATGGCGTAGACAATCATCCCGAGCTGCGCCGCCAGGACGTCGAGGAGCACGGCCATGGGAAAGAGCAGCAGCGCGCCCAGGCCGAGCGAGAGGGCCATCAGACGGGGCACGACCAACCGGCGATGCTCCTCCGGCAGGACGGCCGAGTGCCAGGCCAGCAGGTTGGCGCCCATGATCGTCCCCACCACGCCGGCCAGCAGGACGACGACGGCCAGCAGCATCAGGGTCAGCTCGCCGCTGAGCAATCCCGTCCCAAAGAGCACGGCCAGCAGGCAGTAGAGCAGGCCGCGCGTCTCGGACAGGCCGGCGGCGAGCATGGTCAGGCCGCGCAGGTTGCCGTCCGTGCGGGCCAGCATGTTCGGCACCAGCAGCTGCGCGAAACCGCCCAGCACGGGCAGCGCGCCGAGGAGCGCGGCGAAGGCCGGCGGAGCGCCGATCTCGAGCGCGAAAGGGATGACGACGTCGAAGCCGGCCAACACCAGCACGACGCCCTGGGAGAGGGCGAGGAGGTGGTAGACGCGGTGGCGTCGGTCGGCGAACTGGCGCCAGTCGTCGAGGGCGGGCGCGGGGCCGCCGCCCGGCAGCCGCCGGCGCAGCGTGGCAAACAGAGACGTGGCGAACACTGAAGGAGCCTCGGAAACTACGTCTCCGGAGCCGGCCGATCCGGCGACCCCTCGCCGTCAAGCCTTCTTCTCGCCAGTCGCGCCGCTCGTCTGCGGCGCCGCCGGGAGCCCGCGCCACGGGCAGGCTCACGAGACTCCAGTAGATCTCCCTAAATCATAGCGCGGCGACGCTGCGAAGTGAGCCTTACCGTCGTACCACCTCTCGCTAGGATGAGCCGGTGGAGCAGCAGGACGAGGCGCCCATCCTGGCCGGCCTGCCAGACGCGGACCTGCTGGGTCTGCGGCTGGCGGCGCAGGTCATGACGCACAAGGCGGAGTTGGCTGGCCGCGCTCTCGTGGCGACCTACTTCGCGCGGCTGGAGGAGTCCGTGCAGGCCGAGCTGGCCTCCCGGCTGACCGGCATCAGCGCGCTGCTCGGCCAGCTGCCGCTGACCCTCGATGGCAGCGCCGACGAAGGCGACAGGCAACTCGTCGGCGAGTATCTGGGCCTGCTGATCGGCAACGAGCGCCTGTCGGCGCAGGTGCGCGAGGCGTGCCGTCGCCTGCGCCAGCGCACGGCCGAACAAGCGAACGGCGAGGGCCAACGGCAGCTGAGGCAGCAATGACGGCCGTGAAGCGACGATGAAGATGCGCGGTCGCCGCCTGGGCGATGAGCGCGTGCGCATCGAGCGCATCCGACCGCAGGAGTACCGCGCTGCGCCGCCGCCGCAGCGCCGCCGGGCGCTGCCGCCGGCGCTCGTCCTGGCCCTGGGCTTCGCGATCATGATCGCGATCGGCACCGTCCTGCTGATGCTGCCCTTCTCCAGCGCGGATGGGAACTGGACGCCGCTGCTGGCGGCACTGTTCACGTCCACCTCGGCCGTCTGCGTGACGGGCCTGACCGTCGTCGACACGGGCACCCACTGGAGCCCGGTGGGCCACGTGATCATCGCCGGCCTGATGCAGGCCGGCGGCTTCGGGTTCATGACCAGTTCGACGCTGCTGCTGCTGCTGGTCGTTCGCCGCCGGACGCGCCTTCGCGATCGTGTGCTGGTGCAGCAGACGATGGGTCGCGGCGAGCTGGCCGACGTGACCGGCCTGATCAAACGCATCGCCATCTTCACGCTGCTGCTGGAAGGCGTTGGCGCGGTCCTGCTGGCTGCCTCCTTCTACGGGCGCGGGCAGGACCTGCTGGGTGCGATCTGGTACGGCATCTTCCACTCGATCTCGGCCTTCAACAATGCGGGCTTCGACCTGATGGGCACCTTCGGCCAGAGCAGCATGCGCGGGTTCGTGAGCGACTTCTCCGTGCTGAGCGTGCTGGGCGTGCTGATCGTCCTGGGCGGTCTTGGCTACGCCATCGTGGAGGACGTCTTCCGGGAGCGGCGCTGGAATCGGCTGGCGCTGGAAACCAAGGTCGTCGTGCCCACCACCATCGCTCTGCTGGTAGGTGGCAGCCTGGCCATCGCGCTGCTGGAGTGGAACAATCCTGCGACCCTGGGCACGCTGCCAGCCGAACAGCGGGCTCTCAACGCCGTCTTCGAATCGGTAACGCTGCGCACGGCGGGCTTCAGCGCCCTCGACACGGCCGCCCTGGTCGAGCCTACGCTCTTCGTGGTCATGGCCCTCATGTTCGTGGGCGGCGCCTCGGGCTCGACTGCCGGTGGCATCAAGGTCAACACCTTTTCCGTCTTGCTCATCGCCATCGTCTCGACGGCCCTTGGCCGGCCGTCGGCAGAGGCCTTCGGGCGGCGCATCCAGCACGTCGTGATCTACCGGGCGCTGGCCGTCGCGCTGCTCTTCGTGGCAACTCTCTTCACGATCAGCTTCCTGCTGGCGCTGCTCAGCTCGGCCCCTTTCGTGGACGTGCTCTTCGAGGCCGTCTCCGGCCTCGGCACGGTGGGCGCCAGTCGGGGAATAACGGCCGGGCTGCCCGAGCCGGCCCAGTTCGTGCTGATCATCGCCATGTACGTGGGCCGGCTGGGGCCACTGACCGTCGTGCTGGCGCTGGCTGCAAGGGCCCGGCCCGTGGCGTACCGTCCGGCAGTGGAATCGATGCGCATCGGATGAGGCCGCGAGAAGGAGAGACATGAGACAGCAGGTGCTGGTGCTGGGACTGGGTCGCTTCGGCTCGGCCGTGGCGCGCGAGCTGCATGCCCTGGGCCACGAAGTGATGGCCATCGACGCGGATGAGGCGACGGTCAACGAGATCGCGGCCGAGGTGACCCATGCGGTTCAACTCGACGCCAGCGACGAGGGAGCGCTGCGCGCGGCCGGAGCAGCCGAGTTCGGCACCGCCGTCGTGGCCATGAGCAGCGCAGTCGAGGCGAGCATCTTCGCCACCATGGCCCTCAAGCGGCTGGGCGTGCCCAACGTCATCACCAAGGCCAGCGGGCTTCTGCACGGAGCGATCCTGGAGCGCATCGGCGCCGACCGGGTGATCTACCCGGAGCGCGAAGCGGGCATCGACGTGGCTCATACCTTCCGCATCCCGCAGGTCGTCGACTACATCGACCTCGCGCCGCGCTTCGGCATCGCCAAGATCGCCGTGCCGGAAGGCTTCGTGGGCAAGACCCTGCGCGAGCTGGACCTGAGCGCGCGCTTCAAGGTCACCCCGATATGCCTGCGCCGGGGCGAGAGCGTGACGATCAACCCGCATCGCGAGGAACGCCTCCTGGCAGGCGACGAGATCGTGCTGGTCGGGCCGGACGACCAGCTCGCCCTCGTGGCCGGGTAGCCGGACGCCGTGCCGCCCAACGGCGCACATCGCGTATCGTGAGGGCATGTGCCGCAGCATCATCACCCTCCGCCGACCAGAAGAACCCGCCACTGAAGAGGAGGTGCGCGCAGCCGCCCTCCAGTTCGTGCGCAAGATCAGCGGCTATCGCAAGCCGTCGCGCCGCAACGAGGAAGCCTTCGAGCAGGCCGTCAGCGAGGTGACCGAAGCCTCTCGCCGGCTGCTGGAGGCAGTCGGCGCGCATTGACCACGCCCGATGAGAAGCAGGCCGGCGGCCCGGAGGTCGTCGCCTGCGACCTGGAGGGCACGCTGACCGGCGCCGAGACCTGGCGCGGCCTGGCCAGGCGGCTGCGCGCGACCGGCCGGGAGGGTCGCTACCGGCGCTTCATCCTGCGCCGGCTGCCGGTCGTCGCCGGTGTCCGCCTGGGCGTCGTGGACCGGCAGCGCTTCCGCGATCGGTGGCTGGCTGACTTCGCCGTGCTGCTGCGCGGGCTGAGGGTGACCGACATGGACGACCTCGCCGAACGCGTCGTGGAGGAGGACCTCTGGCCGGCCCGCCGCGAGGACGTGGTGGCCGAGCTGGAGGCGCACCGGGCGGCGGGACGCGAAGTGCTGCTCTGCTCGGGTACGTACCAGCCGGTGTTGGAGGTATTGGCTCGGCGCCTTGGCGGGCAGGCACTGGGCACCGTACTGGAGCAGCACGAGGGCAGGCTGACCGGCCGACTGAGCCATCCGCCCAACACCGGCGCGCGCAAGACCGACTCCCTCAGTCGAGCCCTGGCCGGCCGCACGCTGCGTGCGGCATACGGCGACTCGCTGGCCGACACGGGCATGCTGGAGGCCAGCCAGGAAGCGGTCGCCGTGCGACCGGAAGCCGGCTTGCGCCAGCTTGCCGTGGCCCGCGGCTGGCGCATCCTCGAGGGCGCCTGAGTTTTTCGCCATGGTGGCGGGCGCGTAACCCTTGCGCCGGATTCCGCCGGACGGCCCAGCGTCCGCTCAGGGCGGCGCACCGCGGCTCCGTGGGCGGCGCACCCCGCGGCCGTGGGCGCACACGCCGCGGTCGTGGGCGGACCGACTTTGCCGGATCAACGAACAGCTAAGGCAGATGCGGGCACTCTGCGCCACTACGGTAGGCCGCTGACGCCGAGCCGCCAGGCCGCCGTCGGCGGCTCATGCACGACCAGGAGCCAGCCGCACCTCTAGCCCTGCCGGCGGACCGGCCCCAGCCCAGAATCAGACGTGTCTGTTCGCTGATCCGGCAAATCCGCCTATCTGATCGGTCTCTGCGGCGGGCCGAGGCACCGCACGCCGTCCACGTAACGGCGGCGTGCCACGGCACCGCGGCGGCCATTCCCTGGCGCACTCAGCGAGGCAAGGACGCCGGAGTTGCCTACAGGGCGACAAAGACGCTTGACCTGCGCCCCGCCTGCGTACACACTGCGCGCAGACGGATGCTGTAGCATCGGAGTCGGACAACTGCTCCCTCGGGGAGCGCAATAACGGCCGGTCCCACGACACTCCTCTCACGGCTCTCGCGAGAAACGTCGCGAAGCCGGCAAAGAGAAGGAGTGTTCTTCTTTGAACAGCGACCGAACGATCACCTGCGCCGACTGCGGGCAGGAGTTCGTCTTCACGGCCAGCGAGCAGCAGTTCTACGCTGATCGCGGCTTCAGCGACCCGCGTCGCTGTCCCAACTGCCGGCAGGCTCGCAAGTCGGCCCGCGGCGGGAGCGACATGGGCGGCGGCGGCGGATACGCCAGTTACGGCGGGGGTGGCGGCGGCGGTGGCGGTGGCTACCGTGAGCGCGGCCCGCGCGAGATGTTCGAGGCTACCTGCTCGAACTGCGGCAAAGCCGCCAGCGTGCCCTTCCGCCCCACCAGCGGCAAGCCCGTCTACTGCGACGACTGCTTCAGCAGCCGCCGCCGGATGTAGCAACGCTCGAGCGAGCACAAAGAAGGACCCCCGGGCCTCAAGCCCGGGGGTCTCTCGTCATTGACGGGCAGGTAGTCCCGGAGAAACTACACCGTCCGGCCGTGGAAGCGGCGCAGGCCGGCGACTACGATGGCCAGGCCGATCAAAGCCAGCAGCAGCGCGACGGGCAAGCTGCCCGCGTCACTGGCTGCCCCCACCTCATGTGTGTGGGTATCGGGCGGGGTCGGCGCCGGTGTTGCATCGGGGCCGTCGTCGGCCGCCATCAGCTGCCCTCGGATCTCACCGGGTCCGTTCTCTTCAGTATGGACGTTGACGTAGGTGTCGCCGTCGCGCATGGCATCGAGGGCCTCGGCGAACGTCTGGGGGCCGCCGTCGGCCGGCGTGAAGTCGGCCTCGGTCAGCGTGCCGCTGAACGGGCTGTCGCCGTGCGCGAGCGGCAGGATGACGGGCCCGGCAACACCGGTCGCGCCGAAGTGGATGTGCGATGCGATGGGCGGACCGGTCAGGCCGTCGTAAGTGACCTCGTAGTCGATCGAGGTGCCGTCGTCGCTGATCGTCGCAGTCGCCGACCCGGAACCCGTGTAGCCGTCAGGAACGGTCGGCGGCGGAACCTCAGCTTCGACGGTCAGCTCGGCCGAAAACGGCTCGGCCGCGAAAACAGCCACCGGTGCCGCCACAAGTGCAGCTATGGCCAGGAACAAACTGGCACGTCTCATATGGACCTCCTCAAATGGCACAATCGGGCCGCATCTGGGCTCTTCTCACTATTCGTCCGACGAGGTCTAGCGGTTTCACGCGCGGGGACCCGCGACGTTTCAGCCGCGTTGCTACTTGTCGCGCTCGACCGCTCCGGTGAGGGCGGCCTGCGCGGCGGCCAGGCGGGCCACCGGCACCCGGAAGGGCGAGCAACTGACGTAGTCAAGGCCGACCTCGTCGAAGAAGGCGATCGAGGCCGGATCGCCGCCGTGCTCGCCGCAGATGCCCAGCTTGAGGTTGGGCCGGGTCGAGCGGCCCTTCTCGACGGCCATGCGCACGAGCTGGCCCACGCCCTCCACGTCGAGTGTCTGGAAGGGATTGTCGGGCAGAATTCCGCGCTCGACGTAGTCCATCAGGAAGCCGCCCTCGGCGTCGTCGCGCGAGTAGCCAAATGCCATCTGCGTCAGGTCGTTCGTGCCGAAGCTGAAGAACTCGGCGTGCTCGGCGACCGCGTCGGCGGTCAGCGCGCCGCGCGGGACCTCGATCATCGTGCCGAACTTGTAGTCGACCTCCACGCCGGCGGCCTGCTCGACCTTGCGCGCCTCCGCCTCGAGCAGGTCGCGTGTGGCCTTGAGCTCGTTCACATGGCCCACGAGCGGGATCATGATCTCCGCGTGCGGGTCGCCGCCCGCCCTGCGGCGCTTGATGGCGGCGTTGAGGATGGCCCGCGTCTGGAGCTTCACGAAGTCCGGGATCATCAACCCCAGCCTGCAGCCGCGCAACCCCAGCATGGGGTTCTGCTCGCGTAGTGCCTCGACCGCGCGCAGCATCTCGCGCGCTTCGACGAACTTCGGGTCGTCGGCCGCCACGCCGGTGGCCTCCATGCGCGTGACATCGGCAATCAGCTCGCCGTGGTTGGGCAGGAACTCGTGCAGCGGCGGGTCGATCAGGCGCACCACCACGGGTAGCCCGTCCATGGCCTCGAAGATGCCCTCGAAGTCGTCCTCCTGCAGGCGCTCGAGCTTGCCCAGCGCCTCGTCGAAGCGGGCCACGACGGCCTCGTCCTCGGCGGAGAGAGTTTCGCCCGCGTCGCGGCGCGCCTTGGCGCGAGTGGCCTGGAAACAGACCAGGATCGCGTCGCGCACGATGTCCAGCCGCTCGCCCTCGCGGAACATGTGCTCGGTGCGGCACAGGCCGATGCCCTGCGCGCCATAGCGCCGGGCCAGGGCGGCCTCTTCCGGCTTGTCGGCATTGGTCCAGACCTGCAGGCGGCGGGCGCGGTCGGCCCACTCGAGGATCTTCTGCAGCTCCTCCTGCTCCTCGAAGCGCACCTCGACGGTGGGCAGTGCTCCGACGAAGACCTCGCCGGTCGTGCCGTCGAGGCTGATCCACTCCCCTTCGCTGAAGCCCAGGCCGTTGACCTTGCCGGTCTTCGTGCCGTAATCGATGATCAGCGACGCGCAGCCGGCCACGCAGGGCTTGCCGATCTGGCGCGCGACGACGGCGGCGTGCGAGGTGGCCCCTCCGCGGGCGGTCAGCACGCCCTGGGCGGCGGCCATGCCGTGGAAGTCGTCGGGCGAGGTCTCGATGCGCACGAGGATGACCTTCTCGCCCTGCTGCGCCATCTCGAACGCCCGATCGGCGTTGAAGACGGCCTTGCCCACGGCGGCGCCCGGAGAGGCGTTGAGGCCGGCCGTGATGCGCTGGGCCTGCTCCTTGGCCCGGGGGTCGAACTGATCGCGCAGGAGCTGGTCCACGTGGGCCGGCTCGATGCGTGCGAGGGCTTCCTGCTCGCTGATGATGCCCTCGTCGACCATGTCGGCGGCAATGCGCACGGCCGCTGCGGCGGTGCGCTTGGCCGAGCGCGTCTGGAGCATGTACAGCCGGCCTCGCTCAATCGTGAATTCCAGGTCCTGCACGTCGCGGTAGTGACGCTCAAGGCGTTCGGCGATGGCCTCGAACTCGGCGTAGAGCTGGGGCATGGCCTCGCGCATCTGCGAGATGGGCAGCGGCGTACGAATGCCGGCCACGACGTCCTCGCCCTGGGCATTGGTCAGGTACTCGCCGAAGAGCAACTTCTCGCCCGTATTCGGGTCGCGCGTGAAGGCCACGCCGGTGCCCGAGTCGTCGCCCATGTTGCCGAAGACCATCGTCACGACGTTGACCGCCGTGCCCAGGTCGTGGGCAATCTTCTGGTTGTCGCGGTAGTCGCGGGCGCGCTTTCCGAACCAAGACGCGAAGACAGCCTTGATGGAAAGGTCGAGCTGCTCGTAGGGATCCTCGGGGAAGTCGCGGCCGGTGTCGTCTTTGACAATCCCGCGGAACTGGCCGGCGATCTCGCGCAGTGCCGCGGCGTCGAGGTCTGTGTCCTCGTGCGTGCCGCGCGCCTCCTTGGCCCGCTCCCAGACCTCGTCGAAGCGGTGCGCGTCGACGCCCATCACGATGCGCCCGAACATCTGGATGAAGCGGCGATAGGCGTCCCAACCAAAGCGCTCGTTGCCGGTCAGCCGGATGAGGCCCTGCAGGGTCTGCTCGTTGATGCCCAGGTTCAGGACGGTGTCCATCATTCCGGGCATGGAGAACTTGGCGCCCGAGCGGACGCTGACGAGCAGCGGGTTCTGCACGTCGCCAAAGCCCTTGCCCGTCTCGCGCTCGACCTGCGCCGCAGCCGCCAGCACGTCGTCCCACAGCCCCTCGGGCAGCTTCTCGCCGGCCGCGAAGTAGTCGTTGCAGGCCTCGGTCGTGATCGTGAAGCCGGGCGGCACCGGCAGGCCCGCGTTGGTCATCTCGGCCAGCCCGGCGCCCTTGCCGCCAAGCAGCTCGCGCATGGTGGCGTCGCCCTCTGCTCGCCCGCCGCCGTAGGAGTAGATGTAGCGCTTGGCGGCCTTGTGGGCGCGGTCGGAGGTCGGAGCGGCAGTGTCGGTCATCGGGGGTCCTCTGGGCTGGGGAGGCGCCGCCTCATCACCGCGGCGCGTGGTCGGTCGTTCGGACCTGCCGATTGTAGCGGTGGCGGACGCCTGACGGACTCAGGCCGGCGGTCAGGTGCCGTAGCGCTACGTGGCCGGAATAACGGAAGAGCGGATGAGCGTCTTTGCTTATGTCCCTTTCGGGCACAGGCATGCCATCATCCCGCGCCATGAGCACACTCGACTTTGACCGTTTCCTGTCCTTGCCCCGCCTCGCAGCCTTGCGCCTCTCGCCTGACGGCACGCGCCTGGTGGCCACCGTCCAGCGACCGGCGCCGGATGGCAAGAAGATGCGCAGCTCGATCTGGGAGCTGGACCAGGCAGCAGAGCGGCGGCCGCGGCGGCTGACCCGCTCGGCGCCGGGCGAGAGCGTGGGCGCCTTCACGCGCGACGGCTCGCTGCTCTTCACCTCCACTCGACCGGACCCCGACCGCGAGCCCGACGCGGAGGAAGAGGAGGAGGTTGGCCGGCTGTGGCTGCTGCCCGCCGACGGCGGCGAGGCGCGCCTGCTCTGCGCACCGCCCGGCGGCGTGGAGGACGTGCGCGCTGCGCGCGGGGCCGACGTGGTCGTCTTCGCCGCCTCTGTCTTTCCCGGCTCAGGGGACCTGGCTAGCGACCAGCAGCGGCACAAAGCGCGCAAGAAGGCCGGCGTGGAGGCGTTGCTCTTCGAGGAGTACCCCATCCGCTTCTGGGACCACTACCTGGGCCCGCGTGAGCGGCATCTCTTTGCCGCTCCCCTGCCCTCCGACGACGAGCGCATCACCGCACCTACTGACCTGACCCCCGACGCCGGCAATGTGCTGGTCGACACTTCCTACGACGTCTCGCCCGACGGCGCGACGATCGTGACCAGCTGGCGCGACGTCAGCGACCTGACCGACCCGCGCGAGCGGCTGGTGGCCATCGATCGCGCGAGCGGCGAGCGGCGCTTCCTGACCGAGCTCGAGCGTCACTGGTACGTGCAGCCGGCCATCTCGCCTGACGGGCGCTACGTGGTCGCCGTGCGCGGCCACTCGGGCGACCCGGACACCGCCCACCAGCAGACGCTGTGGCTCATCGACCTTCAGACCGGCGAGGGCCGCGACCTGGCGCCCGAGCTGGACCTCTGGCCGCACGACCCCGTCTGGGCGGCCGACTCGCGAACCGTCTACTTCCAGGCCGACCGGGCCGGCGGGCTGGCGGTCTTCAGGGTCGGGCTGGACGGCTCGGAACCCAAGCTGCTCAGCGGTGAAGGTGCCTGGTCCGACCTCGCGCCGCTGCCCGACGGGAGCGGCCTCTTCGCCATTCAGTCGGCCTACGACCGGCCACCGCGACTGGCCCGCTTGCGAACCTCCGACGACGAGCCCAGCCGGCAGTCGGTGCCCACGTTCTCAGAGCTCGACGAGCTGGCGCTGCCCGGCCGCCTGGAAAGGCTTGGCGCGAGGGCCGCCGACGGGGTGGAGATCGGCTCGTGGCTGGTCGTGCCGGAGGAAGCCTCGGCGCAGGCGCCGGCGCCGGTCGTGGTGTGGGTCCACGGCGGACCTTTGAGCTCCTGGAACAGCTGGCACTGGCGCTGGAACCCGCAGCTGCTCGCCGCCCAGGGCTACGCCGTTCTGCTGCCCGACCCGGCACTCTCGACTGGCTACGGCCAGGAGTTCGTGCAGCGCGGCTGGGGACGCTGGCACGAGGAGCCGTACACCGACGTCATTGCCGCCGTGGACGCAGCTCTCGAACTGCCCGAGCTGGACGGCGAACGCACGGCGCTGATGGGCGGCTCGTTCGGCGGGTACATGGCCAACTGGGTGGCCGGCAGTACCGAGTGCTTCAAGGCCATCGTCACCCACGCCAGCCTGTGGGAGCTGCGCGGCTTCCACGGCACGACCGACTGGGGCTCGTGGTGGGAGCGCGAGTACGGCGATCCCTACCGGGATGATTCGCGCTACCAGGCTTCGTCGCCTCACAGCCTGATCGGCAACATCCGCACGCCGATGCTGGTCATCCACGGCGAGAAGGACCATCGCGTGCCGATCAGCGAGGGCCTGCGCCTGTGGACCGACCTCGCGCGTGCCGGCGTGGAGGCCAAGTTCCTCTACTTCCCCGACGAGAACCACTGGGTGCTCAAGCCGCAGAACGCCCGCCTGTGGTACGAGACGGTGCTCTCGTTCCTCGACCATCACCTGCTCGGCCGGGAGTGGCGGCGCAGCGAACTGCTCTAGCCCGCCGGCGCGCGGGTTACCATCTCGGGGATGACGGACGTCGCCGCCGACGAGCGGCCCATCGCCGCCGAATCGGCCCACTACAACGCCCACGTCTCCCGCCGCGTCGACCTGACCGAGTCGCTGGCCTTCTTCTGGGTCAAGTACGACGGCGAGCCGGTGCACTTCGAGCCGGGGCAGTACCTGACCATTGGCGTGGAATCGAGCGGCAAGCTCATCCAGCGGCCCTACTCGGTGGCCAGCTCGCCACGCGAGATGGACGACGGGTACGAGTATTACGTGCGGCTGGTGACCGGCGGCATGTTCACGCCGCTGCTCTGGCGGCTCGACGTGGGCCAGGGCATGAGCATGAAGGGACCCAAAGGCAAGTTCGTGCTGGAGCCGGAGGACGAGCGGACGCACGTCTTCATCAGTAGCGGCACGGGCATTGCCCCTTTCATCTCGATGCTGAAGACGCTCCTCAACGATGGCGTGCCACGCCGGGCAGTGGTGCTGCACGGCGCCAGCTACGAGCACGACCTGGGCTATCGCGAGCTGCTCGAGGAGTGGGCGGGCAAGGGCACCTACCCGCTGACCTACGTCCCCACGGTCTCGCGTCCCGGCTCGGCCGAGAACAGCCGCTGGACCGGTCGCGTGGGCCGCGTCGAGGCGATCGTGCCGGCCGTCCACGACGAGCTGGGCCTGACGCCCGACAACTCGATCGCCTATATCTGCGGCAACCCGGACATGATCAGCAGCGTTGAGACGACATTGCTGGGCCGCGGCTTCCCGGAGGCGCAGGTCAAGAAGGAGCTGTACTGGCCCAAGGGCAAGGAGCCTCGCGGCGGGTTGGCTGCTTCCGCCGCATCACCCCGAGTGGCCGAATAGCAGCGCAGCAGTGGGCCGGCGGCTTTTCGCGGGCATTACCATGTTCCGAACAGCCGGGACCCAGCCAAAAGGTGGAGGAGGAGACTCGATGAGACGACCGGTTCTGGTACCCGTTGTTCTTCTCGTGATGGCGCTTGTGATAGCCGCCTGTGAAACGGCGCAGGTCACGCCTGCGCCCGGCGACACGCCGCCGCCCGGCGTCGATACGCCGCCGCCCGTGGGCGACACGCCGCCGCCGGCAGGAGACACACCCCCGCCCAATGGCGCCACAGCACCCCCCGGGCCTCCCACTGGCGGGATCCTCGCCGAGGTGCGCAGCCGAGGCGAACTGATCTGCGGCGTCAACTCCAACCTGCCCGGCTTCGGTTTCCCGGAGGAGGGTACCGGCCGCTGGCTGGGCTTCGATGCGGACTACTGCCGTGCAGTCGCGGCCGCCGTCCTGGGCAACCCCGAGGCAGTTCAGTTCCGGCCGCTCTCAACCGATGACCGAAGCATCGCCCTGCAGACTCGCGAGATCGACGTCCTCATTCGCAACACCACTTGGACATTGAGCCGCGACACCGAGTGGGGACTCTTCGCACCCACCACCTTCTACGATGGCCAGGGAATGATGGTCAGGGCTGACTCCGGCGTGCAGGAACTGACCGACCTGCAGGGCGCCACGATCTGCGTTCAGTCGGGGACGACCACGGAGCTCACGCTGCCTGACCAGATGAACGCCCTCGGCGTCGACTTCACGCCCGGCGTATACGGAACGATTGACGAGACTTACCAGGTCTACGAATCGGGCGCGTGCGACGCGGTCACCAGCGACCGCTCGCAGCTCGTCGCCCGACGAACGCTGTTCGCCAACCCGGACGAGCATGTCCTGCTCGACGAAGTCATGTCCAAGGAGCCGCTGGGCCCCTCGGTGCCTTTCGGCGACGCTCAGTGGTTCAACATCGTCAAGTGGGTGGTTTTCGCGACCATCCAGGCAGAAGAGGTCGGAGTCGATTCGACCAACGTCGCCCAGATGCGCGACACGAGCACAGACGTCGTGGTTCTGCGGCTACTCGGCGCGCAGGACGAGCTCGGCGCAAAGCTTGGCCTCGATAACGATTGGGTGGTCAACGTGATTACGGGCGTCGGCAACTACGGTGAGATCTATAACCGCCACCTCGGCCCCGATACGCCATTCAATCTCCCAAGGGGGCCTAACGAGCTCTGGACCGAGGGTGGGCTGCTCTACGCGCCACCCCTCCGCTAAAGCGCAAGAAGCCGGGGCCGGAAGTCTTTCCGGCCCCGGCCAACACGCCGAGCCTGACCGGCAGTGACTGTCGCACCCACGCCCGCAGGCAAACCGCGCAGCGTCGCACCGCTTTGGCGCGACGTTCGCGTCCTCCGCGTCGCGGCCCAGATCGTGGTCGTGGCGCTGGTACTGCTCATCGGCTGGCTGCTGTGGAGCACGCTGTCGGACAACATGGCCGCCAGCCGGCTCAGTTTCGGTCTCGGATTCCTGGAGCAGACGGCTGGGTTCGAGATCGCCCAGACGCCCATCTCCTTTGGTTCTACCGACACGTTCGCGCGTGCCTTCGCCGTCGGCCTCCTGAACACATTGCTGGTCAGCATCAGCGGGATCGTGCTGGCCACGCTGCTCGGCGTAGTCGTTGGTGTAGCAAGATTGTCGCGCAACTGGCTGGCCAACCGCATCGCGGCGGGGTACGTGGAGCTGATGCGCAACACTCCGCTGCTCGTCCAGCTGATCCTGCTGTACGTCGTCTTTCTTCAGCTGCCGTCGGTTGCCAACTCAGTCCAGTTGCCCGGTTCGATCTTTCTGAATCAGCGCGGCCTGTTCATGCCGCGGCCAGAGGCAGAGCCGACGTTCGGCATCTGGGCAGCGGTGCTGGTGGTGAGCGTCCTGATCGCTGTAGCAGCCGCCCGCCTGGCGGCGCGCAGGGAGGCTGACGGTCGCCCCACCTATCGGCTCCGCACGCTCGGCATCCTCGCCCTGGTAGCGCTTCCGCTTGTCAGCTGGCTGGTGCTCGGGCCCGTGGCCTTTGATCAGCCGATTCAGGAGCGCTTCAACTTCGTCGGCGGAGTGAGCCTATCGCCCGAGTTTGCCGCCCTGCTGCTCGGACTCGTGATCTACACCGCCGCCTTCATCGGCGAGGTTGTGCGCGGCGCGATACAGGCGGTGCGGCGCGGGCAGGTGGAGGCCGCCTACGCCATCGGGCTGACGCCCGGCCAGACACTCCGGCTGGTCGTCTTTCCCCAGGCGCTGCGCATCATCGTTCCACCGCTCACCAGTCAGTACCTCAACCTGACCAAGAACTCCAGCCTTGCCGTGGCGATCGGCTTTGCCGACGTCTTCAGCGTCGGACGGACGATGGTCAACCAGACCGGCCAGCCACTCTCGGTGATCGCGCTGGTGATGGGTACTTACCTCGTGCTCAGCCTGGTGACCTCGCTCTTCATGAACGTCTACAACCGTCGCGTCCAGGTGCTGGAGCGCTAGCGTGACCGTCGAGCAGCTGGCTCCGCCACAGGTCTCGACTGGCCGGGTCGCCTGGCTGCGCGAAAACCTGTTCAGCGGCTGGGCGAACTCGCTGGTCACGATCGTGCTGGGCGGGTCCCTGATCCTGTTCGCGGTTCTGCTTGCCGACTGGGCCGTAAACCAGGCCCGCTGGGGGGTGATCACCGCCAATCTGAGGCTGTTCCTGATGGGCTTCTACCCGCTAGATCAGGCATGGCGGGTCTGGCTCACTCTGGCGCTGTTCTCGTCATTGGCCGGCCTGTCGGCCGGCAGATCCCGCCTCGGGCCAGTCCGGACCCTGGTCATCTGGTTCGGCGTGAGCCAGGCGCTGCTCGCCGGCCTCGCCGCGGTGGCCGCGCTGGAGGCGATCTCCATCCCCGGGCGGCTGGGGCAATTCGAGGAGATGGTCGCGGTGACGGTCGCCTTTCTCGCGAACGCCGCGATCGTGTTCGCGGTGTACTGGCTGTCGCTGCGCATTCAAACGCCACGCTGGCTGCTCCCCCTCGGCTGGCTGGCGTCGGTGCCCATGACGCTTCTTCTGCTCCAGGGGATCGGCATCCGGGGGCTGCCGCTGGTCTCCAGCAGCACGTGGGGAGGCCTGCTGCTGACCTTCCTGCTGGCCATCGTCGGGATCGTGCTCTCCTTCCCCTTCGGTGTGCTCCTGGCGCTTGGACGACGAAGCGATCTGCCGGCGCTGAGGTGGCTGAGCACGGCATACATCGAGGTGGTGCGCGGGGTTCCGCTGGTGACTCTCCTGTTCATGGCGGCGGTAATGGTGCCGCTCTTCCTGCCCGGCGGAGTGCGCATCGAGCACGTCTACCGGGCCATGGCCGGCATCACCCTCTTCTCGGCGGCGTACGTGGCCGAGAACGTTCGCGGGGGGCTGCAGGCCATACCGAGCGGCCAGATCGAGGCCGCCCACGCCATCGGGCTGAGCACGATCAAGACGAACCTGTACATAGTGCTGCCGCAGGCGCTGCGCTCGGTAATCCCGGCCAACGTCGGCCTGTTCATCAGCCTGCTGAAGGACACCACGTTGGTCGCGATCGCCGGTACCGGGCTGCTGGAGCTGCTCGGCATTGGCCGGTCGGTGCTGGCCCAGACGCAGTGGGTCGGGGCACAGCTCGAGGTCTACATCTTCATCTCGGCAGTCTTCTTCGTACTGTGTTACACGATGTCGCAGGCCAGCTATCGGCTCGAGGAAGCTCTCGGGGTGGGAAAGAGGTGAACAGGTGACCGACAACGGCCAGCAGGCCGACGGCGATGCAATCATCGTCTGCCGCGACGTACACAAGTGGTTCGGTCAGCTCCACGTCCTCCGCGGTATAGACATGACCGTCAAGGCGGGCGAGGTGCTCGTCATCTTCGGCCCCTCCGGCTCGGGCAAGTCGACCTTCATCCGGACGATCAATCGCCTCGAGGAGCACCAAAAGGGCGACATCATCGTCGACGGCATCGAGCTGTCCAACGACATCCGCAACATCGCCGCCATCCGCAGCGAGATCGGCATGGTCTTTCAGAGCTTCAACCTCTTCCCGCACCTGACCGCGCTGCAGAACATCACCCTCGGGCCCATCCGCGTGCGCAAGCAGTCGCGCGAGGAGGCCGAGCAGATCGCCATGGAGCTGCTCAGCCGGGTGGGCTGCCCGGAGCAGGCCAAGAAGTACCCGGCGCAGCTGTCGGGCGGCCAGCAGCAGCGGGTGGCGATTGCCCGCGCCCTGGCCATGCGGCCCAAGATCATGCTCTTCGACGAGCCCACCTCCGCCCTCGATCCCGAAATGATCAGCGAGGTGCTCGACGTGATGCGCGAGCTGGCCGAGTCGGGCATGACCATGCTCTGCGTGACGCACGAGATGGGCTTCGCGCGGGCCGTGGCCAATCGGATGGTCTTGTTCGACGAGGGGCTGATCGTGGAGGAGGGACCGCCCTCGCAGATCTTTGGCGACCCGCAGCAGGAGCGCACGAAGCAGTTCCTTTCCCAGATCCTGCACTAGCCAGGGTCCTCGGCATGGATCACGCAGCGATCAGCCAGCTCTTCGACGACATGTACTGGGTCAACCATCGCCTGCTCGACGCGGCCGGCCGCCTGCCCAGGAGCGAGCTGACGAGGGAGGCGGCCACGACCCGCAACCTGCGCGCGACGCTGGTGCACGAGCTGGACGTCGAGTGGAGCTGGCGTCTCGCGCTCCAGGGACGGCCGATCGAGGAACTGGGTGAGGACGTCGAGCTGCGGCCGGAGGACTATCCGGACCTCGAGTCCATCCGCCGCCACTGGGCCAGGGACGAGGCCGAGATGCGGGCTTGGTTGGACTCGCTCGCCGATGAGCAGTTGGCCGCCGAGATCGTCCCCGCGCTCAGTGACGACAGCCGGCCACTATCGCAGTACCTGCTGCATATCGTCTTCCACGCCGCACAGCAACAGGCTGACGCCGCCACTCTGCTGACAGCAGCAGGCGAGTCGCCGGGCGAGCTCGGTTTCCTGGAGTACCTGAGGTCGGCCGGCCGCGCCGGCTGAGAGCGGGATGGCCTGGGCGACTCCCGCGCTTGCTGACGTGGGCGCCGCGCGAGAGCGGATAGCGCCATATCTGCGCCCTACGGCGCTCTACGCCTACCCGGCGCTGGACGAGCTGCTTGGCGCGTCCGCCTGGGTCAAGCACGAGAACCACCAGCCGGTGGGCGCCTTCAAAGTACGCGGTGGCGTCAACCTCATGGCGCAGCTGAGCGAGGACGAGCGAGGGCGCGGCGTGATCTGCGCTTCGACCGGCAACCACGGCCAGTCGATCGCCTACGCCGCTCGACTCTTCGGCGTGCGGGCCATCGTCTGCGTGCCGGAGAACGCCAACCCGGTGAAGGTGGCCTCCATGCGCGGGCTGGGGGCCGAGATCGTGGCCTTCGGACCTGACTTCGACTCGGCTCGCGAGCATTGCGAGGCGCTCGCCCGCGAGCACGGCTATCGCTACATCCACTCGGGCAACGAGCCACTGCTGATCGCCGGCGTGGCGACGCTCTACCTGGAGATCCTGGAGGAGCAGCCTGCGCTGAACGTCCTGTTCGTGCCCGTCGGCGGCGGCAGCGGTGCGGCCGCTGCCTGCATCGTGGCCCGCGCCGTGGGGCCGGAGGTGCGCGTCATCGGCGTCCAGTCGTCGGCGGCGCCCACCGCGCAGCACTCGTGGCGGGAACGTCGCCTGCTGGAGGGCCAGATGCAGACCTACGCCGAGGGGCTGGCCACGCGCACGGCGTTCGAGCTGCCCCAGCAGATCATGTGGGAGATGCTGGAGGAGTTCGTGCTCGTCGGCGACGACGAGATCCGGGCGGCGCAGCGAGCGATGATCGAGACGACGCGCAACCTCGTCGAGGCGGCCGGCGCGGCGTCGCTGGCCGGGGCGCTGTCGATGCGCGACGTGCTGACAGGCAAGCGCGTCGGGATCGTCGCCAGCGGCGGTAACGTCAGCCCGCAGCAGCTCCTCGCGCTCTTCGAGGACCGTACCGGATCGCCAGCGGCCCGTTAGACCGGACGGTCAGGCGGGGCGCGTGCCCTTCACGGCCCACGCGCGTGCCGTCAGCGCGATCGTGCCGTCGGGAGCGGTCGGTAGGCGGGCGAGCAGTACGTCGCGCAGCCGGTGGCGTGCCTTCTCGTCGAGCGACATGGCGTAGCTTGGCGCTGGGCCCTGGCCCCCAAGGAACGGCCGCCAGTAGTCGTCGAAGTCGGCGAAGGGCGTCTCGACCACGATGCCCGTGCTCACCACGTCGGAGAGGTGGGCGCCCATCAGGGCCGGCAGCCTCTCGCTGCCGAAGCGGGGAAAGCGGCGGCCCTCGTCGAAGGCGGCTGCCGCCGGGTCGAGCTCGGCCGCGGCGTCCCAGAAATAGCGCATGAGCTGCATACCATCGGCGTAGTCCCAGACGTAGGCGCCGACAACTCCGTCCGGACGGGTCACGCGCGTCATCTCGGCGACGGCGGCGGCAGTGTCGGGCACGAAGTTGAGCACCAGCCCGGAGACGACGCCGTCGAATTTTTCCAGGTCGGGGGGCAGGCGTTCGGCCGTACCGACGACGAACGACGCGCGCCGGTCGCTCACGCGGCCCCGCGCCGCAGCGAGGAAGCCCTCCGACGGATCCACGCCGACGACGTCGCGCGGCGCGCAGCGCTCGAGCACCGCCTCGACGAGCGTGCCCGGGCCGCAGCCGACGTCCAGCCAGCGTCCGCCGTTGGGCGCGCCGAGCCAGCCCAGGAACTCGCGAGCGACGAGGGCGCTCCAGCGGCCGACGTAAGCGTGGTAGCGGTCGGCGTTGGCCCAGTTGTCAAGTGGTCGCGGCCCCATGGGCGGCTAGCCTCGGCGGGCCACCGACAAGCGATCGAGGATCAGCCGCTTGACGCCTTCCACTGGCAAACGCTGCTGCTCCATCGAGTCGCGCTCGCGCACTGTGACGGCACCGTCTTCCAGCGACTCCACGTCCACGGTCACGCACCAGGGCGTGCCGATCTCGTCCTGCCGGCGGTAGAGCTTGCCAATCGAGGCCGTGTCGTCGTAGACGGCCATTATGTCGGTCCGCAGGTCTGCGACGACACTCTGGCACAGTTCGACAATCTCAGGCCGCTTCTTCAAGAGCGGCAGGACGGCCACCTTGTAGGGCGCAAGGTCAGGGTGCAGCGCGAGCGAGACGCGCTTCTCGCCGCGCACCTCTTCCTCACGATAGGCGTCGATCAGGAAGGTGAACGCCGCCCGATCGGCCCCTGCCGCCGTCTCGACGATGAACGGGATGAAGCTCTCGTTCGTGGCGGGGTCGAAGTAGGACAGGTTCTCGCCCGACGCCTCCGAGTGACGGCCCAGGTCCCAGTCGCCGCGGTTGTGCACCCCTTCGAGCTCCTTCCAGCCGAAGGGGAAGCGGTACTCGACGTCGACGGCCTTCTTGGCGTAGTGGGCCAGCTCGTCGGGCGCGTGCTCGCGGTAGCGCAGCCGCTCGGGGCTGACGCCGTAGCGCAGGTACCAGGCGTGGCGGCGGGGCAGCCACTCCTCGAAGATCTCCGCGGCGCGCTCGGGGTGGACGAAGTACTGCATTTCCATCTGCTCGAACTCGCGCGTCCGGAAGACGAAGTTGCCCGGCGTGATCTCGTTGCGGAAGGCCTTGCCCACCTGGGCGATGCCGAAGGGCAGCTTCTTGCGGGTCGAGCCCTGAACGTTGCGGAAGTTGACGTATGCGCCCTGGGCCGTCTCCGGGCGCAGGTAGACGACGTTGGCGTCCTCCTCGACCGGCCCCATGAACGTGCGAAACATAAGGTTGAAGCGGCGCGGAGGGCTGAGCGGCCCGCCGTCGGCCGGACACTTCAGGCCCAGCCGCTCCACGATGTCTGGGTCACGCAGGTCGGTCTGGGAGAGACCCTCGGTGCCGGGCAGTTCATCCAGCCGGAAACGCAGGTTGTCGGTGCGGCACTCCACCAGCGGATCGCTGAACGACTCGACGTGGCCCGAGGTGACCCAGACCTGCGGGTGCATCAGGATGCCGGCGTCCAGCCCGACGATGTCGTCGCGCTCCTGGACCATGGCGCGCCACCAGGCCCGCTTGACGTTGTTCTTGAGCTCGACGCCCAGCGGCCCGTAGTCCCACACGGCGTTGATGCCGCCGTAGATCTCTGACGACGCGAAGACGAAGCCGCGCCGCTTGGCCAGCGAGACGATCGTCTCCAGGTTGGCGACGGCGGGCGCGGGATCGTGGGCGGTGGGCTCAAGCGTGGTGGTCACGGGCCCCGCATTCTCGCACGCGGCGGCCGGCTCCGGTCAGGCCGGGCCGAGGTCAAGGTTCCGCGAGAAGAGGTTGTCGGGGTCGTAGCGGCGCTTGATGTCGCGCAGTCGAGCGAGTGTGGCAGGTGGATAAACAGCCGCGGCCGCGGTGGGTGAATCGTCGGCCATGAAGTTGCCAAAGGCACCCGCACCGCGTTCTGCCAGCGCCGCCCGGAACTCGGCCACCCAGGCGCTGTGGCTCGCCTGCGGCCCAGCTTGGGCGCCTCGCAACGCGGCGATGAACCAGACCAGCAGGCGCTTGTCGCGCCAGGCAAAGGCAGTCGCGTCGCCGGCTACCCGCGAGGCCGCCCCGCCGAGGACTCGAATGATCGCCAGGCAACCGCCTTCGGGTGCCTTCTCCATCATCCGCTCAACCGCTGCCAGGACCTCGTCGCCAGCATCGTCGAGGAATATCGAGCTGGACGTCCAGCCGCCGCGCTCAGCACCCTCCTCGCGCGGCCGATAGATGTCGGGGAATGGCTTCTCGACCACGCTGTCGATCAGCAACGGACCGAGCGCGCGCAAGGCCGCCAGCACGGGCTCGCCCGCGCTTGCCGGCCCGGCCCACAGCGTGTCGACCCACAACCCGAGCTTGCCGTGCTCACTTGCCGATACCTCGTCCATCGGCGGAATGGCCATCACGTAGGGCATCAGCGTCAAATCGTCAGGCGCCGCCGAACCAATCTCGATGACGCCCCGCACGTTGGCGCGCGTCGCCGGCATCAGCAGCATGCCGTGCAGCACGGTGCCGATCGGTTGAAGTGCCAGCTTGTAGCGGGTCACCACCCCGAAGTTGCCGCCGCCGCCGCGCAGTGCCCAGAAGAGGTCGGCATGGTCGCTGGAGCTGGCGGACAGCAGCTCACCGTCGGCGGTGACCACCTCGGCGGCGAGCAGGCTGTCGATCGTCAGGCCGTACTTGCGCACCAGCCAGCCGATGCCGCCGCCGGGAACCAGTCCACCCAGCCCGACCGAGCCGGTGTCGCCGAACGATGTCGCTCGACCAACCGCGTACGCGGCCTTCGTGTAGTCGCCGGCCCGCACGCCGGGACCGGCCCACGCCCAAGCTGCGTCACTGGACGGATCGATCTCGAGGTCGTTGAGCAGGCCAAGATCAAGCACCACGACTCCGTCGCCGGTCGAGTGGCCGGCCACGCTGTGGCCACCGGAGCGCACAGCGAGCTGTCGGCCAGTGGCTCTGACCCAGCGGACGACGGCCTGGACATCGGCGGCATCTTCGGCGCGCGCAATGAGCTCGGGTCGGGCGTCGACTGTGGCGTTGGCGGTCAGCCGGGCAGTCTCATAGTTGGCATCGGTCGGCTCGATCAGTCGGCCGCCGAAGCCCGGGATCAGGGTGTCGGTCATGGCAGCTGCCCCGCCCGCACCTCATCGAGGAAGGCCAGCGACCGCGGCTCGCGCTCGAGCACGTTGCGGATGAAGCGGCGCAGCGCGCCCTCGGCCTCTGCCTCCACGGCCGCCGGCAGGCGCAGCGCTGCGATCGCCTCGATGTCCATCCGGCGGTAGGCGCGCAGCAGCTTGAGCGCATCGAGCGAGAGGAGGGCCTGCTCTCCCGGCACGGCCAGATGGTCGCGACAGAGCGTGCCGCCCAGCAGCGGCACCCAGCGGAACTCCTCATCCGGCTGAAGGACCCGGTCGCACTCCACGCAGCGCTCAACCTCAGGGCGCATGCCCAGGGCGTCGGCCAGGCCGAACTCGTACCAGCGGGCCACCCGGCCGGGCGCCATGCCGTCGTCGAGCAACTGGTAGGCCCGATGCAGCAGCGCGTAGACGGGATAGGCGTTGGCCCGCTCCTCGACCGCCCGCTGGGCCAGCTCGCCCAGGTACCAGGCCGTGGCCGTCGACTCGAGATTTTCGCGGAGAGACAGCCAGGCGTGCCCGACACTGGCCTGCGAGACCACGTCGAAGGTGCGCGCGCGCACGAGCACCAGGTGCAGCTCGGCGAAGGGCTCAAGCGTGCCGCCCAACCGGCTGCGCGGCCGGCGCACGCCCTTGGCGATGGCCTTCAGCTTGCCTTCGTGCGGCGTGAGCAGGGTCAGCACACGGTCGGCCTCGCCCAGCTCGAAGCGGCTGAGAACGATGGCCTGCGTGTGGTACATCCGCGGCGTCGGCATGTGCGCCAAGGGTACGCCGTCGGCGCGGCGGGTATGCTCGCGTCGTGCTGACCTCGCCCGATCTCGACACGCTCATCGCCGACACGGAAGACGAGATCCTGCGCGTCATCGCCCAGGCGGAGGACCCGCGCACCCACGCTCTCTACGAGATGGTGCGCTACCACCTTGGGCTCGACCGCGACGGTCCGCGGGGCAAGCGCCTGCGTCCGTTGCTGGGGTTGCTCGCCTACGAGTCCCTCACGGGCGACCACCGCCAGGCCCTGCCCGGAGCGGCGGCTGTCGAGCTGGGCCACAACTTCAGCCTGGTGCACGACGACATCGAGGACGGCGACGTCGAGCGGCGCCACCGGCCCACGCTGTGGCGCGTCTACGGCGTGGCCCAGGCGATCAACACCGGCGACACGCTCTTCACGCTGTCGCGCATGGCTCTCCACCGGCTGACGGAGCTCGGTTTCCCGGACGCCAAGGTCCTCGCGTTGCTGCGCCTATACGACGAGACCTGTCTGGCACTGTGCGAGGGCCAGTTCATGGACATCTGGAGCGCCGAACACGACGACCGGCTGTCGGTCGACTTCTACTTCGACATGATCGGGCGCAAGACGGCGGCGCTCATCGCCGCCTCCATCCAGGCCGGCGCGATGCTGGCTACCGACGACGAAGCGGTGGTGCAGGCCTACCGCGGCTTCGGCTGGGCGCTGGGCATCGCCTTCCAGCTCAACGACGACCTGCTGGGCATCTGGGGCGATGAGCAGACCACCGGCAAGGAGCCCTCCGACCTGGCCAAGCACAAGAAGACGCTGCCCATCATCTATGCGCTGGAGACGACCGACGAAAAGGACCGGGCCCGACTGCGCGAGATCCTGGCCGCCCAGGCACTTTCCCCCGCCCAGCTGGCCGAGGCGCGCGCCATCCTCGAGCAGTGCGGTGCGCGCGACTACACCCGCGTCCGCGCCCGCGAGCAACGCGACGAGGCTCTGGGCCGCCTGGAAGCGGCCGGCGTCGTGCAGGCAGAGGCCCTGGAGCGGCTCCGCCAGATCGTGGTCTCGGCGATCAGCGCTTAGGCGTAGAGTGGCACTGGCCGGGCGCGTGCCCGCCCGGCTCAGGGCTCGGTCGAGGCGCCGTTTTCTTCCGCCTTCGAGCGCCGCACGACCAGCACCTTGCCCACGCGCCGGCCGTCGGTCGATTCGACGGTCAGCGTCAGGCCGTCGACTTCGACCGTGTCGCCCACCGTCGGCACGCCACCGATCTCGTGGTAGACCAGCCCGCCGACGGTGTCGTACTGCTCGCTGTCGGCGCCGTTGAGTTGGGTGTCGAAGTACTCGGCCAGGTCGTCAACGCTGGCCCGCCCGTCGACGCGCGCCTCACCTTCGGAAAGCGGCACGATCATGGGCTCCTCCACGTCGTACTCGTCCTGGATCTCGCCCACGATCTCCTCGATCAGGTCCTCGATGGTCACCAGGCCGGCCGTGCCGCCGTACTCGTCGAGCACGATGGCTATGTGCACCTTGCGGCGCTGAAAGTTATGCAGCAGGTCGTCGACGGAAATGGACTCGGGCACGAACAGCGGCGTGCGCAGGATCGAGGTGATGGGCGGCTCCACGCCGCGGGCGAGATAGGGCAGCACGTCCTTGGCGTACAGCACGCCGATGATGTTGTCGATGCTCTCCTCGAAGACCGGGATGCGCGAGTGCCCCTCCTTGACGATCACCTCGACGAAGTCGCCGAAGGGCGCGCTGGCCTCGACGGCCTTGATGTCGATGCGCGGGACCATCACCTCGTGCACGCGCCGCTCGCCCAGCTCGAGCACCGCGCCGATCATCTGCTGCTCCTCGGCCTCGATCACGCCCTGCTCGCCGCCGCGCTCGATCATGATCATCAGCTCTTCGGCCGACAGGCGCTCCTGCTGGGCCTCAGTCACGCCGAACAGCCGGCCAACCGCCGAAGTGGCCGTGGTCAGGAACCAGACCAGCGGCGCGAAGATGCGTCCGAGGAGCTCCACCGGACGCGCGAAGAGCAGGGCCAGCCGCTCCGGATGGGCAATGGCCACCGACTTGGGCACGAGCTCGCCGAAGATGATCGTCACGATCGTGATCACCAGAGTGACCGACAGCAGGGCCACCAACGCCGCCTGGGGCGCCAGCACGGGCACACCCTCAAGCGCCTGTTGCAGCGTGCCCACGATGCTCGCGCCGGCGAAGGCGGCGGCCAAGAAGCCGACGAAGGTGATGCCCAGCTGGATTACGGCCAGGAAGCGAGCCGGCTGCGAAACGAGGCGGTGTACCCTGCGCGCTCTCTGGCTGCCCTCGTCCGTCAGCTGCTGGATCCGGCTGCGTCGGACGGTCACCAGCGCGATCTCGGCCGCGGCGAAGAGCGCGTTGATGACGATGAGGATGGCGATGACGCCGATCTCGGTGAGCGTTCCCATCAGCCAGCACCGCCTTCGCGCAGGGCGGCCGGGTCAACGGCTTCGGCATGTGGCTCTTCCGGCTTGCGTCGCTGGCGGATTCGCGCCGGCACACCCACGGCCAGCATCCCGTCCGGCACGTCGCGGGTGACCACCGAGCCGGCGCCCGTGACGGCCTTGCGGCCCACGTTCAGCGGGGCGCGCAGGATGGTGTCCGAGCCGATGAACGCGCCATCGCCGATGACCGTGCGGTGCTTTTTGCGCCCGTCGTAGTTGGCCGTGATGGTCCCTGCACCGATGTTTACGTCATCGCCCACGTCGGCGTCGCCCAGGTAGCTGAAGTGATGCTGCTTGGAGCGCGCGCCGAAGCGCACCTTCTTCATCTCGGCGAAGTTGCCTATCTCGGCGCCCTCAGCGATCTCGCAGCCGGGCCGGATGTGGCTGAAGGGGCCGATGCGCACGTCGTCCCCCACGACCGAGCCCTCCACAACGCTGGCCCAGATGGTGCAGCGCTCACCGACGACCGAGTCGACGATCTGGCTGCCCGCCCGGATCACCGTGTCGCGCCCGATACGCGTGCGCCCGCGCAGGATGACATTCGGCTCGATGGTCACGTCCTGGGCGATCTCGACCGTGGCGTCCACGAGCGTGGTAGAGGGGTCCTGGATGGTCACTCCTTCGAGCAACAGGTCCTCCAGGATGTCCTGCTGGATGTAGAACGCGGCCGCCTGTAGCTCGGCGCGGTCGTTGACCCCTCCCAGCAGCCAGTCGCCGTAGGGCTCGTCCGGGCTGGTCACGGCGGCCGGCCGATCGTCGGTCCGGGCGAGCTCCACGAGCTGCGTCAGGTACAGCTCGCCGCTGGCGGCCGATGGCGTCAGCCTGCTCACTGCCTCCCGCAGCCAGGCGGTCTCGAAGGCGTACAGACCTGCATTCACCAGCTGGATCTCGCGCTCCTCGTCGGTCGCGTCCTTCTCCTCGACGATGCGCTCCGCCCAGCCGTCGCTGACGACCAGCCGCCCGTAGCCGGTGGGATCCTCGGCGAACATGGGCGCCAGCGCCATGACGGCGCTCGTGGCGCGCCGTCGTTCGAGCGTTTCGTTCACGGTCTCTGCGTCGATCAGCGGCGTGTCGCCGCTGAGCACGACCACCTCGTCCACCTCGTCGGGCAGCGCTTGGAGGGCGGCGCGCAAAGCATCGCCGGTGCCGCGTGGCTCGTCCTGAAGGGCGAAGTCGGCCTCGCTGGCGAAAGCCTCGCAGATCTGGGCGGTGACCGGCGAGTACACCACCAACGGCCGTTGGCCGGTTGCCTCGCGCGCGGCGTCGATGACGTAGGCCAGCATGGGGCGCCCGCAGATGGGATGCAGGACCTTGGGCAGGCGCGACTTCATCCGCGTGCCAAGACCTGCTGCGAGGATGACCGCTCGGGTCTGACTAGGTGGAGGCGTCACGACGGTCGCGGACCGCCGCGGGGTGATGGAGGCTGTTTGGGCGACATTGGCTGGCGCAGACTCTACGGTCGGCCGGCCTGCAGTGTCAAACGAGGTCAGCCGGTGCGGGCGGCGATGGCCTCGATCTCGACGCGCGCCCCGCGCGGCAGTGCCGCCACGGCATACGTCGCACGCGCCGGCGGTGGGTCACCCACGAAACGGGCGTAGACCTCGTTGAAGGCGGCCCAGTCGCCGATGTCGGCCAGCAGGCAGGTCGTCTTCGCCACGTCGGCCATGCTCAGGCCGCAGGCATCGAGGATGGCCGTGATGTTGCGCAGGGCGCGCTCGGCCTGCGCCTCCACGCCGCCCTCGACCAACTCACCGGTCGACGGATCCATGCCCACCTGGCCGGCGACGAAGACCAGCGCGCCGGTGTCGATGGCCTGGCTGTACGCGCCGATGGCGGCGGGCGCGCCGCCGGTGCTGACTGCTCGCAGGGTCATGGCTGCCTCCAGACTGGATCGGGACCGTGCAGGTCCGTGGCGTAAAGCCGAGCACCGGTCAGCTCGGCCGACATCTCGCGCGTCAGCCGTTGGCCGGCCTCGGCCGCCTCGTCGGGCGAAGCATAGAGCGTGAAGAGCGACGAGCCCGAGCCGCTCATCAGCCATGGCCGGTCCGTGCCGGCCTCCAGCGCGGCGCGCAGGGCCTCCAGCCCCGGCGCCAGCAAGACTGCGGCCGGCCACAGGTCGTTGGATGCGCGCAGGCGCTCCGCCCAGCCGACGAGGGCGGGCGCGTCCAGGTCCGCACGCCAGGCCGCGACGAGCTCGTCCGTCACCGTCGGCCGGTCGCGCGCTGGCAGCTCGTCGAAGCGCGCGAAGGCGCGCGCCGTGGAGACGGCCAGGGGCGGGGCGACCAGCAGCAGGCCGGGCCGGCCGGTCAGCGGCGGCAGCGGGGTAACCCGCTCGCCCCGGCCCTCGACCAGCGCCGCGGGCGCGCCGGTCATGAAGAAGGGCACGTCCGAGCCCAGGATCGAGGCCAGCTCCAGGCGCATCTCGGCCGACAGCCCCAGCCCCCAGCAGGCGGCCGCCAGCTCCAGCGCGGCGGCTGCGTTCGAGCTGCCGCCGGCCAGG
>DATKBB010000013.1:0-20087 GCA_035514295.1 Candidatus Limnocylindria bacterium | reverse complement strand
TTCATCGGCTTGAGGCTGTAGGTCTGCTCGTCGAACTCGACGAGGTACATGTTCTCGCGGTAGTGCTGCCAGTGGCCCGACTGCTCCCACAGCTTCTGGTGGACCAGCGGGGGCGTGTAGATCTCCTGGTAGCCCCGCCCCGCCTGCAGCCCGCGCATGGCGTCGCGCAGCGTCTGGTAGAGGGTCCAGCCCTTGGGATGCCAGAAAGCCGCGCCGGGCGACACGTCGTGGAAGCTGAACAGGTCGAGCTGGACCCCCAGCCGGCGGTGGTCGCGCTTCTTGGCCTCCGCCCGCCGCCAGAGGTAGCGGTCGAGCTCCTCCTGCGTTGCCCAGACCGTGCCGTAGATGCGCTGGAGCATGGGCCGGTTCTCGTCGCCGCGCCAGTACGCGCCCGCCACGGAGAGCAGCTTGAACGGCCCGATCCGGCCCGTCGACTCCACGTGGGGTCCGCGGCACAGGTCGATGAACGAGCCATGCTCGTAGGTCGAGACCTCCGGCGGAGGATCGCCGTGGGCCTGGGCGGCCGTGCCCAGGTCGTCGAGGATCTCGACCTTGTAGGACTGCTCCCGCTCGACGAAGAAGGCCCGCCCCTCGTCTGGCTCGAGAACGCGGCGGACGAACTGGTGATCGGCGGCCACGGAGGCGGCCATGCGCTGTTCGATGCGCGCCAGATCCTCCGGCGTCAGCGGCTGGGACAGGTCGAAGTCGTAGTAGAAGCCACCCTCAATCGCCGGCCCGATGCCCAGCTTCGTGCCCGGGAACAGCTCCATCACCGCCTCGGCCATGACGTGAGCGGCCGAGTGGCGCATGGGGTCGAGTGGATCGCCAGCCTCGGCGTCGAGCAGCTCCTCGGCCGAGCCGCGCGCCGGCGCCTCGAGCGCCAGCTCGTCGAGCTCCTGTTCGACCATGTGCATCACCTCCGCAGAAACAGAAACGGCCTGCTCGCCCCGTTCGACAGGACGAGAGGCCGTGCCTCCCGCGGTTCCACCCGCTTTCGCCGGTACCGCCTGCGCAGCACCCGCGCTCTCTGGTCTTGCCGCGCTAACGGGCGGCGCCCGGACCGGTTCACCGATCGCTCACGGGTGGTGCACTCTCGGCCTATCTGACCGCCCAGGCTTGCAGCCCTCTGGCCCGGGCTCTCTGCGGCCGGGATCCGATCGTGCTCGTCCCGTTCAACGCGTGGTCTGCTATTGCGCCGAGTATAGCCTCGCTCGGTTCAGTCCGGCCGGATGTTCTGGTTGAGCCGGAAGAGGTTGGTCGGGTCGTACTTGCGCTTGAGCGCCTTGAGTCGGTCGTACTTGACCGGTCCGTAGGCCTGCCGGACGCGCTCCTCGCCTTCCTCCATCAGGAAGTTCACGTAGACGCTGGTGTGGTGCGGCGCGAGTGCGTCCCAATAGTTGCGCGCCCATTGCCGCTCTTCGTCGAAGCCATCGGCGGTGTACGTGTTGCCGTTGATGTTGAAGGTGAAGCCGGCGGCTCGGCCGTGGAAGGCGGTCTCGTCATCGCTCACGCGTGCTACTGCGCCGCCCATCTGCCACAGGGCGACGCTCGAGATGGGTGAAACGATCCGCCGGCCGTAGTCGACCACGATGTCGATCACCTCGTCACTCAGCTCGGCCACGTCACAGGCACGCACGTAGTACCACCAACCCGGCTCGAACGAGGGATCGAACATCTGCTGTTGGGCGACGAAGGGCTTGCGCTGATAGGCATCGACAATCGGAGAACCGAACGACCTGAGCGGCTCGAGCACCTTCTCCCCTTGCTCCACCGATCCGGCGTAGCAGGCCGCCACGCCGACGATGTGCTTGCCCACTACCTCGGGCGGGACGATGGGCAGAGCTGGCGCGCGGCGGGTGACGACGATGGTCATCAGCTCGTCCGGGCAGTCGGCCAGCCAGTCGCGGTAGAAGCGCAGCACTCTCCGGGCATCTTCGATGGGCCAGAAGGCCGTCCCGGCGAGTACTTGCGGCCCCAGGGGGTGCGCCTGAAATTCGAACTCGGTGACGATGCCGAAGTTGCCCCCGCCACCGCGAACGCCCCAGAACAGGTCGGCGTTTTCACTCTCGCTCGCAGTGACAAGGTCGCCGTTGGCAGTGACCAACTCAACGGAGAGCAGGCTGTCGATGGACAGTCCGTACTTGCGCATGATCCAGCCGATCCCCCCGCCCAGCGTCAGGCCCGCCACGCCGGTGTGCGTCACGATGCCGGCCGGCACGACCAGGCCGTGGGTTTGCGTTGCGGCATCAAGCTCGCCGAGCAGCGCCCCCGCGCCGACCCGGACGACGCGGCGCTCGGCGTCGACCTCGACCCGATTCATCAGGCGCAGGTCGATGACCAGCGCGTCGTCGCCCACCGACAGGCCGGGGAAGCTGTGACCGCCGCTGCGCACGGCCACCGCAAGGGCGCTCTCGCGTGCGACGCGAACGGCGGTAGTCACGTCCTCCGGGGTGGTGCAGCGGAGAATGGCGGCCGGCCGCCGGTTGATCGAGCCGTTCCACACGCGGCGGAGCTTCTCGTAAGCGTGGTGCCCAGGCGTGACCAGTTCGCCGCGGAACGAGCCCTGCGGCTCGGTCAGGGCAGAGACACCGAGCCCGGCGCCGAAGTCACTGGACACGGCTGACGACGACCTCGAGCGGTTCGCTCTTGCCCTTGAGATCCAGCGATCTGCGCTCTAGCCCCGGGTCAAGCTCGGCGGTCACGGCCGCAGCGGCACTCACCAGAACTTCGCCGGCGGCCGCCGCGGAGGCCAATCGCGCCGCGGTGTTGACCGCGTCGCCCACGGCAGTCACCTCCACATGCGTTCCCTCTCCCACAGCCCCGAACCAGGCGTGGCCGGTATGGACGCCCGCGCCGACCGGCGCCCACGGACCGGCCGGATCAGAGTGGCCGGTGGCCAGCAGCACCGCCCGTGCCGCCTCGACGGCCCTGCCAACGAAGTGCTTGCCGGCGAAAGCAGGAAAGAAATGCGCCACGAGCTCGTCGCCGACGAACTTGTCGACTGTGCCGTCGTGCTCGAAGACCACACCGCTGACGGTGCGATAGAAACGATCCAGCAGGCTGTGGAACTCGGCCGCGGACATGCTCTCGGCGAGAGCGGTCGAGCCACGGATGTCGGCGAAGAGAAAGGCGCCTTCGACTTCGGCACCTCCGTGGTGGCGGATCATGGTGTCCTTGCACGACGTGCACAGGTTCGGGTTGGCCTGCGACGGCCGTTTACCGATGAGTCTCATCAGGGAGCCGCCTGCCCCTCTGAAGGGCGCCGTGCACATCCGGCAGCGCGGCTCGCTGGGCAGATGCGCGAAGATGCGCCGCCCAACCCGGATGAATGAATCGGGCTGCGACAGGTAGTCACGCCAGTAGTCTTCGCTGTCCGCATCTGGTGGTCTGGCCGAGCTGGCACTCACCGCTTGCACTCCCTTCTCAGGTCAGTCTAGACGCGTCGTGCACGTCGCCACGGCTGGCGCCCAATAGGCTGAGCAATGCTCCAGACCCAATGTCAGGACCGCACGAGCGATGTGCCCTCGCTCAGAGACGCATGGCCCCGGCCATGACCTCGTCCATGGCCAGTGCCTCGCCCTCTGCCCAAGCCGGTGCGAGCTCTGGATCCGCCACGATGGCGTCGTGATCGAGGGCGTTCGGCGCCTGCCCGAAGCAAACCAGCCAGAGTCCACTGGTCGAATCGGCCAGGTTCACGCCAGATGATCGAGCGATCCCGCTGGCTGCCCCCGCCAGCCGCGCCGCCGACCCACGCCGGCCCTCGACAAGCTCGAGGACGGCCAGTCCGTGCAGGCACAGCGCGTAGCCCGATGCCTCGGCGATGCCGGCTCGATCCCCCAGCCGGCGCTGTAAGTCCAGCGCCTTGCCGTAATCGCTCGAGCCGCCGGCCAGTCCGCCTGCCAATAGGCCAGGCTGCCCGCGGCAGCCAGCCCGCGAGCCTGCAGCGCAAGATCGGTAAGTCCGCTCGACAGTTGGACGCACTGCTCGACACGCTCGCGCCCCTCTGTCAGGTGGCCGCGCATCTGCCAGAAGCGCCACAGGGCCGCGCGCAGTCGCGTGACGACATCTGCTCGCTCCGAATCGACTGCCCAGCCGAATGCGGCTCTGGGGTTGTCATGCTCGCGTTCGAGCCTGTCCAGCCGTTGCCCACCTCCTTCGCCAGTCAGACCGGGTTCCGCTTCCTCGCGAGGTCAAGGTAGGCCAGCGCGTGGCGCTCACGGTAGTCGTCCGCCTCTGACGTCTCGGCCAGGTGCTCGAGGGCAAACTCTCGGATGCTCTCGAGCATGTCGATTCGGCCCACACCGTCTGTGCCTTCCTCTGCGCGGCGAAGCAGACTCTTGTCGATCAGCGAACCGACTCTCTCCAGCATCTCGAGCTCATCGTCCAGGCCCACCACCCGGCCGACGAGGGACAGCGGAGCCCCGCCCAGGAACACACCCAGGCGCCTGAACAGTGGCCTCTCGTCCTCGTCCAGCAGCTCATAGCTCCACTGGATCGTGGCGCGCAGGGTGCGCTGGCGTTCGCTCACGCCGGGCGAACTCGTCGACAGCAGAGCCAGCCGATTGCCCAGGCGCGCGCAGATCGCGTCGGGCGTGAGCATTCGAATGCGCGCCGCTGCAAGCTCGATGGCCAGCGGCAGGCCGTCCAGGCGGGCACAGATGTCCACCACCGCCGCGGCGTTCTCTTCGCTGACGAATACCTAGCGGCCAGTCTGGCCGAGCATGATCGGCTGACCGCCGAGCAGGAGGAGCGAGACGCGCGCGAGGCGGCCCTCGAGCGCCGCTCGATGACCCGACTGCGGGCGCTGGTAGTGACCCTCAGCCTTGGTGCCTTGCTGGCCGGCGGCCTGAGCGTCCTTGCCTTCCTCGAAAGCCAAAGGGCTGGGCGCGAGGCGCGCCTGGCCACGGCGCGCGAGCTGGGCGCGGCAGCGGTGGGCAATCTCGAGGTTGATGCCGAGCGCAGCGTGCTGCTGGCCCTCGAGGCTATCGAGGTCACGCGCACGACCAGTAGCGCCAGCAGGTCTGCGTGCAACAGGCCGTTGCTGGTCAGCGCACCCGGTCCCGCCCAAGAGTCGTTCCCGCGCATGTCGGTCATCCGCCCGCCAGCTTCGGCCACGACGATGTGCGGCGCGGCCAGGTCCCAGGTGTTGACGCCATGCTCCTCGAACATGGCCTCGGCCGAGCCCTGGGCGACGAGCATGTGGTCCCAGAAGTCACCGAAACCGCGGTCGCGCCAGCCGCCAGTAGCTCCGCCTCGAGGCCTGCCCTAAGCAGGGGCCTCCATTACCGCGCCTCTCATGCCTTCCAGGTGCTGGGCCCGCTGCAGGTCAACGCCGAAGGTGAGCGCATAGAGCTAGGCGGAGACCGACGAGGAGTGCCCACAGTTCCTCCAACTGCCTGCCTGTCCCGAGCGGCGGTCTGGATGACTCCTGGTCGCACTTGCGAAGGCATCGAGGTCCAGCGCGGCATCCCGCGCGCTAACGGGCACGAGGGGCGCTGCCAACGCCTCCATGGCAAACCGCGGCAGTCCGCATCTCAGCTCTGTGGGAAGTCAGCCAGCAGGCGTCGCCATCCCCGCTCGTCACCCGCGGCACCGAAATCACGATAGAGCGTGATCCGATCCAGCAGGCCGGAGCAGCGCTCATGCAGCTGCTCAGCGAGCTCGCCCCACCGCCCACTAACGGCGAAGGCATCGATCATCGCTTCTGTCACCAGGCGCGGCATCTCGGGCCAGCGCCCGCTCCGAGCCAGATCGCTCAGCTCGCTGCCGATTCCCTCCCAGCCATGCAGGCGAAGCACCTCGCGGTATGAGGGCGTGGAGGCGTAGAAAGCGATCTGCTCCCGAACGTGGGCGCGGTCCTTCTCGCCGATTGCCGTCAGCACACTCGCTGAGATCCGCACGGCGGACGGGTGGCGGCCGGCTCTCGCCGCGCCAATGGCGACGGCCGGCAGTATGACCTCGGCCAGGTAGCGGCGGGAGTGCATAGGGTGAACGATCAGCCCATCGGCGATCTCGCCGGCCAGCGCGCACATGGCCGGTCCCACGCCAGCCAGGTAGATCGGGATTTGGGGTTGTGCGATGGGCGGAGGGCTGAAGAAGGGCGTCATCAGGGTCACGTTGTAGTGGGCTCCCCGATACACGACCTGTTGGCCGCTCTGCCAGCTCTGCCAGACCGCGCGTACCGCGCCCACGAAGTCGCGGATCTGAGCTATCGGCTCGCCAGACCAGGGCATCGCGAAGCGTCGTCGCACGTGCGCGCGTACCTGTGTACCGAGGCCAAGGATGAGCCTTCCGCCGGATTGATGGGCCAGATCCCAGGCCGTATGAGCGACCACCGTTGGGCTCCTGACGAAGGCGACGGCAACTGCCGTCCCAAAACGCAGGCGCTGCGTGTGCTCGGCCACCAGCGCGAGCGGCAGAAGGGGATCGTGGCGCGTCTCTACAGTCCACAGGGCTGCGAATCCGAGCTCTTCGGCATGCGACGCAAGCTGCGGCACAGCGGCCAGCTCCACGTCATGGCCGAGAGCGGCATCGAGCTCCATCGTCCCATTCTGCGTCATGAGCGCGGGCCGAGAAGTCGCGCCCGTTGATCGGAGCCGCCGGCTCGGATACCATGGAACCTCAATCAAACGTTCGTTTGAGAGTGGAAGGCATTGACCGTCGTCGAGCGGGCCCGCGAGGCTGATTTGCTGGTCGCCGCCACCCGCCTGTTCCGGCAGCGTGGCTTTCACGCCACGAGCATGCAGGAACTGGGCGAGGCGCTGGGCATGAATCGAGGGAGCCTCTACCACTACATCGCCAGCAAGGACGACTTGCTCTGGTCGATCCTGAACAGAGCCTTCGACCTGCTCGATGCACGCGTGCTGCCTCTGCTGGATGCCGACGAGCCACCATTGCCACGCCTGGCTGCAGGCATTCGGGAGCACCTTCGCGTCGCCGCCGATCACGCCGACGAGCTTTCGCTGATCCAGATCGAGTTGCGCTCCCTGCCGCTCGAGCGGCGGGCGATGATGATCGAGCGGCGCGACGCGTACGAGGCACGCTGGCGCAGCGTGATCGAGCAGGCGATCGCCGATGGCGCGCTCCGGCCAGTCGACGTTCGCCTGACTGGGATCGGAATCCTGTCGATCTGCAACTGGTTCACTCAGTGGTACCGGCCCGACGGGCCGCAGGGAGTCGACGAAATCGCCGCCATCTTCACAGATCTGCTGCTGGCCGGCTCCCTTCGCCGGCCCGACGCTTCTGCCACAGCACAGGCGGTGCCCGAATGAAGCCCACGGCACGCTTCCCGCGCGCGCTGGTCGTCGGGGCCGGCACCATGGGTGCACAGCTTGCCTGCCTGCTGGCCGGTGCCGGGACGCGCGTCAGGCTCCTGGACGTCGACGCCGCCACCGCTCGCGCGGGCCTCGATCGGGTTGCGACGCTCCGGCCGGCGGCGCTCTACCTGGACGCCCATCGTGAGCGCATCCGGGCCGGCGGCCCCGACGAGCTGGAGTCGGCGGTGGCTGACGCCGATTGGGTGCTCGAAGCCATCGTCGAGCGCCTGGAGCCCAAGCGCGAGCTCTTCGCACGACTGGACGCGGCCCTTCCGCCCGACGGTGGCCCGATCGTCACGAGTAACACCTCGGGATTTTCGATCGCCGCCCTTGCAGAGGGACGGAGCGAGAGCTTCAGCCGCCGATTCCTGGGTACGCACTTTTTCAATCCGCCACGTTACGCCCGCCTGCTGGAGCTGATTCCGCTACCCGAGTCCGATCCGGAGGTGGTCGGCTCTGTGGCGGATTTCGCCGCACGTCTGCTGGGCAAAGGGACGGTCGTCGCTAGGGACACGCCCGCCTTTATCGCCAACCGACTCGGCGTCCACGGCCTGCTGACGGCGCTCAGAGTGGCGTCAGAACTGGGGCTGGGAGTCGACGAGGTGGACGATCTCACCGGCCAGCTCATCGGGCGTCCGAAGAGCGCCACCTTCCGCACCCTCGACCTCGTCGGCATTGATGTGGCCGTGGCCGTTGCCGATCATTGCCACGCGACGCTGGTCGATGATCCCGAGCGGGAGGTCTTCGCCGTGCCGGCGGTCATGCGTGGCCTGGTCGAGCGCGGGCTGCTGGGTGAGAAGAGCGGCGCAGGCTTCTACCGCAAGGAAGGAAGCGAGATCCTCGCCCTTGACCTTGAGAGCGTCGAGTACCGCCCCCGGCGGCGGGTGACCTCGGCCGCAGTCGAGATGGCACGCAACGAGAGCGACACGATGCGACGCCTCGGCCTACTCCTGGCCGCCGAGGACGCAGCCGGCCGATTCCTGAGGCAGGCGCTGGGCGCCTCTTTGCGCTACGCCGCTGCCGTGGGTGGGCAGATCGCCGACGACGCGTGGAGTGTGGACGCCGCCATGCGCTGGGGCTTCGGCTGGCCGGCGGGACCGTTCGAGACGATCGACGCGTTGTCCGCAGAGGGGCGCGCGCTGCTGGGCGAGGTGGCCGCTGCCGCGCCAGAACGCTATTACGTCGAGGGCCACAGCTGGAGCTTCGTGCAGGGCAAGCTCGCGCTACTACCTCAGCGACCCGGCACGCTCGAGCTGGGAACGATCAGGGATCGGTCGCGCGCGCAAGGCTTGCCCTCGAACGCAGCAGCCACCGTCCTCGAGTTGCCCGATCGGCTGCTGGGTCTCGAGCTCCACGCCAAGCTCAACATCATCGGTCCCGAGACGCTCGACATGCTGCGGCGGGCCACGGTGCTGGCTGCCGAGCGGTACGACGGGCTGGTCATCGGCACGGCGGCCAACGATTTCAGCGCTGGGGCGAACCTGGCGCTGCTCCTGATCGAGGCCGAGGACGGCGAGTGGGCGGAGCTGGATCGAGTCGTCCGCCGCTTCCAGGAACTGATGACCGGCCTGCGCTATGCGCCGGTGCCCGTGGTTGCCGCACCGCGCGGCCTGACGCTGGGCGGCGGGACAGAGATCGTGCTCGGCGCCGATCGCGCTCAGCCGCTGGTCGAGACTTACATCGGGCTGGTCGAGACGGGCCTGGGCCTGATTCCGGCCGGTGGAGGCTCGACGGCCATGGCCCGGCGCGCGGCCGCAGCGGTACCCACCGGGGTCAACGGTGATCACTTCGCGTTCTTCTCGGCCATCTTCACCAGTGTGGCCACCGCCAGAGTTGCTACCAGCGCCTTCGAGGCGCGGGAGCTGATGGTCCTCACAGACTGCGACCAGATCACGGCCAGTCCCGAGCGCCAGTGGGGAGACGCCGCGCGCACGCTGAGAACCCTGCTCGAGGGCGGGTACCGACCGCCGGCGCCCAGTCCCATCCCCGTCCTTGGCCGGCGCGGCATCGCCGCCGCCGAGGCGCTCTCCTACAACCAGCTGGCCGCGCGCCAGATCAGCGAGCACGACCGCAAGGTGGCCCTCGAGCTGGCCCGCGTGATGAGCGGCGGCGACGTGGCGGAGGGCACGCCGGTCGCCGAGCAGCACTTGCTCGACCTGGAACGCGAGGCATTCCTGCGGCTGCTCGGCGAGCGCCTCACCCGCGATCGCATTCGTCACACGCTCAAGACCGGCAAGCCGTTGCGAAACTAAAAGGAGGTTCGGTATCGATGCGTGACGCTGTCATCGTCTCGGCCGTCCGAACGGCGGTGGGCAAGGCGCCGCGTGGCGCGCTGCGTGAAACGCCTCCGGAGGAGCTGGCCATGGCCGTTGTGCGGGAGGCGATGGCGCGCATCGGCAGCCTCGATCCGGCCGAGATCGAGGACCTCGTGCTCGGTTGCGCAATGCCCGAAGGGGCGCAGGGCCTGAACATTGCCCGCCAGGTAGCGCTCGGCGCAGGCCTCCCCGACAGCGCCAGCGCCATGACCATCAACCGCTTCTGCGCATCTGGACTGCAAGCCCTGGCCCTGGCCAGCGCGGCGGTCCGAACCGGCGTGCATGACGTGGTCGTGGCGGGAGGGATGGAATCGATGTCGTTCGTACCTATGATCGGGCACCGCTTCACGCCCGACCCGGCCCTGGCCGACTCGCGCCCACAGGTCTACCTGTCGATGGGTCTCACCGCCGAGAACGTCGCCCAGCGCTACGGAGTCAGTCGAGAGGACCAGGACGCCTGGGGCCTGCGCTCCCACCAGCGGGCGTCCGCGGCGCAGCGCGCGGGTCGCTTCACCGCTGAGATCACGCCTGTTAAGGCACGCGTAACCGAACTTGATGGCGAGGGCCGACCAAGCTCTAGACAGGTGCCGTTCGCCGATGACGAGGGCATTCGTCACGATGCCGACGCCGGCCAGATGGCAGGCCTCAAGCCGGCGTTCGCCAGGGACGGCACGGTGACCGCCGGCAACTCCAGCCAGATGAGCGACGGCGCCGCGGCGCTGGTCGTGATGGCCGGCGAACGTGTGGCGCAGCTGGGACTGACACCGCTCGGCCGCCTGGTCAGCTTTGCCACCGTTGGGGTGGATCCGGCAATCATGGGCATCGGCCCGATCGAGGCCGTGCCCAAGGCGCTGCGCATGGCCGGCCTGAACCTCGACGATGTGGATCTGGTGGAGCTCAACGAGGCGTTCGCCGCACAGGTCGTGGCGGTAGTGCGCGGGCTCGGGCTCGACGAGGAGCGCACCAACGTCAATGGCGGAGCGATCGCACTGGGCCATCCACTGGGGGCGACGGGCGCCAAGCTGTCGGTCCAGATTCTCTCCGAGCTGGCGCGTCGCCGGGCGCGCTATGGCCTGGTCACGATGTGCGTCGGAGGTGGACAGGGAGCGGCGGGGGTCATCGAGTGGTTGGGTGGGCAGCAGGAGGCCGCAGCCAACGATGAGCAGCTGACCGAACCAGAGGAGGCAGCCGCATGACGACCGATGTCCCCGGCATCGCCGTCACCGCAGGCGGCGCCTTTGTAACGGGCCCGCTGGACGGCGGCCGCATCTTCACCCCTGAGCGTCTGGCCGGCGAGCACCGCGCGATTCGCGACGCCGTCAAGACCTTCGTCCGCCGGGAGGTGGACAGTCGGCGGGAGGCGCTCGAGCGTCGCGACCATGCCGCCCACCGCGACCTGCTCGAGCGCTTGGGACGCGACGGCTACCTGGGCATCGACGTGCCGGAGGCGTACGGCGGTGCCGGACTGGACCGGATCAGCTCGCTGGTGGTCAACGAGGCGCTGGCCACCGCCGGCAGCTTCTCCGTGACGTACGCGGCGCACACCGGCATCGCTACGCTCCCGACCGTCTTCTTCGGGACGGAGGCCCAGAAACGACGATACCTGCCCGGCCTGGCCGCGGGCACCATCGTCGGCGCGTATGCACTGACCGAGCCGGCGGCGGGCTCGGACGCGATGGCCATTCGCAGCCGTGCATCGCGCCAGCCCGACGGTTCATGGCGGCTCGACGGCTCGAAGCAATTCATAACCAATGCCGCCTTCGCGGATCTCTTTACGGTCTACGCCAAGATCGACGGCGAGCTCTTCAGCGCGTTCCTCGTTGAACGCTCCGCCGCCGGCCTGTCAGTGGGTCCCGAGGAGAACAAGATGGGGCTGCACGGTTGCTCCACCTGTTCGGTCACGCTCGACTCCGTCAGCGTGCCGGCGGACAATCTGCTGGGCGAGCCCGGAAAGGGCCATCGCGTCGCCTTCAACGTGCTCAACGTCGGCCGTTTCAAGCTGGCCGCATCGTGCCTGGGCGGCATGCGGCCGGCCATCGGCATCGCCACGCGTTACGCGGCCGAGAGAACTGCGTTCGGCCGCAGGCTGACCGATTTCCCGCTCGTGGCCGCCAAGCTCGCCGCCATGGTGGTGCGCACGTACGCCGTGGAAGCGGTTGTCTACCGCATCGCCGGCCTGCTCGATGGCCGGCTGGCGACGGCCGAGGACGCGGGCTCACCGGAGGCCATCCGCGCCGCGCTGGAGGAGTACGCGGTCGAGTGCAGCCTGGCCAAGGTACTCGCCTCGGAGGAGTTGGGCTTCGTAGTCGACGAGCTGGTCCAGATACACGGTGGCTACGGCTATATCGAGGACTATCCCGCAGCTGGCGCCTACCGCGACGCCCGGATCCACCGAATCTGGGAGGGCACCAGCGAGATCAACCGGCTGCTGGTGCCAGGCACGCTGCTGAAGCGCGCGATGACCGGGCGGCTCGATCTTCTGGGGCCCGCCCGCCGCGCGCAGGATGCGCTGCTGAGCGGCGAGCTGCCGACGGGCGAGACACCGTTTGCCGGCGAGGAGGCTCTGGTCGGCGCCACCAGGACGGCCCTCTTGTTGCTCGCAGGTGCCGCCGTCCAGCGCTACGGCACCGGCCTGGAGGAGCAGCAGGAGGTGCTCGCCGGCCTGGCCGACCTGGCCATCGATCTGTTCGCCATGGAGAGCGCGGTGCAGCGCGCCCGGCAGGCGGTCAACGACGACAGCGTCAGGGCCCCCCTCCACGGCAATCTTGCCCGCCTCGTCGTCTTCGAACGCGCTGGCGCGGCCGAGCAGCGTGCAAGGGCGCTGGCGGCGTCGGTCGCCGAGGGCGACGAGGCACGCACCCTGGCCGCCGGCCTTCGTCGCCTGCTGCGCTCAGATGCGGTCGATCGGATCGCACTCGGTCGACTGGTGGCGGCGGCCGTGATTGAGCAGGGCGGATATCCGGTGTGAGAGGCGAAAGGAGTGATGCGATGACCACCGAGCAGTCAGCGACGGCCGGCCAGCTCTCCTGGTTGGACCACTACGAGGAAAACGTGCCGGCCGAGGTCGACGTGCCGGCCATCAGCGTGGACGGGCTCCTGCGCCGGACGGCTGGTGCGCACCCGGAGCGCACTGCTATGGATTTCTTCGGTGCGAAGACCTCCTTCGCCGAGCTGGACCGTGCGGCGGATCGTTTCGCCCACGCACTGCACGGAATGGGTGTGGGCAAGGGCGATCGGGTCAGCCTCCACCTGCCTACCAGCCCCGCTTTTGTGATTGCCTTCATGGGTGCCTTGCGCGCCGGGGCCATCGCGGTGCCCATGAATCCGCTGTATGTCGAGCGTGAGCTGGGTGTCCTGTTCGAACAGGTTGCGCCTACCGTATCGGTCACTATTGACCTGCTCGTCCCGCGCATGGACAGGCTGCGCGAGGACGGCACCAGCGGTCAGGCCGGGAGGCTCATCGTGACCGGCATCCAGGACTCGCTCCCGCTGCCGATCAAATGGCTCTACCCGCTGAAGGCGAGACGTGAGGGGCGCTGGAACCCCCAGCGACATACCGACGCGACGCCGAACTTCTTCCGGCTGCTGCGTACGGCGCCGATAGAGCGCTTCGAGAGCGCCGCTCTGCCGAGCGATCTGGCCGTCCTTCAGCCTACCGGCGGAACGACCGGCAGCCCCAAAGCGGCGATGCTGACCCATCACAACCTGGTGGCCAACGCCTGCCAGGTCGCCGCCTGGTTCCCCCAGGCGGGCCAGGGGGACCCGCCCCGGATCATCTGCCCGCTGCCGTTGTTCCACATCTACGGACTGACCGTGGGCATGAACTACGCCATGCTCATTGGCGCGACACTTATCCTCCTGCCGCGCTTCGATCCGCTGCAGGTGCTCAAGGCGATAGCCAAGAAGCGGCCACAGCTCTTCCCCGGCGCGCCGATCATGTATCAGACCCTCGCCCAACATCCGCAGGTGTCAAAATTCGACCTGTCGAGCATCGAGGCCTGCATCAGCGGGGCGGCGCCCCTGCCACTCGAGGTTCAGCGCGACTTCGAGCAGATAACCGGCGGCCGCGTATGCGAAGGATACGGACTGACCGAGGCCTCTCCCGTGACGCACTGTAATCCGATCCACGGAGAGCGGCGCAACGGTACCATCGGCCTGCCCTTTCCCTCCACCGAGGCACGCATCGCCGATCCCAGTACTCACCGCCCCCTGCCGCAGGGTGAGGTGGGCGAGCTCGAGATACGGGGTCCGCAGGTGATGGCTGGCTACTGGCAGCGACCCGAGGAGACGGCCGATGCGCTCAGCGAAGGATGGTTGCGCACCGGCGACATAGCCAGTGTCGACGCCGACGGCTACTTCACGATCGTCGATCGCAAGAAGGACCTGGTCATCGTGGGCGGTCTCAACGTCTACCCGCGTGAGGTGGAGGAGGTCCTGGTCAGCCACCCCGCTGTACGCGAGGCAGCCGTCATCGGCGCTCCGGATACGCCGCACGGAGAGGTGCCGTACGCCTTCGTCGTGCCGGAGGAGGGCCACCGCCCAGCGGTCGACGAGCTCCTCGAGTACTGCCGCTCCAACCTGGCCCGCTACAAGATTCCCAGGACGATTGAGATTCGCCAGGAGCTGCCCAAATCGATGATCGGCAAGGTGCTGCGCAAGGAGCTACGCGCCGAAGTGCTCGCCACGCGGCAGTCCGCTCCCGCTGACGACTGATCCAGCCGACAACATGGCGAGTACCTCGTCGTGCAGCAGCCCATTTGAGGTGAGCGCGTCCGGGCCGCTCCACGACGCGCGACCCGCGAGATCGGTCATGCGACCGCCGGCCTCGGCGACGATGATGTGCGGCGCGGCGAGATCCCAGATGCTGACGCCCGTCTCCTCGAGCATCGCCTCGGCCGATCCCTGGGCAACGAACATGTGACCCCAGAAGTCACCGAAGCCACGGTCACGCCGGCTGCGCCGGACGGCAGCCATCCACGCCGGCAGGCGCCCGTTCGCGTCGATCGTGCGCAACGTGCCGAAGACCAGCTGGGCGTCCTCGAGGTGGGCAACGTCCGACACACGAATCTGCCGCTCGCGACCCGCTGCTCGCGTGAACGCTCCAGCGCCGGCCGACGCCCACCAGCGCTGCTGGAGCGCCGGCGCCGATGCCACGCCAACCACCAGTGCGCCGTCGCGCTCGAGGGCAAGCAGCGTGCCGAAGACGGGGATGCCGCGCACGAAGTTGGCCGTTGCGTCGATGGGGTCGATGATCCAGCGTGCCTCTCCCCTGCCCTGTTCCTCGCCATATTCCTCGCCGACGAAGCCGTGGCCCGGGAACGCCTCGGCCAGCCGTGAACGGAGGACCGACTCGACCTGGCGGTCGGCGACGGTGACGTACGTCTCGTCGGCCTTCAGGCTGACCTCGAACTCCCCCGCGAAGTAGCTTCGCAGGATGCGGTCGGTCTCGTCGATCAGCGCATGGGTGAAGCGCAGCATTGCCGCAGGATCGCGGTCGTTCATCGCCTGTGTCGCTCGCCGAGACAAGCCTCGACGTCAGCCAGCGGCACGTCGCGTGCGTGGAGCAGCACGAGCAGGTGGTAGAGCAGGTCGGCGGCCTCCTCGGCCAGCCGATCTTGGCTCTCGGCCAGGGCGGCGACGGCTGCTTCTCCGGCTTCCTCGACGACCTTGGCGGCCGGCTTGCGCGGACCGTCGGACAGCAGGCGGGCGGTGTAGCTCTCGTCCACGGACGCGCCCGACCGATCGGCCACGATTCCCTCCAGAGCCGCCAGGCTGAGCCTGGCCGGCGCGTCCCCACCGGCCTCGAAGCAGGCGCGCCGGCCGGTATGGCAGGCAGGCCCTGTCTCGTGCACCCGGTAGAGCAGCGCGTCCCCGTCGCAATCCAGGCGGACCGAGCTCACGTGCAGCACGTTGCCGCTGGTCGCACCCTTGCGCCACAGCTCGTCCCGACTGCGCGACCAGAAGTGGGCCTCGGCGGTGCTGAGGGTTGCCTCGAGGGCCTCCGCGTTCGCCCAGGCCAGCATCAGTACCTCGCCGTCGACCGCGGACTGCACCACGACGGGCAAGAGCCCCTTGTCGAAATCAGGTTGCCTGCCCGCCTCGACGCTCAACCCAGCCATGCCGCAACCTGGCTCGGCGTGGGGTGCCCGGCCTCCGAGCGAACCGGCACGCCCAGCTCGGCCAGCGCCGACTTGAGCTCGGGCAGGCTGACGATGCCGAAGTGCAGCAGCGAGGCCAGCAGCGCCGCCGACGCCCGCCCGACGGTCAGCGCGTCAACGATGTCCTGCGCCCTTCCGGCGCCTCCAGAGGCGATGACCGGGACGCGCACTGCATCCGCCACGGCCCTGGTCAGCTCGAGGTCGTAGCCCGCCCGCGTGCCGTCGCGGTCGATGCTGGTCAGCAGGATCTCGCCGGCGCCACGCTCGACCGCCTCGCGCGCCCAGGTCACTGCATCGCGGCCCTCCTCGCGCGTGCCGGCCACCGAGCGCACCGTCCAGGACGTGCCCGTCCGCGCGGCGTCGATGGCCACTACGACCGACTGCGAGCCCAGCTTGTCAGCGATCCGCCCCACCAACTCGGGCTGAGCCAGAGCGGCGCTGTTGAGACTCACTTTGTCGGCGCCGGTGTCCAGGAGAGCCACCGCGTCGTCGTATGAGCGCACGCCGCCGCCCACGGCCAGCGGCACGTCCAGCCGGGCGGCGGCGCGTGAGATCAGCTCGAGCAGCGCGCCGCGCCCATCGCGGGTGGCCCCAATATCGAGGATGACGATCTCGTCCGCGCCGTCGGCCGCATAGCGCTGGGCCAGCACGACCGGATCGCCGGCGTCGACCAGATCGACGAAGCGGGTGCCCTTGACCACGCGGCCACCGGTCACGTCGAGACAGGCGATCAGCCGCTTGCGCAGGCTCATGCCGCCCTTACTCCTGAGCAGGCGGCCAGCGCCTCGGTGATGTCGAGCGTGCCTTCGAGCAGCGCCCGCCCTACGATCGCGCCGTCCATGCCCAGCGCGGCAAGTGCCTCGAGGTGGGCCGTGCCGGCGATGCCGCCGGCGGCCAGCAGAGTGCTGGCCGGGAAGCGCGCGCGGAACCCTTCCAGCAGCTCCATGTTGGGGCCCTCGTTGGTGCCGTCGCGCTGCGTGTCGGTGACGGCCAGCCGTGTCACGCTCGAGTCCAGCAGCTCTGCGGCAAGTTCGAAGGCATCGCGCTGGCTTCGGCGCCGCCAGCCATCCACGGCGGGCAGGCCGCCGCGCAGATCGAGGCTGACGCCGATCCGGTCGGGCCAGCGCTGCGCGCATTCGGCGGCGAAGCGCGGGTCGGCGACGGCGGCACTGCCCAGCATGACCAGCCCGGCACCGGCGTCCAGAACCTGCTCGACCGAGGCGGCGTCACGCAGCCCCCCACCTACCTGCACTCCCGCCCCGCTCGCGGCAGCCTGTCGGCAGATCTCGCTCACGACGGCCGTGTTGACCGGCCGGCCCAGGCGTGCACCGTCGAGGTCGACCACGTGCAGCCAGCGCAGGCCGGCCCTCAGCCAGGCATCGGCCAGCCGCAGCGGATCGGCGCTCTGGCTGAGCGGACGCTGGTAGTCGCCCTGTTGCAGGCGGCGCGCCTGGCCGTCGAGCAGGTCGATGGCTGCGTAGAGCTCCACGTCACGCCCTGGCCGTTGCAGGCGCCGCCGCCGCGTCGAGCAGGCCATGCGCGAAGGCGGCCAGCAGCGCGCGTCCCGCCGGCCCGCTCTTCTCGAGATGGAACTGGGTGGCTGTCACCGAGCCTGCCCGCAGCAGCGACGGGAAGACGAAGCCGTCCAGCTCGGTCGTGCCCGCGATCACGGCCTGCTCCGCGGGATCCAGCCAGTAGCCGTGCACGAAGTAGGCCTCCAGGACGCCGCCCGAACGCAGCTCCACGGAGTTCCAGCCGATGTGCGGCACGCTGCGCGGGCCGCCCGCCTCCACCGCCGGAAATCGACGGCAGGTGCCCGCCAGCAGGCCCAGCCCGGGTGCCGGCCCTTCCTCGCTCGAATCGAGCAGCAGCTGAGCTCCAAGGCAGATACCCAGCAACGGCCGCCCGGCCAGTCCCCATTCGCGCAGCGGCTGCCACAGGCCGCGCTGCTGGAGGGCCTCGACCGCCGACGGTGCGGCGCCCACGCCGGGCAGTACCAGCCGTTCGGCGCCGGCCAGCTCCGAGGGAGTTCGCGCCAAACGGGCAGGCACTCCCACGGCTTCCAGCGCGCGCAGCACCGAGCGCGTGTTGCCCGCCCCGAAGTCGACCACGACGATCACCGCAGGGTGCCCTTGCTGCTGGGCACCTCGGCGCCCGCGCCCTCGCCCGTCCCGGCCAGGCGCGGATCAAGCTCGACCGCCGTCTGCAGGGCACGCGCGAAGGACTTCACCATCGCCTCGCAATGGTGGTGAGCGCTGCGCGCCTTGCGCACTTCGAGGTGCACCGTCAGGCGCGCCTCGCGGGCCAACGACTCGAGCATGTGGGGCAGCAGCTCCAGCCACGGGTCCGCCCCGTCCGTGGCCGAGGGGCGCGGCGAGATGTCGGCGTGGTAGCGGCCGCTGACGTCGACGGCGCAATCTGCCAGCGCCTCGTCCATGGGCACGCGGACGTCGCCGAAGCGGCGGATGCCGGCGCGCTCACCCAGCGCGTCGTCCAGCGCGCGGCCCAGCACGATGCCGCAATCCTCCGCAGTGTGGTGCGGGTCGACATGCAGGTCGCCGCGCGCGGTCAGCTCCACGTCGATGAGCGAGTGGCGAGCGAAGAGCACCAGCAGGTGGTCCAGGAAGCCCACGCCGGTGTCCACCGTTGCCCTGCCCCGACCGTCGAGCTCGACGGCGGCTCGGATGGTCGTCTCGGCGGTTGTCCTCTCGGCTGCGGCGGCCCTGCTCACTTGCTCTCCTCCGCACTGCTTGCGACGCGTGCTTCCACCGATGCGGCGTGGGCGGGCAGGCCCTCGGCCTGGGCCAGCGCACGGACGGTGGCGGCCAGGCCGCGAACGCCCTCCGCGGTGGCCTCCTGCACGGTCACCCAACGCCCGAACGCCTCGACGCCGACCCCGCTCCAGGCGCGTGCCGCGCCACCGGTGGGCAGGACGTGGTTGGTGCCCGTGGCGTAGTCGCCGGCCGCCACCGGCGTCCAGCCCCCCACGAACACGGCGCCCGCGCTGCGCACCCTCTCGGCAAGCTCGCCTGCTCCGGCGCATTGCAGCGACACGTGCTCGGGAGCGACTCTCTCGATCACCTCCAGGCCGTCGCCCAGGGTGGGCACGATCACCAGCACGCCCAGCCGGCGCAGCGTGTCCAGCGCCATGTCGCCCGTGGCAAGGCCGGCCGCCGCGCGAGGCAGGGCGCTCTCCACGGCGTCGGCCACGGCAGCATCGTCGGTCACCAGCACGGCCACCGAGTCGGGCCCATGCTCGGCCTGGGCCAGCAGGTCGTGAGCGACCCACAGCGGGTTGGCCTGGCCGTCGGCCAGCACGACGCACTCGGACGGCCCAGCCGGCAGGTCGATGGCCACCTCGGTCGAGACCGCCCGCTTGGCGGCGGTCACCCACGGGCCGCCGGCACCGAAGATGCGGTCGACGGCGGGGACCGATTCGGTGCCGTAGGCCAGCGCGGCGATGGCCTGTGCTCCACCAGCCTTGAGCACGCGGCGGACGCCTACCTTGCCGGCGGCCAGCAGGATGGCCGGGGCGATCTTGCCGTCGCGACCCGGCGGGCTGGCCACGATCAGCTCGTCCACGCCGGCCAACAGGGCCGGCACACCCAGCATCACGACGGAACTGGCCAGCGCGGCCCTCCCGCCGGGGACGTAGCCTCCCACCGTGCGCAAGGGCACGAAGCGCCGCCAAGCGCGGACGCCGGGCCGCGTCTCGACGGGTTGCGCGGAGCGCAGCCGGCTGGCCTGGGCTGCGTGGAAGGTCTCCACCGCCCGGATAGCGTCGTCCAGCGCGTCGGCCACCTGTGGCGCGACGGCGGCCTCCGCCGCGGCAATTTCCGTGGCATCAGCCCATGGGTCGTCGAGTTGCGCACCGTCGTAGCGCTCGATCAGCTCGAGCAGGGCCGCATCCCCACCGCTGCGCACGGCGGACAAAATCTCGCTCACCTCGGCGGCCGGCTCGGGCGGGCGCAGGCCGGCCAGCCAGCGCTCGCGCGCCGAGTCGTCCAGTGTCGACCAGTCCAGGCGCGCCAGGGTACGGCCGACCACCGCGCCGCTCACCTGATGACCTTCTCGATGGGCAGCACCAGGATGTCCCGCGCGCCGGCGGCCTTCAGTTCGGGCACCAGTTGCCAGAGCGTGCTGCGTTCGACGACCGAGTGGACCGCGATCATGCCCGGATCTGCCAGCGGCATGACTGTGGGCCCGGACATGCCCGGGATCAGCGCGCGGATCCGCTCCAGCGCGTCGGCCGGCGCGTTCATCATCACGTACTCCCTGCCCCGCGCATCGAGCACGCT
>DATKBB010000012.1:0-119656 GCA_035514295.1 Candidatus Limnocylindria bacterium | reverse complement strand
GTCGTGCGCTCGTCCACGGCCTGATGCGCTCGGTCGCCGTAACGCTGGTTCTGCTCGTGGTGCTCGCAGGTTGCGTGGGCCCGCCGCAGGGTGGCGAGATCGTGATACCCGCGCCCACCGGCGAGCCCGCGCCGCCGTCTGGCGCACCGCCGGAGGCAGACCCTGCGGCCGAGCTCGAACGCGTGATGGAGCTGCGCTCCGACTGGGGGCTGCGCTCGGACGAGGAGTGGATCCGCCAGGTGACCCAGGACCCCGGCGCCGTCATGTCCGAGCTGGGCATTCCCGTCACTCCTGAGGAGGCCGCCGAACTCCAGGAGATGCGCCGGGACGAGCCGCGCACGCGCCTGATCATGTACGGCGCGCGCGAGCACGAGCAGTTCGGTGGGCTGTGGGTAAACGACGCAGGCTTCGACGTGGTCATGCTGTTCACGGCCGACCTGGACCGTCACCGACAGGCGGTCGCTGCGCTGGCCCCCCAGATGCGCGTCGACATCAGGCCCGCGCGCTTCAGCGAAGCCGAGCTGCGCGCCCTCCAGCGCGACCTCATCGAGGATCTGCTGGCGATCCAAGGGATGGAATTCCTGAGTCTCGGCCTGGACACGATCAACAACGTCCTGCACCTGGAGGCGAAGTCGAACGACCCCACGCTCGCAGAGCACCTGGAGGCCCAGTACGGTGGCCGGCTAACGGCGACCATCCATCCGCTGCCCGGAGCGTGGGCCAACGTGGGAGCCGGCGACGGCTGGCGCCTGCTGGCGGACGGCCGCACGTCCGGCGCCGAGGCTTACCGAGTACGCGCGGCCACGGACGCCGGTGAGTGGGAGCAGATGTGGGCCGACCTCGATCCCGTCAACCCTGCGCCGGCGGCGGATCTGGAGACAGAGATCGTCGTCTCGTTCGGCCATGGCGTAGGCAGCAGCTGCCCAGAGCTCCGCCTCGACGACGTCGTCATCGACCAGCGGGCCGCCATCGTCCACAGCCTCGTCTCGGACCCGCTGGAACCACGTGGCTGCACGGCGGACCTCGCCGGTGCGGTCTATTTCGTCGTCGCTTTGGAGCGAGCCGCACTGCCGGAGAGTCCTTTTACGTTGCAGCTCGCCCAGCGCGACTTGGGTACCGACGAGGACCGGCTGACCATCGACCTGCGTCCGTAACGGCGCGCCCGGCGACAATGTCGCGCGTGGCACCTGAAATCACACCACCCAGGCGCATGGGCTGCCTCCCGCGCGTGCTGCTCGGCGTGGGCATCGTGCTGCTCGTTTACGTTGCGGCGCTGTTCCTCGTGCCGCCGGTGATGACAGCCACGCGCGCCGTCCTGCTGCTGCCTGAACTGGTCCAGCTGCCCATCCATCCCCTTCAGCAGGTGACGCCACAGCCCCGCTCATTCACGACAAGCTACGGCACGCCGCCCGACCGCCTCGACGTGTACGTCCCGGCCGACACTCAGCCCACCGGCCGGCTGCCGGGCGTCGTGCTGGTCCTGGGCTTTCACCCGGTGCCCGTGGACGACCCGGCCATCGTGCGCATCGCCGAGGGAATCAGCCGTCTGGGGGTGGTGGTCGGCGTGCAGGAGTCCACCTCGCTGATGGAGTCGCGCATCGATCCGGCCGAGCCGGCCCACATCGCGGACGCGCTGCTCGTGCTCGCCGGGCTGCCCGAAGTGGACCCACACAGGCTGGGCCTGATCGGCTTCTCGGCCGGCGGCAGCCTGGCCATGATGGCCGCCGCCGACCCGCGCATCGCCGCCGACCTGCGCTTCGTCAGCAACTTCGGCGGCTACGCCGACGCGGAGACCTTCCTGGTCGACATCGCCACGCGGACGATGGAGCTCGAAGGGGAGATCCTGCCCTGGCAGCCCGGCCTGAGCATCCGCCTGGAGATCCTCGAGCTGATGTTGAAGGCCGTCGAGCCGGCCGACCAGCGCGCTGGCCTGCGCTCGGCGATCGAGCCGGCCATCCGCGCCGAGGATTCGCCCGACGGGCCTGACCCTGCCATCGAGCGGGCATTGAGCGGCGACGCGCTGGCCGCCTACCGCCTCTTCACCGCGCCTGATCGCGCCGCCGCGCGGGCTGCCCTGGCCCAGACCTCGGCTGGGCTGCGCGCGGACCTCGCCGCCATCTCGCCGCTGGAGGTCGTCGACCGCCTGGAGGCGCTCGTCTTCACGCTCCACGGCGAGAACGACAACGCCATCCCGATCTCGCACGCCGTCATGCTCGACTCCGCCTTCGAACCGGAGCAGGTGGGGCACTTCACGCGTTTCGGCACGGTGGGCCACGAGCCGCCTTTCCAGGACGGCTTGGCCCTCGAAGACCTGCCCGATCTCTTCCAGCTCACGATCTACGTCCACCACATCGTGGCCGCAGCCACCGAACGCTAGGAACCCCACACATGTCCGACCGACCGACCTCCCGCCCCCGAGCGCCGGATCTGGGCATCCGCATAGGCCTGCTGCCCAGCGGACCGCATGACGCCATCACCGATGTCGAGGGAGTGCGCGTGGGCCACACCACGCTGATCAGCGGCGAGGGTCAACTGCGTGTGGGGCACGGGCCAGTGCGCACCGGCGTGACGGTCGTCGTTCCGCCCGCCGAGCCGGGCGAGGCGTTCTACGCCGGCTGCCACGTGCTCAACGGCAACGGCGAGATGACCGGCCTGGAGTGGGTGCGCGAGTCCGGGCTGCTGACCACGCCGGTCGCGATCACCAACACGCACAGCGTGGGGGTGGTGCGCGACGCGATCGTCCACCGCGAGGCGCGCCGTCGGCCGGATCCAGAGCTGCACTGGGCCCTGCCGGTGGTGGGCGAGACGTGGGATGGCCTGCTCAACGACATCAACGGTCATCACGTTCGCACCGAGCACCTCGACGCGGCGCTGGAGGGCGCTACCGACGGGCCCGTCGCGGAGGGCAACGTGGGCGGCGGCACGGGCATGGTCTGCCACGAGTTCAAGGGCGGCATCGGCAGCGCCTCGAGGGTCGTGCCGGCATCGGCCGGCGATTACACGGTGGGCGCGCTGGTGCAGGCCAATCACGGCCGCCGCGAGAGGCTGACCATTGCGGGCGTGCCGGTGGGGCAGCGTATCCCGGTGACGGACGTGCCCTCGCCCTACGGGCTGGCGCGTTCCAGCGAGCCCGGGACGGGCTCGATCATCGTCGTGCTGGCCACGGACGCGCCGCTGCTGCCCCACCAGTGCAGCGACCTGGCCCAGCGGGCCGGGCTGGGCATCGCGCGAGCCGGCGGCGCCGGCGAGCGGTCGAGCGGCGACATCTTCCTGGCCTTCTCCACGGCCAATCGGCTCCCGGCGCAGGACACGGCACTGACCCGCCAGGTCACGGCCGTGGGCGACAGTGTCCTGAGCCAGCTGTTCTGGGCCGCCATCGAGGCTACCGAGGAGGCCATAGTCAACGCCCTGCTGGCCGCCGAGACGATGGTCGGTCGTGACGGCATCACCGCCCATGCCCTGCCGCACGAGGTTCTCAGGGAACTGCGCGAGGCGTAGGATGCGCCTGCCATGACTCCCGAACAGATCGCCAGCGCGCTGATCGGTGCCTTCTTCGGTGCTTTCGGCTGGCTGCTGGTGGGCCTGTACATGCAGCGCCGTGCCAACGAGCGGCAAGCACGCAATGCGGCACGGGCCGTCTACTTCGAGCTGGAGGTCAACCGCATCAACATCGACGTCGCGCTGCACCACGGCGTGTTCCAGGCGCTGGGCCGATCTTCTTTCGAGCGCCTGCTGCCCGAGCTGGCCACCTGGTTGCGCGCAGACGAGCTGGAGACACTCGCGCGCGCCTACATGAGCCACGCCGGTTACCAGCAGCTGCAGACCAATGCCGAGCTGCCGGAGCCCGTGCGCAAAGGCCTGCTGGAGCGGCTTGCGCGCGAGCACGCATTGGCCATCAGAGCCATCGCAGAGCGCGCGTTCTCGCGCGCGGACCGAGAGCGCCTCGCGGCCGGCCACGCAGCGAGCGATGTCCGCTAGCGGCCGCGAGGTCCTCACGGCGTTCCTCCAGGCGCTGGGCGCGCAGGACTTCGCCACGCTGGAGCACCTGATCCATCCCGATTACGTCGGCGAGTACCCGCAGTCGCGCGAGCGCTTCCGCGGCTTTGCCGCCTTCCGGGCCCAGCTCGAGCAATACCCCGGCGGGCCGCCGCCAGAGGCGCAGACGGGTCTCGAGGACGCGCTCCTGCTGGGCGGCGAGGATCGCTGGGTCATCACCCCGGGCTACACGGTTCTGCCGCTGGCCGGGCCTGATCGCTACACGGCCGTAGTGCGGACCGTCTACCCGGACGGCGCGGCCTGGCACATCGTCACGATCGTCGACCTGCGCGATGGCCTGATTCATCGCTCCACGACCTACTTCGCGCCGGAGTTCGAGGCGCCCGAGTGGCGCCAGGGCCTGACCGAGCGCTACTAGGCCAGAGGCCCGCGCGCCCCGCGGGCTGTGCACGCCGTGCACCTAACGGCCATGAATTGGCAGGATGTTCCCGGACGTGCACGCAACGGCCAAGCAGCGGGCGTCCGGCTTGGCTATCCGGTGCAGTCGGTGCACCTTCGGCCAGTGCCTCTCGGTTGGGTGCACCGGACACACGCCGGCGAAGTCCATCCCGCCATGAGCTATCGGCTCCGCTAGACTCCACGCAGGGCACTCGCAGCCGGGGAGGCGTTTCCATCGACCCATCGCCGAAGCGCGGCAAGACCGTCCACGGTGAGCCGGCCAATGCCGGGCACCGTGTCCTTGCCCCCGACGATGCGGAGGTCGAGGCCTATCTCGAGGTAGCCCTCGACGCGCCCCCGCCGCAGCGCCCGGCTGGTGACACGCCCCAAACGCCCGACACCGTCATTGTGCTCGACTTCGGCAGCCAGACCGCCCAGCTGATCGCGCGTCGCGTGCGCGAGCTCAATGTGTATTCGGAACTGCTGCCGTTCGACACGCCCTGGGCCGAGCTAGCCCGGCGCAACCCCAAGGCGCTGATCCTGTCCGGCGGGCCGGCCAGCGTCTACGAGGATGGTGCGCCCCGGCCCGACCCGCTCATCTGGCAGTCGGGCGTGCCGGTGCTGGGCATCTGCTACGGCCTGCAGCTGATGGCCCACGAGTTGGGCGGCGACGTCGTTCGGGCCAGCAAGCGCGAGTACGGGCCGGCCACCGTCAACCTCACCACCCAGGACGGCCTCTTCCGTGGGCTGGATCCTGACCAGCCGGTCTGGATGAGCCACGGCGACTCGATCGTCAGACCGCCGCCGGGCTTCCAGCCGCTGGCTCGGACCGATTCGACGCCCTACGCCGGCCTGGCCGACGGCGACCGACGCCTGTACGGCATTCAGTTCCATCCCGAGGTGATCCACACGCCGGCCGGCCGCGACATCCTGCGCAACTTCGTGGTCGAGATAAGCGGCGCCCGCCAGAGCTGGACTCCGGCCGGCTTCATCGATTCGACCGTTGCCGGCATCCGTGCCCGCGTGGGCCAGGGCCACGTCATCTGCGCGTTGTCGGGTGGCGTGGACTCGGCGGTGGCGGCCACGCTGGTCCATCGGGCGGTGGGCGAGCAGCTGACCTGCATCTATGTCGATCACGGGCTGATGCGCAAGCGCGAATCGGAGCTGTTGCGCCAGACCTTCGAGCGGAATCTGGGCATGAAGCTGGTCATGGTCGAGGCGCGCGAGCGCTTCTTGCGCCGGCTGTCCGGCGTGGAGGATCCGGAGGAGAAGCGGCGCATCATCGGCGACGAGTTCATCCGCGTCTTCGAGGAGGAGGCGGCCAGGATCGGCCGGATCGACTTCCTGACCCAGGGCACGCTCTATCCCGACGTGATCGAGTCCACGGCGCCCGAGACCAAGGCCGCCCAGAAGATCAAGACCCACCACAACGTGGGTGGGCTGCCGGCCGACCTGCGCTTCCAGCTCATCGAGCCGCTGCGCTACCTGTTCAAGGACGAGGTGCGCACGGTCGGCATGGAGCTGGGCCTGCCCGAAGCCATGGTCCTGCGCCAGCCATTCCCGGGGCCCGGCCTGGCCATCCGGATCATCGGCGAGGTCACCGCCGAGCGGCTGGACACGCTGCGCGAGGCTGACTGGATCGTGATCGACGAGATAAAGGCAGCCGGGCTGTACCGCAGCCTGTGGCAGTCGTTCGCCATCCTCACGCCGGTCCGCTCGGTCGGCGTGATGGGTGATGGTCGGACGTACGCCAACGTCGTCGCCATCCGGGCCGTGACCAGCGAGGACGGCATGACCGCCGATTGGGCCAAGCTGCCCTACGACGTGCTCGGCAGGATCTCGAGCCGAATCGTCAACGAGGTGCCCGGCGTCAACCGCGTCGTCTACGACATCAGCAGCAAGCCGCCCGCCACGATCGAGTGGGAGTGACGGCCGGCCGGCTGCCGGCGCCGGGACCGTCGTTCGTGCGCGAAGAGGAGGTCGTGCTGCGCGGGCCGCAGGGCGGACCCGGCAGGCGATTGCGAGCGGGCATGACCAAGCCCAGCCAGACGGACGACGGTTGGTGGCTGGCGCACCTTTGGCTGGCCGACGAGCAGGGCATCGTCGATGCGCTGGAGATCGCGCCGGCGGCCGGTCCTCCGCCGGGGGCACCCTTGCAGGCCATCGGGCCACGCCTCGCGGGCGCCCTGTCCGGCCTGATCGCCCAGGACCAGGATCGTCAGATGATCCGGCTGCGCATGCCCCCGGCGGCGGACGAGTCGCGCTCCTGGCAGCGCCCGTTGCTGTGCATGCTGGCCGTCAAGTGGGATCCCGTGCGCGCCTCGACGATGCGCGACAACGAGCTGTCGCGAGAGTTGCTGCGCGGCTTCGCCGCCGCGCTGGAGGGGGTGGGCCGGCCGGCCTGATCACGCCGCCAACCTCAGCCTAAATTGCCTATCGCGCATGGCGCGTCGGACATGCACAATGCGGCCGTGGAGATACAGCTGGCTCCCGAACGTGTCTTCCTGCTCGAGGCTCGCCTGAGCGCCGAAGATGCCGAACGCAAGGCAATGGACCGCCGGGCGCAGGCCATCGCCGGCGGGTTGGGCGGCCTGCTTCAGCGCCCCCGGCCCGAAGACATCGTGCTCGTGGCCCGGCAGCACCGGCTGGAGCCGTTCTGGCACGTGGCCTGCAGCGCTACCTACGTCTACGAGCGGCGGCGGGAGTACAAGGTGCCGGCCAGCGCGCCCGAGGTGCAGGCGGTGACCGTCGAGGGGACGCGCTACGAGATGGAACGTGCCGCTTCCTCCGGCCCGCGCTCCTTCCGCTTGACTGCGCTCGAGCACTGCCGCGACGAGTTCCGCAAAGAGGTCTTCAGCGACGGGCTCAGCGGTTCGGCCATGGACGACGGCTCCGAGCTCATCGGCGGGCCGCGCTCGGAAGTGGCCGACATGGCCGCGCTCGCCGCCGAGGGCACGATCGTCGTCCCGCCCGAGCAGCGCGCTTCTTTCGTAGTACGCAAGGCGCTGGCCGACGTGATGAAGCCGGTGCAGGCCGACAAGATCCTGGAGGAATCGGTCGCGCTCGAGGCGACGGACCTCTACTACCGCCCGATGTGGGCCTTTGAGTTCGCCTGGGCGGCCAAGGGCAAGCAGGGCGTGGTAGAGGTCGACGGCCTGACCGGTGCCTCTCGGCAGGGTAAGCCACTCATCGGCCAGCTCCGCGGCATGATCACCCGGGACCTGCTCTTCGACGTTGGCGCGGACACCGTCGGCCTGCTCGTCCCGGGCGGCAGCATCGCCGTCCGCCTGGCCCAAGCGGCGATCGACAGAAAGTAGCTGCCCGGCACGCGCATCCCCCAAATGGGGTATGTCCAACCCACGGCGGGCTGGGCTAGACTTGCCCTCGAGGTGGGATCGTCACGACTCGAGGCCGTTCCGGGGTTACGCACACCCTCGACGTTCGGCTGGCGAGCCGGCGTGGCCGGCGCCCTGGCGGTGGTGCTCGGTCAACCTTCCCTGTGGTTGATGGGCAGCCTGGCCTTCGCCCTGCGCGGCGGGTTGTTCCTGCTGCTCGCCTCGGTGGTCGTACTGCCCACGCCCATCGAGCTGCGCATCCTGCTGGGTGCCAACCTTGGCTCCAGCGGCCTCGCACCGGAGTTCCTCACGCTGTTGGTCGCCATTGGGGCCGGGCTGGTGCTGCTGGTCGTGCTGGGTCTGGCGCTCGTCGCACAGCTCGAGTTGAGCGCCTTCGAGCGGCTGGTCGGCGATCCGGAGGCCGCGCAGGGGTTGCAGGGTCGTGAGCCCGGCCCGCCCACAGTCACGCAGCGGCGAGCACTCTGGGCAAGCCTGTTCGGCGTTCAGCTCCTGGCCGTGGCCGCCCTCGTCGTGGCCGCCATCCCGCTGCTCAGCGGAGCCATCGGCCTGACCTACCAGGAAATCATCCGGCCCAGCGTTGGCGGCACGATCTACGTGCGCGTTCTCAACGGTCTGCGTGAGCCGCTGCTGATCCTGCTGGCCGGGCTGGTGCTGGTCGAGATGGTCTCTGCGCTGGCCACGCGCCGCTTGCTGGTGCGGGGCTTCGGCCTGGGCGGCGCCCGCCTGCCGCAGACCGCCCTGGGTGCGCCGCTGGCCGTCCTCCAGGCTGTGATCAGCGGCCTGCTGCGACCTCTCCGCCGACCCATCGGCACGCTTGCCACGCTGGTCTTGGTGTGGTCCGCCTCACTGGCCCTGCTGGTGCCCCTCAGCTGGGGCCTGACGACGGCCTGGAGCTCGGTGCGGGCGGCCTATCTCTCGTCCGCTGCGGGACGCGACGAGGGCTCGCTGGCCAGCCTGGCAGTCGTCACGTTGGCGCTCGCCGCGCTTTGGCTGGCGGGCGTGGCGCTGGGCGGTTTCGTATCAGCCTTGCGTGCCGCACTGTGGAGCGCAGACGGGCTGCGCTGAGCGGCTCGGAAGGACGCACCGTCATCCGTTCCAGAGGGCCAACTGCTACACTCGGGCGCCTGTTGCTGCCGCATGAGCCTGGCCATCACAGCGCCCCGCGCGGCACCTCGCAACTGAGGTTTTCCCTGCATGTTTGATGAGCTACTGGAGACGTTCGCCACCGAGGTCGGACGGTTCTTCGATACACCAATCGTCCGCCTGGCGCTGCAGGCGATTGCGCTGTACATCGTGCTGCTCTGGGCGGTCACCGCCTTCTGGGCTTACCGCGACCTTCAGACGCGCACCACCAACCCGGTGGCGCCCTACCTGGCCGCAGCCCTGATCATCCTTTTCACGCCGCTGCTCTTCGTCTTTGGGGTGGTCATCTACCGCATCCTGCGGCCCAACGAGACGGTGGCCGAGGCCAATGAGCGGGCGCTGGCCGAAGAGGCCATGATGGTCGAGATCGAGGCCCAGCCGCACTGTGCCAACTGCTCCCGGCAGGTGCACGAGGACTGGATCATCTGCCCCACCTGCCGCAACCGCCTGCGCCGTGTCTGCCCCAATTGCAGCCGCCTGGTGGAACTCGACTGGAGCCTGTGCGCGTGGTGCGGCAAGGACTTCGAGCGGCCAGAGCTGCTGCAGGAGGTCGCCGTTCCACCGCCCGTCGGGCGGCCGCTGAAGGCGCCCGACAACGAGAGCTTGCCGGCGGAGGCGAGCGGAGCACCAATGATCAGCTCGAGCCCGCTCGACGCGCGGGCCGCCGAGCCCCGGCCGCAATCGGCCAGCGGCGAACGCTGACCAACCGGCCGACTTGAGCGCCGGCCCCCCGGGCTCGCCCAGCGAGCCGACACCCGGCCCCGAGCCGCCCGAGCCGCCCGGTCCGCCGGTCCCGCCGGGTCCGCCGGGCAGCAGCACTTTCTCGCTCGACAACCGGCCTGCACCGGGGCTGTACCTGGCGGCCTGGGTCGCCTCGGGCCTGGGCGTGGCCGTGCTGTTCGTGGCCTCGCTGGCCCAGGCCCCCGCTCGCGGACTACTGCTGCTCGGCGGGCTAGGCCTGCTGCTGCTGGGGCTCTCGGCCGCCGCCGGCTACCAGCTGGTTGCCCGCCGCTCCCGGCCGCCGGGCGCCTACCACGGTCCATCGCCGCTGATCCTCTTCGGCATCTGGTTCGGGCTGGTGAACCTGGGCGCCATCGGCCTGCTCATCATGGGCCTCGAGGGGCTGGACGAAGCCGGGCCGTTCCTGGCCGGCGTGGGCATCCAGACCGTCGCCTACGTGCTCGTCGTGTGGCTGTTCGTCGTTCGGGGCGGCGCGCTGAGCTGGCCCGAGATGGGCCTGCCCGGCCGCACCGAGGCCAGACGCGTGCTGGTCGATGCGGCGTTCGCGGCCAGCCTGATGTTGCCCGTTACGCTGCTCGCGCTGGTCGTCGGTGGGTTGGTCGCACAGGTGCTCGACGCCCGGCCGCCGACGGTCGTGCCCACGCCCGAATCGACGCCCGAGTTGCTGGCCGTCCTGCTGGCTGTCGCGATCCTGGCGCCCATCGGCGAGGAGCTGTTCTTCCGCGGCTTCGCGCTGACGGCCTGGCTGCGCGACCTTGGTCCGCGCGCGGCGCTGGTGCGCAGCTCTGTCTTCTTCGCGGTTATCCACATCGTCGGTGTGGAAAGCACGACCTTCGGGGAGGGGCTGCGCCAGGCGCTGGTCATGATGTCGGTCTATCTGCCACTGGGTTTCTTGCTGGGCTGGCTCTTCCTGCGCCGCGGACTGGTGGCCGCCACGGTCGCCCACGTGACGTACAACGGCATCCTGGTCGTGCTCCTCGCGCTGGCCACGCAGCTGGCGCCCCAACTCAACCAGTAGGTGAGCGGCAGGGGAGCGCGCGGCAAGGGCGAGTGAAGGCCGCCGGCCTACGATGCGGCTGCTCCGGGATCCGGACGGCGGGGAAATCGGCGGGCTCTGTCGTCCGGGTACCGGGGCTCCCAGATCACGGACGGAGCGGCGGCGAGAGATGAGTAACGGGTCAGCATCACGACCGGTCCGCGCGGTGCGCGAGCTGCCGGCCATGGAGCGGCCCCGCGAGAGGCTCGCAGCGTTGGGAGCGGCGACGCTCAGCGGACCCGAGCTGATCTCCGTCCTGTGGGGCACGGGCCGGGCGGGCGCCTCGGCCTTCGAGGTAGCCGAAGAAGTCCTCTCCCGGCACGGGAGCGTGGCGGACCTCTCGCGCGCGGACCTGAGCGAGCTGTCACGCACGCCCGGCGTGGGCACGGCCCGCGCCGCCCAGTTGCTGGCCGCCTTCGAGCTGGGCCGGCGCTCGCTGTCGGGCTGGCCGGCTGGCCGCTGGAGCGTGCGTTCTCCACGCGACGTGGCGGATCGGTTGATGCCCCAGATGGCCAACCTGGAGCGCGAGGAGTTGCGCGTGCTGCTGCTCAACACCAAGAACGTCGTGCTGCGCCAACAGACGGTCTACCAGGGCAACGTCTCGACGGCCCTGGTCCGCATCGCCGAGCTCTTCCGCGACGCAGTGCGGGCCCAGGCCGCCGGCCTGATCCTGGTCCACAACCACCCCAGCGGCGACCCTGAGCCCAGTCCGGACGACCTGCACCTGACGGCCGAGATGATCGCCGCCGGCCGGCTGCTGGACATCCCACTGCTCGACCACGTCATCGTCGCCGGCAACGGCTACGTTAGCCTGCGCGACCGCGGCGTGTCATTCGACGGTCCGGCCGGGCGGCGATAAGACACCGCTGCCCGGCGCGGGCGGGCACGCTGCCGCGGGCAGGTACCCGCGGGTATACTGCGGACCGCCTCTGCGAGCCGTCGTGCCAGCTCAGCCAGGGGTCCCTGCGCTCGTCTGTGGAGGAAGCTCCCGCCCGATGCTCGACGCGTTCCTAGGCCTGTTCTCCCGCGACATCGGGATCGACCTCGGCACGGCCAACACCCTCGTCCACGTGCGCAACCGCGGCATCGTCATCAGCGAGCCCAGCGTGGTGGCCATCGAGGCACGCACCAAGCGCGTGCTGGCCATCGGGGCGGAGGCCAAGCGAATGCTGGGCCGCACGCCGGCCAGCATCATCGCCATCCGCCCCCTGCGCGACGGCGTGATCAGCGACTTTGACGTGACCGAGCAGATGATCAAGTACTTCGTGCACCGCGTGCACGACCGGGTGGGGCTGATCCCGCGCCCGCGCATGCTGCTGGGCATCCCCTCCGGTGTGACGGAAGTCGAGAAGCGGGCCGTGCGCGACGCCGCGCTCAACGCCGGTGCGAGGTGGGCGCGACTAATCGAGGAGCCCATGGCAGCCGCCATTGGGGCCGGCCTGCCCGTGGCCGAGCCGACGGGCAGCCTGATCGTGGACATCGGCGGCGGGACGACGGAGGTGGCCGTCATCAGCTTGGGCGGCATCGTCGTCAGCCGCAGCATCCGCATCGGCGGCGACGAGATGGACCAGGAGATCATCGCCTTCGGCCGGCGCGAGTACAACCTGCTGATCGGTGAGCGGACGGCTGAGGACATCAAGATTGCCGTCGGCTCGGCCTATCCCGGCGATTACGACGACCAGCGCGTCATGCTCCGCGGCCGCGACCTGCTGACCGGCCTGCCGCGCACGGTGGAGGTCAACGCTGAGCAGGTGCGCGAGGCCATCGAGGCCTCCGTCCAGCAGATCGTCGACACGATCAAGGACACCATCGAGGAGACGCCGCCCGAGCTGGTGGCCGACATCATGGACCAGGGCATCGTGCTGGCCGGCGGCGGGGCGCTGCTGCAGGGCCTCGACCGGCGAGTGTCGGAGGCGACCCAGATGCCGGTCCACGTGGCCGACGATCCGCTGACCTGCGTCGCGCGCGGCACAGGCAAGGCGCTCGAGGAGCTGGACCTGATGGAGCGCACGCTCGTGGCGGAGACCTACTCGCGCACTCCGCGCTGAGTCGGGCCACGGGCCGGGGCACAGGACATGCTCTCGACGAAGCGGGCACGCCGGCTGAGCATCGCCTACGTCGCGTTGATCGTGCTCAGCCTGTTGCTGCTGGCCTTCAGCAGCTCGGGGCCGATGCTCGACCTGCGTCGGGGCGTGGGCTTCGCGCTGGCGCCGGTGCAGGAGGGCCTGCGCGGCGCGGCGCGCTCGGTCAACTCGTTCTTCGCCACCTTCGCCGAGATCGAGCGCCTGCGCGCCGTCAGCGAGCAGCTCGAGCGCCGGCTGGCCGAGCTGGAGGCGGCCAACAGGCAGCTGGAGTCGGTGCGCATCCAGAACGAACAGCTCAGCGCGCTGCTTGGCGTGCGCTCGTCGCTCGCCCACGAGACAGTCGCGGCCGAGGTCATCAGCCGCGTCAATTCGCAGCTCGAACGGGGCATCAGCCTCGACCGCGGCTCGGATGACGGGGTGGCGCTGGGCGACGCGGTGATCGCCGGCGGCGGCGCACTGGTGGGGCAGGTGGTCGAGGTGGGCGCGACCTACAGCCGCGTGCAGTTGCTCAGCGATTCGCGCATGACGGTGGTGGGCATGACCGAGACCAGCCGCGCCACGGGCGAGGTGCGCGGCCAGCTGGACCGTCCGCTGCAGATGGAGCGCATCCTGGCCACCGAAGAAGTCGAGCCGGGCGAGAGCGTGGTCACGGCCGGCATCGACCTGGGCGAGGGCATCCGCTCGCCCTTCCCGCGGGGACTGCTGATCGGCACGATCGTCGATGTGCAGCGGCCGCCCAACCAGGTTCTGCAAGTGGCCCTGCTCCAGCCCGCCACCCCACTGGACAGGCTCGAGTACGTGCTGGTCATCACCGACTACGAGGGCGGCATGCCCATCGTGCCCGTGGAGCCCACGCTGCCACCCGCTCCCTGACGCCCGCACGCCGCCTCCTGGGCCCCGCACGCCGGTGAGAAGCAGGCCGGTGTCTTAGACGGAACTGTAAGCACCGCGCCGTGCGTGACGGTTGGCGCCGTGACCAGCCGGCACGCATGCTTCGCCGTGCGCCGCAGGCGCGTAAATGAAGCAGAGCGGGAGAGTGGAACCATGTCAGTGATCGATATCGTTATCTGGGTCGTGCTCGGCGCGATCGCCGGCTGGCTGGCCGGCATGGTCGTGGGCGGCCACGGCCTGGGCACCATCGGCACCATCGTGCTGGGCATCGTGGGCGCCCTCGTGGGCGGCTTCCTCGCCGGCGCGCTTGGCCTGCCCTCCGGTGGTGCAGAGAGCGGCGAGATCAACATCATCTCGATCGTGGTGGCCGTCATCGGCGCTGTGGTCGTGGTGGCGATCGCCAGCCTCGTGATGGGCCGTCGCTCGACGGTCTAGCGGCGCGTCGAGCGCCAAGCAGCGAAGGAGGCGCCCGGCCCGGGCGCCTCTCTTTCGTATGCGGCGGGCGCCCCGGCCACTGACCGGCGGGCGCGCCGGCCTAATCCTCCGGCGGCGGGATGAGCAGCTGCTGACCGGGAAAGATGCGGTTCGGGTTCTCCAACTGGTTTAGCTCCACGATCGCTTCCACCGTCGTGTCGTACTCGACCGCGATGAGGCTGATCGACTCGCCGGCCGAGACGGTGTGCACCAGCGGCGTGGCTTCCGGCGCTGGCTCCTGGGTTGGGCTGGGCGAAGGGCTGGGACCCGGTGCTGTGCTGGGGCTGGCCGGCGGGCTCGGGCTGGGCTCCGGCGTGGGAGTGACCAGCACGATGGGCGTCGGGCTTATCAGTGATGCGGGCAGCGGCGCCTGACGGAGGCTGGCCACGAGGTAGGCGGTGGCCAGGCCGGCGGCCAGTGCCGTGCCCAGCACGATCAGGCCGCCCAGCAGCCAGGGAAGCGCGGCCATCAAGCGCCATGGTCGCGAGCCCCGCGGCAGATCGTTGCCGTATGGCCCGCCCAGGCCAGCCTCGTAGCGATCGTCGGACATGGCCGCAGGGTAGCGCCCCACGGCGCGAGACGCGAGAACAGTACTCCGGTACTGCCCGCCCGGGCCGTACCCACAACCTCACCACACCTCCCCGGCACCGACCCGACTACGTAGCCCGCTGAGCGTGCGCCGTGCTGCTTCGTGCACGGCGCGCCGCCGCCCGACGGCCTCCACCACGGATGACCAAATGCCCAGGACCACGAGGGACCATCTCGGTATGGCTATTGGCTCGCGCGCGGGCGACCTTTCGGTCATTCATCCGGTGCGTCTTCCGGGCGTGCCCCCAGCTGAGGCCGGAAAGGGACCATGCAGGAGTCATCGCTCTTCCTCACCCATCGTCGCTCGACGCGCGCTGCCCTCGTCGCCCTCGCACTCATCGCCATCTTCCTCTTCAGCGCAGCGTTGGGCATGGCCCCCGTCTCGCGAGCCGCCCTGCTGGCGGCCGGCGACGACTCAACCACCGGCGCGGCAAACTCCGCGGCGCCGCTCAAGGCGGTCATCATCGTCGGGCCGACACATGGCCTGACCGCCTCGAACAAGGACCGCGGCATCGCGCTTGCCAACCAGGCCGAGTCGCTGGGCATGGACGTGCGCCGCGTCTTCCACCCCAACGCCACCTGGTCAAACGTGCTGGCCAACATCCAGGGTGCTCACCTGGTGGCCTACTTCGGCCACGGCAACGGCTGGCCCAGCCCCTACGGCCCGTTCCAGGAGAAGACCAAGAACGGCTTCGGTCTCAATCCGTTCGAGGGTGCCGGCCAGAACAACGTCGAGTACTACGGCGCCAACAAGATCCGCGCCAACGTGACACTGGCCTCCAACGCAGTCGTGCTGCTCAACCACCTCTGCTACGCCGCCGGCAACGGGGAGTCGTTCATGGCCATCCCCACCTGGGACGTCGCGCGCCAGCGCGTGGACAACTTCGCGGCCGGCTTCCTGGCCGTGGGTGCGGGCGCTGTCTTCGCCTACACCTCCCAGTCGGTCGACAGCGTGCTGAGCGCCCTGTTCGGCACCGACAAGACCATGGCGGACATCTTCACCACCGCCGGCTCCAAGCCGCAGCCCTACTTTGGGTTCGTGGGCTGGAACCCGCGCAAGTTCGACTCGGAGCGGATGCCCGGCTTCCGCAACTTCCTCGACCCGCACGTGGACAGTGGCTTTCAGCGCGCCCTCAGCGGCAAGCTCAACCTGAGCACCGCCGAGTGGCGCAACGGCGTCGAGGGTGGCACCACGCCGCCTGGCGAGGAAGACCCGACCCCGCCGCCGGCCGTCGACACGACGCCACCCAGCGCGCCGGGCAACCTGACCACCGAGTCGCTCGGCTACCGCCGGGTCAAGCTGACCTGGGAGGCCAGCACGGACAACCAGCCGGGCACGATCAAGTACCGCGTGCTGCGCAACGGCAAGCGCATTGCCACCGTGACCAGCCTCAGCTTCACCGACCGACCGGCCAACCCGGGCACCTACAGGTACAAGGTCCGGGCGGTCGATGCCGCCGGCAACATGAGCACCTTCAGCGCCATCGTCGAGGGCTACTCGATCAAGGGTAAGCTCTAGCGGCCCCAGCGCTTGGCGCGCCCAACGCGGCCGACGGAGCCGGTCCCCTCGGGGGCCGGCTCCGTTCACGTTCGGCTCGGCGCTAGACTGCCGTCCGTGACGATGGAGTCGACCGGCCGGCGAGGCCGCGCGAAGGCCCAGCCCTACGCCGATACGTGGGTCGTACTGCCCACCTACAACGAGGCGGACAACCTGCCCCTCATCGCGCCGGCCATCCTCCAACGATTGCCCGGTGCGAGCCTGCTGGTCGTCGACGACGGCTCGCCCGACGGCACCGGCCGCCTGGCCGACGAGATGGCCGCGGCCGACCAGCACGTCAAGGTCCTGCACCGAGCGCGGAAGCAGGGCCTGGGCCGGGCCTACGCGGCAGGTTTCGAGCAGGCCCTGGCCGGGGGGGCCGGCCGCATCGTCCAGATGGACGCCGACTGGTCCCACCACCCCGACTACCTGCCCGCGCTGCTCGAGGCGTTGGACGGGGGGGCGCGGGCCGGCCATGGGGCCGAGCTGGTCATCGGCTCGCGCTACGTCGCTGGCGGGGGAGTGCGCAACTGGGGCTTCGCCCGACGCTTCGTGTCGCGCACGGGCTCGCTGTTCGCGCGGACATTGCTGCGCCTCTCGCCGCACGACCTGACCGGCGGCTTCAAGGCCTGGCGGGCGCCCACGCTGGCTGCAATTCCCTGGTCCGAGCTCCATTCGGGCGGCTACGTGTTCCAGATTGAGGCCACCTATCGCGCCACGCGGAACGGGGCGCGCGTGACAGAGGTGCCCATCGTCTTCGAGGACCGCCGGCTGGGGGCCAGCAAGATGTCGCGCCGGATCATCGTCGAGGCCCTCTTCGTCGTCTTGCGCCTGCGTTGGGAGCAGTTCCGCGGCAAGTACCCTCGGCCCGGCTGATGGCCCGCCTCGAGGCCCGCCGGCGTCAGCCGCCCCGGCCGGCCGGCACGCGCGTCGTTATCGACGTTCGGCCGCTGCAGGAACCGGAGCGAACGCCAATCACCGCCGAGTACCTCGAGCGGCTGCTGGGCGCCTTCGCCGCCGAGCCGCTGGAAACGGAGTCCTTCTTAATCCTGACGCGCGCCATGCGCCCCGATCCGAGCGTGGCCCTGGAAGCGGCCGGCCTGCCCGTGGCGGCCCGGCGCCGGCTGCCGCCCACCAGTCGCCTACTGCGCTCGGCCGGCCTGACGCTCGACGCTTTCCTGCTGCGCGGCGCTGAACTGGGCGCGGCACGCGGAGCGCGCGAGGGCGGCGCCGCCGGGACCGTCTACCACACTGCCGGCGGAGCGGTGCCACTCGCCTCCGGCCTGCCGGTCGTCGCCACGCTGCTCGACCTGGCGCCGTGGGAGCTGCCGCAGCTCTACGCCGCCAGTGCGGCGGCCCGTTTCGGGCATCGCCTGCGCGCCCGGGTGCTGCACGATGCCGCACGCGTCATCGTCTGCTCGCGGGCCACTGCCGATACCGCCCGCCGTCGCCTGCACCTGCCCGCCGAGCGGATCAGCGTCGTGCCGCTGGCCGTCGACGACGCATGGCGCGAGGCCGGCCGGGACGAGGCACGCCGGGCGGCCGTGCGCACGCGCCTGGCATTGCCCGAGCGCTACCTCGTCTTCTCCGGGCGCTACGACGCGCGCAAGGACATGGCCACCCTGTTTGCCGCCCTGCGCGCGATGGCTAGGGACGGGATGCCTGACCGGCCACGGCCGCGCGGGCGGCGGAGGGCGGAGGCCTCCGCGGAGGCGCGGTCGGAGGAGCACGGACCGCCGTTGCTCGTGCTGGCCGCCCAGTACGAGACCGATGACGACGTGGTCGCACTCGAGAACGCCGTCGCGCGCAGCGGGGCGGGCGACTCGCTGCGCGTCGCGCCACGTTTGGAGCGCGGGGATCGAGCCGCCCTTTTGGCCGGGGCCCAGGCGCTGGTCTACCCCAGCCTGTCCGAGGCGACCGGCCTGCCGGCACTGGAGGCGCTCAGCCTGGGCGTGCCGGTCATCTGCTCGCGCGCCGGCGCCCTACCCGAGATCGTGGGGAGCGCGGGCATAGTCGTGGAGCCGCGCGACCCCGCCCGGCTGGCCAGCGCCATCGCGACCCTCTGGGCCGGCGGCACCCTGGCCGAGGGCCTGCGCCGCCAGGCACAGCGCCGCGCAGCGCTGCCGGCCCGCAGCTGGTTGGACGTGGCCCGTGAAACGCGTTCGGTCTACGCCGCCGTGGCAACCGAGGCCGCCCAGGCCGCCGGGGTGGGCGGCGCGCGATAAGCGGCGGGCGATGAGCTGCGCACGGCCCGGACCCTTCCGCCCACAGGTCGCCGCCGACTTTGCGTTAGGATGTGGCGCCTCCGTCATTCAGCGGTGAGCCGCCGCCGGTCGACTGCGCCGCGCGCCATTGCGGATCACCCCCAACGAGCATGCTTTTGAACCCATGACCATTCGCCAGCGCCAGGCGGCGCGCCCGCGCCGCCGCAACTTCCTGCAGGGCGAGGACCGCCAGCAATTCCTCGTCACCGCCCTCTTCGTTGGGCTGATCGGGCTGTTGGTGGTGCTGTTGCTGGCCGCCGTCGGGCTGGCCTGGTACAACGAGAACCTGCGCGTGGTGGCCCGCGTGGGCTCGGTCGAGATGGGCCAATCCATGATTCGCGAGCGAGCAGCGCTGCTGCGCAACCGGATCACCATCGAGCAGAACCGCCTGACGCCGGCGGCGATGGAGGGCGAGATCGACTCCGTACGCGCCCAGCAGCGCGCGAGCGAGCTCCAGAATCAGCTCAACGAGATCGGCATCGTCGCCGTCGAGGGCCTGATCGACGTCATCTACCAGTCACAGCTGGCGGCCGAGCGGGGCATCACCGTCAGTCCGGCAGACATAGACCAGCGCCTGGCCAACGAGATCGCCGCGCCCGAGCGGCGGCAGGTGCTGGCCATCTACGTCGAGCCGGAGGAGTCTGACGAGGAGGCCGGTCCCTCGCTGAACGAGCGGCGCGCCGCCCGCGAGCGCGCCGAGGAAGCCCTTGCCGAGCTGGAGGGAGGGGCGGACTTCGCGGAAGTGGCCCGCGAGTACAGCACGGACGAGAGTGCCGGGCAGGGCGGCGATCTTGGCTTCATCAGCCGCCTGGCGCCCGTCGACGAGTACTGGATGGACGAGCTGTTCCGCCTGCCGGAGAGTGGCACGACAGACGTGATCGCCGGCCTGGACGGCGTGTACCGCATCGGCCGGGTGGCCACCATCCAGCCCCGCCAGGAAGAACCGGGCGTGGGCACAACCCTGCTGCGCGATCTCTCGGAGGCACGCTACCGCGAGTTCGTGGGCTACGAGCTGGCCGCCGAGCGGCTGCGCGAGCAGGTCGTCGCCGAGGCCGTCGGCGCGCCGGCGGAGCAGGTGCGCCTGGCGCACATCTACATCGAGGGCACGCAGGACCTGGAGGACGAAGGGGACGTCGCTGGCGAGGGTGAGGTGCGCTACAGCGAGATCCTCTACGCGCCCGACGACGACGTGGTCGAGGCGCCCGACCTGCCCGAAGACGATCCGGCCTGGGACGAGGCCCTGGCCGAGGCGGAGGCAGCCCTGGAGGAGCTGCGCGCGATCACCGACCTGGACGAACTGGAGGAGCGCTTCGCGGAGGTCGCGCGCGATGAGAGCGACTCGCTGACCAGCGCGGAGGACGGCGGCGAGGTCGATTTCATCGGCCGCGAGCTGCTACCGGAGCCGGTGGGCGAGGCGCTGTTCGACACGGAGCACGAGCCGGGCGCACTGCTCGGGCCGATCCGCGCTGAGGCGGCCTACTACGTGCTGCTCTTTCACGAGCGGCGCGAGTCGGCCCAGGCGCGGTTGGAGCAGGTCGAGGCGGCGCTGGCTGAGCCGGACGCCGACTTCGCCGAGCTGGTACGGCTCTACTCGGACGGTGAGAACGCCGAGGAGGGCGGTGAGCTGGGCTGGTTCACGCGCGAGATGCTCAACCCCAGCATCTCCGAGGAGATCTTCGCTCTCGAAGCGGGCGAGGTGAGCGAGGCGATCGAGCTGGGCGACGGGCACTACTTCTTCCAGGCCATGGAGCGCGCCGAGCGGCCGCTCGATGCAGACCAGCTGACCGACGTGCGCCAGAACGCCTTCGAGCGCTGGTATGCCCCGCTCAAGCAGGAGGCCGAGGACAACGACGTCATCGTTCGCGCGGACGACATCGAGGGCGACGCCCCCGGCCTGGACGACGATTTCGTGGACGAGTTCGACGAGGAGTTCGACCCGGAAGACCTGGACGGGCTCGACGAATAGCGTCCCAGCTGTGCCGCCCCTGCCCGACCGGGCGCGTGTAGGCTGAACAGCATGCAGGGACTGCTCGACGAGCTCCAGGCACGCCACGGCGTTAGGGCACACGACGGTCTTCAGTTGCTGGGCGTTTCGGCGCTCGTCCGGCGGCCGTTCGACCCTGGCCTGCCCATCCTGGTGCTGCCCGACGGCACGCTTGGGACCCAGGTTGACCCGCCCGGCTTCCAGCCGCCCGTGCTGCCGGGACGGCACGCCCACGGCAGCGACCCAGCGGCACTACTGCGCGCGCTCTATCCGGCCGACCACACGCTGCTCGGCCTGGCCGGCACGCCGGACACGACCGTGGGCGAGGCCAGCGTCGCCGACCTCCAGGCGGGCCCACGCTACCTACCCGCTCTCGCCGGGGAGCTCAACGTGGCCAGCCCCCACGGCCTGGCCTGGCTGGTGGCGCGCCTCCGCGCGCCTGACGGCTGCCCCTGGGACCGCGAGCAGGACCACCTCTCGCTGCGCAGGTTCCTGCTGGAAGAGGCCTACGAGGTCTACGACGCACTCGAGGGCGGCTCGACACCAGCCCTGGCCGAGGAACTGGGTGATCTGCTGCTGCAGGTCGTGCTCCACTCGCAGTACGGCGCCGAGGCAGGCGTCTTCGACCTGGCCGACGTGCAGCGCGGGATCATGACCAAGATCGTGCGCCGTCATCCCCACGTCTTTGGCGACGTGGTGGCCGGATCGGCGGCGGAGGTCATCCGCAACTGGGAGCAGATCAAGGCCGGCGAGCGCTCGGGCGCCAATGGCTCGGCGCCTGCCTCGTCGTCGGCCGACCGGGACATGCCGGAGGCCTTCGCCGGCCTTTCGCGCTCCCTGCCCGCGTTGGCCTACGCGCAGGAGATGCAGGAGCGCGCCGCCTCGCTGGGCTACGACTGGCCGTCGGTCGAGGGCGTGCTGGAGAAGGTGGCCGAGGAGGCCGCCGAGGTGGTCGCCGCGCCGGACGAGACGGCCCGGCGCGAGGAGTTCGGCGATCTGTTACTAGTGGTCGTCAACCTGGCGCGCCGGCTGGGCATCGACGCCGAGGGAGCGCTGCGCGAGGCCAGCCGCAAGTTCGCCGCGCGCTTCGCCCACGTGGAGCGTGCCGCTGCCCGGCGGGACGTCGCCCTGCACGCCATGTCGGCCGCCGAACTGGACGAACTGTGGCAGGAAGCAAAGACTGGAGGTAGGCGGTGAGCATCGCCAGCGCACGTTACCGGGCCGACGGACGGACTCCGCGCCAGTTGAGGCCGGTGCGCTTCACGCTCGACGTGCAGAAGTGGGCCGAGGGCTCGTGCACGGTCGAGATGGGCGACACGCGCGTGCTCTGCGCCGCCACCGTCGAGGAGCGCATCCCGCCCCACCTGCGCGGCAAGGGCCAGGGCTGGGTCACCGCCGAGTACAACATGCTGCCCCGCGCCACGTCGGAGCGGACCCAACGCGAGGTGGTCAAGGGCCGCCAGGGCGGGCGGACGATGGAGATTCAGCGACTGATCGGACGGGCGCTGCGCGGGGTCGTGGACACCACCAAGATGGGCGAGCGCACGCTGACAATCGACTGTGACGTGCTGCAGGCGGACGGTGGCACGCGCACCGCCTCGATCACCGGTGGCTACGTGGCGCTGGCCCTGGCTTTGCGCAAGATCGGCGCCGAGCGCGCACTTGACGGCCAGATTGCGGCGGTCAGCGTGGGCCTGGTCGACGGTGTGCCCCTGCTCGACCTGGACTATGGCGAGGACTCCAGGGCGGAGGTCGACTTCAACGTGGTGGGAACCGATCGGCAGACCTACGTCGAGGTGCAGGGCACGGCCGAGGGCAAGGCCTTCGATCGCCCGCAGATGGATGCGCTGCTCGAGCTGGCCGACCACGGGCTCCAGCAGCTGTTCAAGATGCAGCGGACGGTGCTGGGCAAGGAGTGAGCGCGGGTCGCCGCCTGCTGATCGCGACCGGTTCGGAGCACAAGCTGGCGGAGCTGCGCCAGCTGCTCGACCTGCCCTCAACGACTCTCGTTTCCCTGGCCCAGCACGGCCTGCCAGACGATGCGCCAGAGGAGGGGGCAACGTTCGAAAAGAACGCGACTTCCAAGGCGGCCTACTACGCCGTCCTCTCCGGCCTCCCAACGCTGGCCGACGACTCGGGCCTGGAGGTGGATTGGCTGGGTGGGCGGCCCGGCGTGCGCACCCGCCGCTACGCCGGCGAGTCGGCCACGGACGAGGAGAACAACACGCTCCTGTTGCGCGAGCTGGGGGGCGTGCCCGCGGAGGAGCGCAGCGCCCGCTATCGCTGTGTGCTGGTGCTGGCCGAACCGCAGGCCGATGGCTCGCTGGAGCAGCTGACGACGGCGGGCACGTTCGAGGGCCGCATCGCGCTGGCACCGCGCGGCGCCGGCGGCTTTGGCTACGACCCCATCTTCGAGCCCGCCGGCGAGCCCGTTGGTGGGCGGACAGTGGGCCAGCTCAGCGCGGCCGAGAAGAACGAGGTCTCCCATCGCGCGCAGGCCGCCCGTCGCATGAGCGAGCTGCTGCGCGAGCGCGGCTACTGAGCCTGTCCTCCATGCCTTCATGATTGACGGGCCGATCGCTTTGTCGCTAGTCTGTTTCTCATGAGGAAGAGCATGATCTCAACCGGAGGGCAAGTCTCCATTCCGGCCGACGTGCGGCGCCGCTGGCGAACTCGGCGAATCCTGATCGACGATCGGGGCAGCGAACTCGTCATCCGGCCTGTGCCAGACGACCCCATCAGGGCCGCCATCGGTTCCCTGGCCGGGCCCGGCCCGAGTACCGAGCAGATGCGTGCCTCCCTTCGCGAGGAGGACGTTGAGGTCGAGGACCGTCGCTGGGGAACTGAGCGCTGACCGTCTTCGACGCCCAGGCCATCGTGGCGGGACTGATCGGAGAACCGGCGGCCTCGAGAGTCACCGAGCTACTCGAAGGTGAGGAGGCCCGCATCAGCGCCGTTAACCTGGCCGAGGCGCTCGACTCGATCACCCGACGGCGGGGTTGGCCTCATGCGGAGGTTGCCGAGAAAATCAACTGGCTGAAACTGGGCGGCCTGCAGATCGAGCCGGTGACCGAGTTGATTGCGACAGCAGCAGCGAGGCTTCGCTCGAGGCACTACCACCGGCAACGCCGGCCGGTCTCCATCGCGGACTGCATCGCGCTCGCGTTGGCACTGGAACTGGGTGATCAGCTGGCGACATCAGACCCTGCCCTGCTCGCCACGGCCAGAGACGAGGGTTGTACCGTCGTCGCCTTACCCGACTCGGAGGGGAAGATCGCGGACTTCTGAGGCGATGCTATGCGACGGCGGGCTTGGTGCGCACTGCCTCGGCGGCCCGAGCGACGCGCTCGGCCATCTCGGGCGTGGCAGGCTCCAGGCGGCACATCACCTCGGTTACGCCCAGCTCCTGCCAGGCGGCAAAGGCATCCTCCAGCGCTGAGGCCTCGGCGGGCAGAACACCTTCGCGGTTCTCGTCGTCGATGGCCGACGCGTCGTTGACGTCCAACCCTACCGTGATCTCGATCTCGGCCGGGTCGCGACCGACGTCTCGGCAGGCCGCCCACAGCCCCTCGCGCCGCTCCCAGAACGGCTCGCGCGGCAGCGCGTACCAGGCCGTGTTCCAGCGATCGGCGTAGCGCGCCGCCAGGCGCTGCATGCGTGGTCCCTTGGACGCTATGAGGATCGGTGGCCCGCCCTCGCGCGGGCCGCGCGGGCTGAGCGGCCCCTCAGCGTGGAGCAAGTCGCCGGCGTACTTCACACGGCCCTCGCGCAGCAGTGGCACGAGGATCTCGAGCGAGTCCTCGAAATAACTCACGCGCCGGTCGAACTCGAAGCCAAAGGCGCGGAACTCCGGCTCGTGCCAACCTGAGCCCAGGCCCAGCACCAGCCGCCCGCCGCTGACCTCCTCGAAAGTCGCCGCCATGTAGGCCAGCAAGCCGGGGTTGCGGAAGGGCATGCACAGGGTCAGGTTGCCGATCTCGATTCGCTCGGTTGCCTCGGCCAGCGCCGTCAGTAGCGTCCACGACTCCCAGAACCCGCGCGGCGGATCGTCGGTGGGCCGGTAGAGCAGGTGATCGGCCGCCCAGATCGAATCTAGGCCGGACTGTTCGGCAGTCAGGGCCAGCTGACGAATGTCACCGTAGGCGGGGGCTCGGTAGGACTCGTCCTGGGCCACTGGCAGGGTGATACCGATGCGCATTTGCGCAGACTAGAGCACGTCAGTAGCAGACGTCCCAGCCTCGGTCGGTGAACGAATCGCCGGGCGTGCTGATGAACTCCCACGTGTAGCTGTTCGGGCGCAGCTCGAACTTGAGCAGGCCCAGGCTGCCGATCCGAAAGAGCTCGCTGTTCGGACTGGCCACGCCGACGCCGTGAGGAGTGGCTCCACCGGTTCCGACGATGAACTGGCGCATGCCCGTCTGGCTGCGCTGGCCGTAGGCATCCTGCCGGGCGAAGCGCTCGTAGTGGTGGTCGTGGCCGTTGAGCACGATGTCCGCGCCGGCCTCCTCGAGCGCGATCCACAGGTCGCGCACCTGCGGGTGCTCGCCCACGTCGCCCGAGTTGAACAGCGGATGATGCCAGATGGCCAGCGTGCAGGGCGCCGGATTGGCGGCCAGCTCGGCCCGCAGCCAACGCTCCTGTTCCGAGCCGGCATGGCAACCGCCGACGTAGTCGCAGTTGCTGTCCAGCGTGACGATGCGCCAGTCACCGACCTCGTAGCTGTAGTAGCCCCGACCCGCAGGCCCGGCAGCCTCGCCGAAGTAGTCGAAGTAGCCCTGGGCGCCGGCGGTCAGGCGGTCGTGGTTGCCCACGGCCGGACGGGTGCGCCACTTGTGCCGCCCCCAGCCCGGCTCGAAGCAGTCGTGGAACTGCTGATGTGTGCCCTCGTTCTGCGAGTTGTCGCCGATGGTGAAGACCGCGCCCTCGATCTCGTCGAGTAGGGCGGCCGTCCTGTCGTCGCCGTCGTGGTCGCAATAGGCGATGTCGCCGGCGCCCACGAACACCTTGCTGGGTGAAGACGGCCAGCGCGCCTCGTCGCCCGTCGCGATTGTCGACGATCCGAAGAGCAGCGGCACCGCCAGCAGCAGGCCGACGTGGCGCAGGCCCGCGCTCACGCGCCAGGCGGATAGGCGCACGCCAGCGCCACGAGCGGGCATGACCGTTCCCTCGCTCGCCCTGGATCCAAGATGCCGGCGGTTGGGCTCCGCCGCACCTGGCCCCCTCGCTGTCGGCGTGACGTGCCGACCGGAGCTCGAGTCCGATCCTAGGCCTCGCCAGCGGCGCCGCAACAGCCCCTTTCGGCTAGTCGGTTCGGCTTATTGGGCGGGTATGATGGCTCCGGCGGGGCGTGGCGCAGTGGCTAGCGCACGTGCTTTGGGAGCACGAGGTCGCGGGTTCGAATCCCGCCGCCCCGACCACCCCCGCGGGTCTTGCGCGAGGAGCCGCGCGCATCACGGACCCCGGCAAGTGCAACTCAACTGCAAGGTGAACTCGGCCACTGCGCTGCCGGTCGAGCCGATAATGCCCGCGGGGGCACGTCCAGTGGTTGGGGCGCGGTGCGCGCTGCCCCGCCGCGTCCGGCCGCTCCAGAGCAGAGGTTCTTCGTCTATGCCGAGAAGGACACACCTAGGTGGGGCCGGCGTCTAGGAGTGGACATTCTCTCGCTGCTGCTGCAGCTCTCCTTCTTTGCAGTGTTCGGGGCGGCCGTCTGGCGCTACCTGCGCCGGCGAGGCCCTATCGAGCTGGCCCTGGTGGCCGTCTTCTCCACGACGGCGGGCATCTTCGCCATCTCGCTGCTGGACAGTTTGGAGCCGGGGATATCGGACACCTTGCGCCCGCTGGCCCGGGCCCTGCTGCTGGCTCAGCCGGTGCTCGTCCTCCGGCTCGTGAGCCTCATCCGGCCGTTGCCCCGCTGGAGCTTCGCGGTGGTGCTGGGCGGCTTTGCGCTGGCCGCCGCGCTGATCCTGGTCCCGTCCGACATCCCGCCGCCGGCGGCGCTCTTCGTGGCTTTCTATTTCGCCTTGGTCGAGGGTGCCGCAGCGGCCCTGCTGCTGAAGGAGAGCCAGCGACGCTACGGCGTGGCGCGCCTGCGCCTGGCTCTAGCCGGAGCGGCCACCGCGCTCTTCGGCGCGTCCATCTTCATCGCGGCCGCCGGCGCAGCCGCGGCAGGTTCGGAGGGAGCCGACCCTGGCGTGCTGCTGCTCTCTCGGCTGGCCGCTCTGTCGGCGGCGCTGGGGTACATCGCGGCCTTCGTGCCACCGCGCTGGCTGCGCAACGTCGGCCAGCGCGCGGTCGCCTTCGACCTGGCGCGCCGGCTGGTGACAGCCGAGGCGGGCACGGAACCGGTCCTCCTCTGGCGCAGCCTCGCGCTCGGCGCACGAGACATACTCGCCAGCCGCAGCGTGAGCATTGCCTCCGCGCAGGGCGAAGTGCTGGCTGACACGCGCGACCAGCCGGCGCCTCTCAGCAGCAGCGGACTGGCGCGGGCGAGCGTGCCGATGGTCGTCGACGGCAAGCTGCGAGCGACTCTCGTGGCGGAGCTCGAAGGACAGCCGCTTTTCGTCGAGGACGACCTCGAAGTGCTTGCCTTGCTGGGCCTGATGACCATCCGTACGGTCGAGCGCGACCAGGCCGTGCTCCGCTTGGCCGAGGCAAACCGGGAGTTGGCCGACTCGGCCGCCGTGCGGGCCAGCGAGGCGCGCTTCAGGGCGCTCCTCGAGGCGCACCCCAACGCAGTCCTGGCTGTGGACGGCGAGGGCCTGGTGACATGGGCGACCGGACCTACCGGCCGGCTCTTCGGTCGTCCGGCGCGTGAGCTGAGGGGCGTCGCCCTGACCGATCTCATCGAGCTCGACGCAACCAGCCTGGCCGACTTCGGCGGGGAGGACGGGAATGGCGACCGACGTCTCGAAACCAGCGGACGGCGGCTCGACGGCACAGCCTTTCCGGCCGACGTGGCCAGCGCGGGCTTCAACCTCGACGGTCAGCGGCACGAGCTGTTCGTCGTCTCGGACGCGTCGTGGCGGCACGAGGCGAACCTGCTGCGCGACCGCTTCCTGGGCATCCTCTCCCACGAGCTGCGCACGCCGATCACCTCCATCTACGGCGGCACGCAGCTGCTCCTGCGGCGCGGCGAGAGACTGGGTGCGGAGAGCCGCCACGAGCTGCTGGGCGGTATCGCCGCCGAGTCGGAGCGACTCCAGCGGATCATCGAGAACCTGCTCGTGCTGGCCCGCGTGGAGCGCGGGGCGGACTTCTTCGAGCCGCGGCCAGTGGTCGTCAAGCCGGTGCTGACCGAGCTGGTCGAGCGCGAACGGCCGCTCTGGCCGGAGATGACCATAAATCTGAGCGTGCCGGCCGGCCTGCCGCTGATGGCCGCCGACGAGGAGTACCTCAGCCTCATCCTGCGCAACCTGCTCTCCAACGCGGCCAAATACGCCGGACCGCGGTCCAAGGTCGACATCGAGGTGCAGGAGGGAGCCGGCGAGGTGCAGTTCCTGGTCCGCGACGACGGTCCAGGCATCCGCCCCGAGGAGACCGAGCAGCTGTTCAGCCTGTACTTCCGCTCGCCGTCGGGCACGACGGCCCCGGGCGCGGGCATCGGGCTGTTCGTCTGTCGGGGGCTGGTGAGTGCCATGAACGGTCGCATCTGGGCTCTCCCACGCCCCGAGGGCGGGGCCGAGTTCGGATTCGCCCTGCCCGTCTACCAGGAGGCGGCCGAGTCGGCCAAGGCGGAGGAGGACGTCCGCTCGGCCGACCGACGACAAGGCATGCTGCCCGGCTTGGGCCACGCAGGGCAGGTGTGAGCGCGACAAAGGTACGCCGGAGTGCGGTACTGAGTCGGCGCTGGTCACGAGGACCCATCTGCGCTTTGCTGCAGGAGTCTTCTTGCTGCTGCAGGCAAAGAGGGTGCCCAACTGCCTAACCGAACCGTGGACGGGGGGCTGGCCGGCCATGTCCCGCACTCCGCTTCGGCGCGCGCGCGCGTGCGTGTCCTCGTGCCCCTGCTGGTGCTCGTCGTTCTCATGGGCGCGGTGGCCCTGCCGGCACCTGTTGCTGCGGCCAACAGCCTCGGCCTGCGCGCGACCTACGACGTCAGCGCGACGCTGAGCTTCGCTGATCGCACGCTGGCCGTGCGCAGCAGCGCCAGCGTCACCAACGGCACGGCCGAGGCGGTGGACGCCCTCGCCTTCAACCTGCTGCCCTCCAAGATCGGCGGTTACAGCCTGCACGAGGTTCTCGTCGCCGACCAGCCCGCAACGGCCACCAAGTCGGGCCAGACGCTGACCGTCAACCTGTCCGCTCCGCTCGAGCCTGAAGCAAGCGTGTCGGTCGTGATCGCCTATTCGGCCCGCTTCAATACCAACGCCATCGACAAGAACTGGATGTTCGCCAAGCTCAACGGCGTGGTCACGGCATACCGCTGGATCCCCTGGCTCAGCCGAGCCGTCAAGTTCAACAGGCCCAACTTCGGCGATCCGTTCGTGACCGGCACCAGCCCGGAGGTGCGCGTCGCCATCACGACGGACCGCGCGCTGGTCTTCGCCACCACCGGCCGGCGCGTCGCCCAGGAGGGTTTGACCCAGACGTTCGTGGCGGAGCGCGTGCGTGATTTCAACTTCTCGGCCAGCCACAAGTACAAGTTCGCCAAGGGCAAGGTCAACGGCATCAAGGTCCACGTCTATCACGTGTCGCTGCCCGCCAGCACGATGGTCAACTGGGCCAAGCGGTCACTGGCCCACTTCTCGCAGCGGGTCGGCCGCTATCCCTACGAGCGGTTCGTGGTAGCCCAGACGGAGGGCGGGACCGGCATGGAATCGCCGGGTCTCATCTGGATCCCGCGCTCAACAAGGAAGTCGAACCTGGGCTACCTCATTGCTCACGAGACCGCCCACCAGTGGTTCTACGCGGTTGTGGGCAGCGACCAGGCGGCGGAGCCGTGGGCCGACGAGGCGCCGGCCGATTTCATGGCCCGCGACCTGCTGGTCAACCGGCGCAAGTCGAAGTGCGCCAAGACGACGCTCGACCGAACGCTCTATGACTACAGTCGCGAGTGCTACTACGAGGCGATCTACATCCAGGGCGGCAACTACCTGCACTCGTACCGCCAGCGGGTGGGCGCCGAGGCCTTCTGGAGCGGGCTGCGCGCCTACTACGACGAGTACAGCTTCAGACTGGGCGGCACCAGGCAGCTCCTGGACACGCTCGACGGCGCGGCCGGAGCCGTGCAGGCCGGCCAGCACGGGGAGCGCTTCCCGAGGTTCTTCAGGGTCGAGTGAGGAGCGGCCGGGCCGGCGGCATCAGTGCGGTGCGGCCCACTGGTACTCGTGCTTGGCGACGCGGAGGTAGACGAAGGTGTGCGTGCTGATGACCCCCGGCACGGCGCCCAGCTTTTGGCTCATGAAGGTCAGCAGCGCCTCGCGGTCCTCGCAGACGACCTCCACCAGCAGGTCGAAGGTGCCCGCTGTCACCACTACCCTAACGGCCTCCGGGAAGGCTCCTGCCTCACCGGCGATGTCCACCACGCGGGCCGGGTCGCAGCTCACTCCAATCAGCGCCATCAGCTCGTAGCCCAGCTTCAGCGGGTCCACGACACCGACGATCTGGAGCACGCCGTCGGCCATTAGCCGATTGGCACGCGCACGCACGGCCGCCTCGCTCATGCCCAGCTCCAGGGCTATCTGAGTGTAGGCTCGCCGGCCGTCCACCTGCAGGCGGCTGATTATTTGTCTGTCGAGGTCGCCGACTCGGTCGTCGGAGCGGCCTCCCAAACGTCTCTGAGCGCGTTGCATCGCGTCCACACTATCAATGTCGAGGTGGTACCCAACTCGGAATCGCCTAGTACCATCGGCGACTAGTGGGGACTTTGTCACTCATTGGCAGCCCATATCGGACTGCAACCTCCTTCGAAAGTGCGTATAGACCATCTTGCAGTTCTACTCGCGCTAGTCGTCGTAGCGAACCTGGCCCTGCTCGGGGCACTGTTCCTGCCGCGCCTGGTCTCGCGCCGTAACGGGGCGCTGTCGGTGGGTGCGCTGTTCCTCGACGCGGCGCCGGCCAACCTCGCGCCAACGGCCGCCGGCGGCCCCGGTGCCTACGAGGGGGGCCTCTTCGAGAGCGGGTTCTACGAGCGCGTGGTGCGCGTCGTGACCTACGTTTTCATCGCGGCCGGGCTGCTGGTCGTGACGCTGGGACAGACGGCGGACCAGTCGCTGATCTACCTGCTGCTGGCGCTGGGTGCCTTCCTAATCGTCCTGGGCCAGGACATCGTGCCTCTCGCGCTGCTGGGCCGCTGGCGCTACCCGCTCGAGGCCCTGACCGCGATCCTCTTCGTGTCGCTGCTGGTCTACCTGGGCGGCGGCTATGCCAGCCCGTTCTTCCTGGGTTACGTGCTGCTGCTGTCGGGCGCTTCACTCTGGGCGCGCGGAGCGATGCCCTTCGTGCTGGCTCTGCTGACCAGCGTCGCCTACCTGCTGGCCGTCAGCCTGGCGCCGGAGGTGCAGCCCATCGACCTTCCGGCCGTAGGAGTGATCGCCTTCAACCTGGTGATTATCTCGCTGATCGCCTACGTGGCGGCGGTCATCGGCGGCGAGCAACGCCGTGCCCGCGAGGCAGCACTCCGTCTGTCGCGTTTCGACGTCCTGACCGGGCTGCACAACAGGGGCTACTTCGACGCCGCCGTCGAGCGCGAGATAGTGCGCGCCCAGCGCGCCAACCGGCCCTTCAGCCTGCTGATGATCGACGTCGACGGGCTCAAGGCGGCCAACGACCGCTACGGGCACGCAGTGGGCGATCGACTCCTGCGCGCGGCCGCGGAGGCCATTCGTGCCGGGGTGCGGGCAAGCGACTTCGCCGCGCGCTACGGCGGCGACGAGTTCGTGGTCGTGCTGCCCGACACGGACCAGGCCGGTGCCCTGCGCGTGGGCGAGAAGCTGCGCTTCGACATCTCACGCCTGGCCCTCCGCCAGGACACCGAGCTGGTGCAGACGTCCGTCTCGATCGGCCTGGTCACCTTTCCCGAGGATGGGCGAACGAGCGACGAGCTGATGCGCCGCGTGGACCTGGCCATGTACGAAGCCAAGCGGCGGGGCAAGAACCAGTTGGTGCGTTTCGCGCGCCAGTCCGAAGCTCTCGCCGGCACGCCGCTGGGCGGACCGATCGAGGGAGAGGAGCCCGCGCGGTCACCAGCGGGCCAGCGCGCCGGGACCATCCCGATCGAGCGACCGACGGCAGGCGGCACCGAGCAGGTCCCGCCGTGGGAGAAGCCGCGCGGCTAAATCGGCGTGGCCCGGCCCCCGGCATGGCCGCCCGATCGTAGGGCGTTCCGCACAGGGTCTGCGACGGCTCCCGCCGCGGGTCGGTGTAGCATCGCCGCAGTGGACGAGGAGCGACTGCCCGACGTACCAGGTTTCGGCACTCGCGCGCTGCGAGCCGCCGGGCGTCAGCCGCGCGTCGAGCAGGAACCGGATGCAGTGCCCATCTACCAGGCCGTCACCTTCAGCTCCGAAGACGCGCGGGAGCTGGGCGACATCCTGAGCGACCGGCAGGCGGGTTACGCCTACGCGCGCCTCGACAACCCCACAGCCGTGGCGCTGGCCGAGGCGGTGGCCGAGCTGGAGGGCGCGCCCGCCGGTTACGCCTTCTCGAGCGGCATGGCGGCCATCCACGCCGCGCTTGTCAGCCTGCTGCGCAGCGGCGACCACGTGGTCTGCACGCGAGCGGTCTACGGCTCCGTGCACCACCTGCTGGACCAGCTGCTGCGCGGGATGGGCATCGAGACGACGTTCGTCGACCCGACCGACCTCGGGGCGGTGGAGGCGGCCATCCGGCCCAACACCCGCCTGCTCTACCTCGAGACCATCTCCAACCCCACCATCGTCGTGGCCGACCTGGCCTCACTGGTCGAGCTCGGCCACCGGCGCGGGCTGCTGGTAGCGGTCGACAACACCTTCGCCTCGCCCTACGTCTGCCGGCCCATCGAGCTGGGCGCCGACCTGGTGGTGGAGTCGTGCACCAAGTGGCTGGCCGGCCACTCGGACGTGCTGGCCGGTGTGCTGGTCGGCCGGCCGGAGCTGGTCGCCGCGGCCCGCCAGGTGCAGATCGACACGGGCGGCAGCCTCGCCCCCTTCTCGGCCTTCCTGGTGCTGCGCGGCATCCAGACGTTGCACGTCCGCATGGAGCGCCACTCCGCCAGCGCCGCCGCCGTAGCCCGTTTCCTGGAAGCAGCCGATGGCGTTCGGCAGGTCTACTACCCGGGCCTGCCCAGTCATCCCCAGTACGCCCACGCGCAGCGGTTGCTGAGTCTGGGCGGCGGCATGCTCGCCTTCGACCTGGGCGACAGGCTGACCGCGGCGGCTTTCCTCGACGCGTTGCGCCTGCCCCCGCGCACGGCCTCGCTGGGCAGCGTGCGCACGATCTGTGTGCACCCGCCGTCGATGACCCATCGCCAGCTCGACGAGCACCAACTGGCCGAGGCAGGGATCCCGGCCGGCCTCGTGCGCGTCTCGGTTGGACTCGAGGACCTGCCCGACCTGCTGGCCGACTTCGAGGGTGGCCTGCTCGCCGCCCGGACTGTGCCGGCGGGGCAGCGGCAGTCGGTCTAGGCCTTCATTCCGGTATAGGGGTACATCATCGCCACCATCACGCTGGACAGCCGCGCAGCGGCCGCACCGCTCAATCCGCTGGCCCGCCTGGGCTGGCTGGCCTGGCGCACGCTGACCAGCGTGCGCTTCGCGGTCGTGCAGATCAGCCTGCTGGCGCTGGCCGGGCTCATCGGCACGCTGGTGCGCCAGTTGCCGGCCTTCTCGCTGCACGATCCGGCGGCTTACGTCGAGCAGATGGCCGAGATGCATCGCATCTACGACCCGGTCAGCGCGCTGGGCCTGAACGTCGGGCCGCTGATGGTCGATGTCTTCGAGCGGCTGGGCTTCTTCCGCGTCTTCTCGGCGCCCTGGTTCATCTTCCTGCTGCTGCTGCTGACGGTAAGCATCATCGTCTGCACGCTCGACCGCACGCCCCGGCTGTGGCGCGGAGTGCGCGCTGTACAGCCGGTCCAGGCACCCCAGTTCTACGACCTGCGCCGGTCCGAGCGGGCGCGCTTCGAGGGCGTGGATGCTGCGGCGGCCGACGAGCTGGCCGGCCTCTTGCGCGGGTCCCGTTATCGGCTGCGCACGACCGCCGATCCCGACGGCTCGGGCCGCCACCTCTACGGCGACAAGAACCAGTATTTCAAGATGGCCACCCTCTTCACGCACCTGGGGTTGATCCTCTTCCTGGCCGGCGGGGCGGTCACCTCCGGCTTCGGTTACGAGACCGTCGTCTTCGTGGGCGAGGGCGGCACGGCGCCCGTCCAGCCGGTGGGCACGCCGGGCAACATGCTGGTCAAGAACATCAGCTTCGAGGCGCCGACGCGCCCTGACGGCTCGTTCGCCGACTTCCGCACCGACCTGGCCGTCTACCAGAACGGTGAGGAGATCGCGCGCAAGACGATACGCGTGAACGACCCGCTGGAGGTCAATGGCTTCGTCTTCCACCAGAACACGTTTGGCCCTTCGGCCGAGCTGGCCATCCTCGACGCGGCCGGCAGGCTGGTATGGGAGGGGCCGGTGCTGCTGGCTGGCGAGGTGGGCGGCCTGCCGCAGGGTTTCGTGACGATCCCGGGCAGCGACATCGGCCTGCTACTGGTGATGGACCGTACGGCCGAGGGCGTGCCGCTGCTGGCGGTCAGCGGGCTGCAGGCCACGGACCAGGCGGACGAGGCCACGATCATCTTCATCCGCGGGCTGGCCCTGGGCGGTGTCTCCGACCCGGCCCAGACCGCGGGCTACACCATCAGCTGGGAGCGGGCCGGTGCCTACACCGGCATGGTCATCAAGCGCGACCCCGGCCAGGGACTGATCTGGCTGGCCTACGGCAGCCTGATCACCGGCTTGCTGCTGACCTTCTACTTTCCCCGCCGGCGGGTGTGGGCCAGGCTCAGCGGCGAACGCCTCGAGCTGGCCATGACCGCCGAGCGCTACGTCGACGTGGACCGGGAGTTCGAGCGGCTGCTCGACGCTCTGTCGGCGCGTTTGGGCCACAGGCCCGAGCGGCGCCTCGCCGCCGGCTAGCGGCCGCCTGAGGCGGGCGGCGCGAAGGTATGCCCAGCCTGCGCGAGCTGTGGCGCTCGGTCTTCCCGCAGGCGCGGCCGTTTCCCGCGGCGGGACCGGCGCTGGACCGGCCAGTGGCCTGGGTGCGCGTGCTGAAGGCGCGCGTGCCGGCCTTCGACGCCCTCGAGGCACACGACCTGGCCATCGTCCAGCACGGCACGCTGGACAGCCTGCGCGCGCTGGGCGTGGAGCCGGGCAGCGTTATCGAGGCCGTCGCCACGGCCGGCGCCAGCGGCGTCCTGCTCGTAGGCCAGGCGCTGCCCGGCTCGCTGGAGACGCAGGAGCTGCTCCAGCGCAGCGCCGCGCGCGGGCTGGCGGCGCTGTTGCTGGCCAACGGCGACGTAGCAGCCCTGGAACGTTCGACCATCGCCTACATCGTCACCGGCGAGGCGGAGCTGGAGCGGCGAGTAGCGGAGCTCGAGAGCGAGCTCGAGGCGGCCGCCCTGGCCGGCGCGGGTATGCCCGGCCTGGCGGGCATCATCGCGCGCTTCCTGGCCAGACCGGTGGCCATCGAGGCGGGCGACGGCACGCTGCTGGCCGTCCACGCCCCGACCGACGCCCAGGACGAGGCAGGCGGCCTCGCCGACTACCTGCAGCGTCGGCGTGGTGAGGTCCTGCGCCTGCCCCTGCCACCGGCCGCTGGCGGTCAGGCGGTCAGGCGCCAGGCAGCGCTGGTACTGCTGGGCAGCGCCCCGACCAGCGAGCTCGACCTGTTGGCCGCGCGGCGCATCGTCGGATTGCTGGCACTCGAGCTGGGCCGTGGGCCGGCGCCCGGGGCGGGCCATGGCCGTGAGCTTCTGCCGGCCGATGGACCGCCCTGGGTGGTCATCGTCGCCCGCCAGCTGGACGACGCAAAACCATCGACCTTCGAGCAGCGCGAGCGCGTGCGCGCCGCGCTCCAGCGGAGCGAACCAGTCAGCCGCCTGCTGCTGCGTGGCGACGCGTCGAGCCTGGAATTGCGGGCCGTGGCCGCAGCGCCGGCGGACGACCCTCACGGCCTCGCCCTGGCCGACCGCGTGGCCCGCCGCCTGGGCCGGCCGGTGGCCGTCTCGCAGCCGTTCAGCGAGCCGCTCGAGCGGGCCACGATGGAGGCGCACGCGCGCCTGACGCTGGAGGCGCTGGAGGCATTGAGCGCGGCCGAGCGGGCCAGCCTGGCCGATCGGGAGGGCCTGCTCGTGGGTCGCAGCGAGCTGGCCGCCGCCTACCGCCTGCTGGCCTCGCTGCCGGCCCTGCCCGACGGGCTGCGCCACGCGCGGAGGCTGCTGGCGCCGCTCCTCGATGGGCGGCCCGCGCGGGATCGGCGAGTGCTGGACACGCTGCGCGCCGCGCTCGAGCACGATGGCCTGGCTGAGGCGGCCGCTGCCCTGGGCATTCATCGCAACACGCTGGCCTACCGCCTCGCGCGGATCGAGGAGCAGACCGGCTGGCGGCTGTCCGATGCCCGCTTGCGCTTCACGCTCGCTCTGGCCGTCCGACTGCTGCAGAGCTCGGAGGAGCACCGCACCGCCATCGACAGGTCCTAGGTCCCAGCCGCGCCGTTTCTCTCGAGTTGCCCCGCCCGATCCATCGCGAGTTGTCCGCCAGCGGAACTAACGGCGAACTTAGGTCTTGAAATGCCTTCTGATCGGCCGGCCGGATCGCTGCAGGGCAACTTTCCGACCTGCAACCGGACCGAAAGCTCGCAAGGTGGCCGTTAGCGCCCCTTCGGGGCAACCGGTGGGCAGGCAACCAGTGGATCGTGCGCGACGCTGAAAGGGCTCCAAGGCGGCCGAACTTAGTGCCAACTGCACAAGTTCGGCCGCCTGATTGGTACCGAGCCGCTACCGTGCCGTCTGTGCCGACGTTCTAGACTGTCGAACGTCGTGCGGCCGGCCCAAAGGGCAGGCCCGTCCAACGCAACAGGGAGTGTCGAACAAATGGTCATGGAGCTCGGCGAGAAGAGCGCGCTGGAGAAGATCGAAACGGCCAAGGAGCACAACATCCGTTTCGTCCAGATGCAGTTCACGGACATCATCGGGGCGGTCAAGAGCGTCACCATCCCGCTCCACCAGCTGGCCGACTCGGTCGAGCACGGCACCTGGTTCGACGGCAGCTCGGTCGAGGGCTTCACGCGCATCGCAGAGAGCGACCAGTACCTCCAGCCGGACATGGACACCTTCGCCGAGATCCCCTGGCAGCCGGGCCACGGCACGCTGGGCAGCGGGCCGCTGGGCAGCCGCGGCACCGCGCGCGTCATCTGCGACGTCTACACACCCAAGGGCGAGCCTTTCCTGGGCGACCCGCGCTTCATCCTCAAGCGCCAGCTGGAGCGCGTTCAAAAGCTCGGCTACATCTGGAATGCCGGTCCGGAGTTGGAGTTCTTTCTCTTCCGGCGTGAGAACGGCGAGCTCAAGCCGCTGCCCCACGACCAGGCCGGTTACTTCGACTTCTCGACGGACCTGGCCCAGGAAGTGCGCCAGGACATGGTCAACGCGCTGGAGGCCTTCGGCATCCGCGTCGAGGCCGCGCATCACGAGGTCGCGCCCGGCCAGCACGAGATCGACTTCCAGTACGCCGACGGCCTGCGCACGGCGGACAACGCGGCGACCTTCAAGTTCACGCTGAAGGCGATCGCGCAGCTGCACGGGCTGTATGCCACGTTCATGCCCAAGCCGATCTTCGGCATCAACGGCTCGGGCATGCACACCCACCAGAGCCTCTACTCGATCGCCGAGGAGCGCAACGCCTTCGCCGACTCGTCCAACCAGTACGGACTGTCGGACCTGGCGCGCAGCTACATGGCCGGCATCCTAACCCACGCCCGGGGCATGATCGCCATCCTGGCTCCGCTGGTGAACAGCTACAAGCGGCTCGTGCCGGGCTACGAGGCACCCACCTATCTGACCTGGGGGCGGACCAATCGCTCGGCGCTGATCCGCGTGCCCAAGGTCTCACCCGGGCGCAGCATCGAGGCCACCCGTGTCGAGGTGCGCTGCCCGGATCCCTCGTCGAACACCTACCTGGCCTTCGCGGCCATGCTGGCCGCAGGCCTGGACGGCGTCGAGAAGGGCCTCGAGCTGGCCGAGCCGGTCGAGGAGAGCCTCTACGCGATGGACGCCGACCGCATCCGCGAGCGGGGCATCAAGGAGCTGCCCGGCACGCTGGGCGAGGCGATCGACGAGCTGGAGCGCGACGAGGTCATCGGCGAGGCGCTGGGTGAGCACATCCTGTCGCGCTTCGTGGAGGCCAAGCGCCAGGAGTGGGACGAGTACCGGATGCAGGTAACCAGCTGGGAGCTCGAGCGCTACCTCGAAGCTTTCTGAACCACTCACGAGAGGGCGGCCACCTCCTCGGCCGACCTCTCTGCCTGCCCTGATGGATCAGCCCCGCTGCTGGTGGGCCGGCTCGGACCCCTTGATGGTGGCCTACCACGACGTCGAGTGGGGCACGCCGTTGCACGACGAGCGGGCCCTATTCGAGCTGCTCACGCTGGAGGGCTTCCAGGCCGGCCTGTCGTGGCAGACCATCCTGCGCAAGCGCGACAACTTCAGGCACGCTTTTCGGGGCTTCGAGCCGCGTCTCGTGGCAGCCTTCGACGAGGCTGACCGCCAGCGCCTGCTGGCCGACGCCGGCATCGTGCGCAACCGGGCCAAGATCGACGCCACGATCGGCAATGCCCGTGCGCTGCTCGAGTTGCAGGCAACCGAGGGCACCTTCGACGCCTGGTTGACGGCGCGCGTCCCCCCGCCTTCACCTCTGCCCGCGACGGCGGCGATGGGCGACCTGCCCGCGCGCACGCCGGCCTCGGACGCGCTCTCGAAGGAGCTCAAGAAGCGCGGCTTCGCCTTCGTGGGGTCGACCATCGTCTACGCCTTCATGCAGGCAGCCGGACTGGTCGACGACCACCTGCCGGAGTGCTTCAGGTACCGCGGCTGAGCCTTCGCTTTCGTGCATCATGGCGGCACGTCACAGAGGGAGGTCGATGAGGGGCCTGGGCCGGGCGCTTGGGCGCGTGCTCGAGCTGCTGCTGATCCTGGTGCTGGTCGTGGCCGTGCTGGGCAGCGGGCTGCTCGCCTGGCTGGTCGTACGCGGCTTTCCACAGCGCGAGGGCAGCGCGTCGCTGCCCGGCCTCAGCGCCGACGTCACGGTTGTGCGCGACGCGGCCGGTATCCCGCACATCTACGCGGCCACCAGCCACGACCTTTTCGCCGCCCAGGGTTACGCCCACGCCTCAGAGCGAATGTGGCAGATGGAGGTCTGGCGGCGCATCGGGGCCGGCCGGCTGGCCGAGCTCTTCGGGCGGAGCGAGGTGGGCACGGACCGCTTCATTCGCACGCTGGGCTGGCAGCGGGCCGCGCAGGCAGACCTGGAGGTGGTGTCGGACGCCGGACGGATGGCTCTCGAGGCCTACGCGGAAGGCGTCAACGCCTGGCTCGATCAGCACGGTGACCTGCCGCTGCCCTTCGTCGTGGCCGGCCTGCTGGGGGCGGGCGGCGGTCTGGGCGGCTTCCGGCCCGAGCCCTGGACGGCACTGGATAGCCTGACCTGGCAGAAGGTGCAGGCCTGGGCGCTGGGCGGCAACTGGGAGGTGGAGGTGTTCCGGCTGGCGCTGGCTGCGCGCGGGCTGTCGGCCGAGCAGATCTTCGAGCTCACGCCGCTCTATGACGGGCAGCGGCCGGTGCTGGTCGGCGGCACACCTGGCTTCCAGACATTCGTGCCGCCGGCGCGGGCTGCCGCCGCGGACGAGGCCAAGCTGGGCGGGCTGCTGGAGCTGGGCGACTCACTCGGCGCTCGACTGGGGCTGGGCGGGGCCCAGGGAGCCGGTGCTTTCGGGGGGCTGGGCTCCAACGCCTGGGCGGTGGCGCCGCAGAACTCGGCCAGTGGTGGTGCGTTGCTGGCCAATGACCCGCACCTGGGCGTCTCGATGCCCTCGCTCTGGTTCCTGGTCGGGCTGCACTGCCGGCCGGTCGGGCCGCAGTGTCCCTACGAGCTGGCCGGTGCCGGCTTCCCCGGCGGCCCGGGCATCGTGCTGGGTCACAACGCTCGCATCGCCTGGGGGCTGACCAACCTCGGGCCGGACGTGCAGGACCTCTTCGTCGAGACGCTCGACCCGGACTCGCCGAGCCGCTATCTCCACGGCGGCGAGAGTCTGCCCTTCACGACCCGGCAGGAAACGATCAGCATCGCAGGCGGAGGAGAGGAGACGGTGCGCATCCGCTCCACCGTCCATGGCCCGCTAATCAGCGACGTGGCCGACGAGCTGGGTGTGCGAGAAGATGACAGCCCAGGTTTGGCCGAGCCGGGCACGGCCTATTCCCTCGCCTGGAGCGCCCTGGCACCGGGCGATCGCACGTTCGATGCCGTGCTGGCCATCAACCGCGCAGGCAATTGGGAGGAGTTCCGCGCGGCTCTGCGCAACTTCCACGCGCCTGCGCAGGCCTTCGCCTACGCCGACGTGGATGGCCACATCGGCCTGCAGGTAGCCGGGCGCATGCCGGTGCGCGGAGCCGGCGACGGCTCGCTGCCGGCGCCGGGAGCCGACGGCTCGCACGACTGGACCGGCTGGGTGCCTTACGACGAGCTGCCGTCGGTCTTCGACCCGCCGGCCGGTTTCATCGTGGCGGCCAACAACGCGCCGGCTGGCGGCGGTTATGCCCACTTCCTGGGCCGTGACTGGGACCCCGGTTACCGCGCCATGCGCCTGCTCGAGCTGCTCGACGACGCCGCACCGCTGACCGTCGACGCGATGCGCGAGCTGCAGCGCGACACGCGGCTGACCCGTGCGAAGACAGTCATCGAGGCGCTAGAGGGCGTCGTGCCCCAGACGGCCGACGGCGGCGTGGTAATGGAGCGTATCGAGGCGTGGCGCGACGACCTGTCGTGCGAGATCCAGTCGCAGGGTTGCGCGGCCTACGAGGCCTTCGCCTACCGCCTGCTGCGCGGTGTTTTCGACGATGAGCTGGGCGGGGGCGGTGACGCGCTGGACATGGCTGCGCGCTACGTGGGCAGCGAGCCCTCGCACGAGGCGCTGGCCAGGTTGCTGTCCGAGCCCCGCAGCGCCTTGTGGGACGACAGCACGACACCCGGCGTCCGCGAGACGCCGGCGCGCATCATGGCCCGCGCGCTGGATCTGGCCGGCGCCGACCTGCGCCACACCCTGGGCGATCCCGCCGGCTGGACCTGGGGCCGGATCCATACGGTGAACTTCTCGGAGGAGACGTTCGGGCGCTCAGGCATCGGCCCGCTGGAGGCCGTCTTTAACCGCGGGCCCTACCCGGCACCGGGCAGCTGCACTACGGTCAACAAGCTGTGCGGCCCCTTGAGCGCCGACTATGCCGCCGCGGGCGAGGGGCCGGCCGACCTGCGCCGGGTCTTCGCGGTCACCAGCCATCCCTCCTACCGGCTGGTGATCGACATGTCCGACCTCGACGCGGCGACCGTTCTACAGCCCACCGGCCAATCAGGCCTGCCTTTCGACGAGCACTACGGCGATCTGATCTCGCGCTGGCTGAACAACTCGCCGGTGCGGCTGCCCTGGACGAGCGAGAGCGTGGAGTTGGCCGGCCGCCGGACCCTGACGCTGACGCCGTAGCTGCCACTCGCGAGCGATCGCGGGCCCGTCGCCGCGAGCGATGGGCGGCGACCCGCACCCACGAGCGATCGCGGCGTCCCGTCACCTACGCGCGACGGCCTGACCCGTGAAGGTGCACTCCCGCCATAAGTGCGATTACGGAACCTGATGGCCCGCGAAACGGGCTAGTTGCCCGTCAGAACTGCCAGGTAAGCGCACGTTGGGGGCGCAGGAAGGTTCTGAGCGGGTCCCTTCCGATCCTCGTGTGCCCCGAACCTGCACTTCTGACGGCAACTAGGGGGCGGGGGCCGCACGCGGCACTGGGGCGTCGCCGCACGCGGCTCCTGCCCGCACCAGCAATGGTCGCTTGATCAGGAACCCGGCCGGCGGGCGCCCATCATCTCGCCGCCGTCGATGCCGATCGTGTTGCCGGTCATCCAGTGCAGCCGAGGTGACGCAAGCGCAACAAGCGCCTCGGCCACGTCCTCGGGGGTCGTCATGCGGCCACCCGGGTTGCGCGCGGTGGAGGCCTCGATCAGGCTCTCGTGGCCGGGGATGCGGCGCAGGGCCGGCGTGTCGGTCACACCGGCACGGATGGCGTTGACCGTGATGCGGTGGGGCATCAGCTCGAGGGCCAGCTGGCGGCAGTGAGACTCGAGGGCGGCCTTGGCCGCGCTGACCGGGCCGTAGGTGGGGACCACCCGCGTGGCGCCCTCGCTGGTCATCGCGAACAGCCGGCTGCCGTCAGCCAGCAGACCGGCGTGGAACAGGTCGTGAGCCCAGTAGACCATCGAGTGGGCCATCACGTCGGCGGTCATCTCCAGCTGCTTCTGGCTGACCTCGCGCTCCTCTGGAACCGCGCTGATATAGGAGAGGGTCGTGCCGAACGCGAGGGAGTGCAGGAAGACGGCCACGAATGGCTCGACGCCCTGGGCGCGGCGCTCCTCGAAGCGGCGCTGCGTGTCGGCGATGACCTCGCGGCGCTTGCCCTCGTCGGCGGCATTCACGTTGTGAAACGCAACCGGTACACCCGTGGCGGCGACCTCGTCACGCACGGCCTCCGCCGCGGCGCGCGTGCCGCGCAGGTCGAGGTGCACGCCCACGATGGGGTAGCCGGCACGGGCCAGCGAGCGGGCCGCGGCGGCACCGAAGCCGCTGCTCGCGCCCAGGATCAGCGCCCAGCGCTCACGCCGATCTTCGGAAGGGTCATTGCTGTGGTTCGTCATGGCAGGCCAGTTTAGCGGCGCAGGGGATCGCCGAGCCGCCTCGGCTACTCTGCGCTGCAGATGCGCCCAGCCGACGCTGCCATCCGCCCCATGCGCACGCTCTGGCTGCTCAGCGCGGCGCACGCCGTCAACCATGCCCAGGCGGCGCTGCTGCCGCTCGTCTATCTCGCGATCATCACGGAGCTCAACGTCGGCGTGGCGGCGATCGCCTTCCTGGCCGCTGCCGGCAACATCCTCTCCGGACTCGTCCAACTGGCCTACGGCGCGGTGACGCGCTGGTTCAGCCGGCGCTCGATCTTGACCGTTGGCGGCCTGGTCTTCGGCGGCGGAATGGCCGCCCAAGCCCTTGCCGGCGGCTTCCTGTCCTTCGCCGTGGCCAACGTCGTCTCGCGCATCGGTGGCTCGCCCCAGCACCCGGTGGGCAACGGCCTGCTGGCGGAGCAGTTCCCCGAGCACCGCCGGGGCTTCGCCATCTCGGCCCACATCGCCGGCGGCAACCTGGGCACGGTGGCCGTGCCGCTCATCGGGGCCTGGCTGATCGCCGGCATCGGCTGGCGCTGGACGGTCGTGCTCTTCGGCGTGCCGGCCATCCTCATCGCGCTGGCCATCTGGGCGCTGGTGCGCGAGTCGGGCGTAGACCGGGCCGCGGCGGTCGCCTACGGCAACGTGCGCAGCGCCTACTCGGCGGTACTTCGTGATCGTGACCTGCTGCTGGTCTACGCCTCGGCGGCCATCGGCGGCGGCGGCCGCGGGCTGGGCGTACTGAACGTCTTCGTGCCGCTCTACCTCAGCCTGGTGATCGGGCTGGATGTGGGCACGGTGGCGCTGATGTACACCGTGCTGGTCATCGGCTCCGTGCCCGGGCCGGTGGTCGCCGGCTGGCTGTCCGACCGGCTCGGACGCAAGCCGCTGATCGTGGGCGCCTACCTGTGCGGGGCGGCTTCCCTGGCAGCCTTCGTGCTGGCCGGCGACAACGAGCCAGCGCTGTGGCTGGCCATCGCGCTGCTGAGCGTCTTCAACTTCGTCGAGAGCCCTCAGCTGCAGGCGCTGCTGGGCGACATCGCCCGGCCGGCCCTGCGCGATGCGGCCTTCTCGGCCTACTTCACGCTGGCCTTTGGCATAGGGTCGCTGTGGGTGGCGCTGTACGGCTGGCTCATCGCCGAGCTGGGTGACGGAGCCGGCCTGCCGCTGACCTTCTGGCTGATGGCGGCGGCCTTTGTGGTGGCGGCGCTGGTCGTGCTGCCCATCCGCGCCACAAATCGGGGATCCGGAGCGCGACCTGGGGCGGGCACGGCCGAGTAAGCCTGAGCGGCGCTGGTACGCTGCCGGCGTGGAGGAGCCGCGCTTCGAGCCCGACAGGGTCGTCAACCTGGCCGACTTCGAGCGCCTGGCCCGCGAGCAGCTGGAGACGGGCGCCTTCGACTACATCTGTGGCGGGGCGGGGGACGAGCTGACGCTGGCCGACAACGAGGCAGGCTGGCGCCGCTGGCGGCTGCGGCCGCGGGTGCTGGTCGACGTCTCGGGCGTCGATCCTTCCACTCGCCTGCTGGGCAGCGAGGCGGCGCTGCCGGTGGGGGCCGCGCCGATGGCCTTCCAGCACCTCGCCCACGTTCAGGCTGAACTGGCCACCGCCCGTGCCGTCGCTCGTGCCGGCCTGCCGTACTGCCTCTCGACGATGTCGAGCCGGACACTGGAGGAGGTGGCCCAGGCCGCCAGCGCAGCGGGCACCGGCCCGCGCTGGTTCCAGCTCTACGTCCATCGCGACCGGCAGCGCTCGGCCGAGCTGGTGCTCCGGGCCCAGGCGGCCGGCTTTGGCGCCATCGTCCTGACGGCCGACTTTCCCGTCGCCGGCATGCGCGAGCGCGACGCGCGCAATCGGCTGCCCTACCCGCAGGCTTACGGCAACTTCGAGCTGGAGGCGGCGGCCGGCACGCATGAGGGGTTGCTGCCGGTGGTAATCGGCGGGCTGAACGACGCCTCGCTGAGCTGGACCGATCTGGCCTGGCTGCGCGACCTGACCTCGCTGCCCATCGTCGTCAAGGGCATCCTGACCGCCGAGGACGCGGCGCTCGCCGTCGAACACGGCGCCGCCGCCGTGTGGGTTTCCAACCACGGCGGGCGCCAGCTCGATCGCACGCCGGCCACGGCGGACGTGTTGGCCGAGGTGGTCCAGGCCGTCGCGGAGCGGGCCGAGATATACGTCGACGGCGGCATCCGGCGCGGCGTGGACGTGCTGACCGCGCTCGCGCTGGGCGCCCGGGCCGCTTTCATTGGTCGGCCGCTGGGCTACGCTCTGGCCGCCGGCGGCGAGGCGGGTGTGGGTCGGGCGCTGGAGCTGCTGGGACGAGAACTGCGCACGGATATGGCCCTGCTGGGCGTGCGGCGCCTGTCCGAGCTGGGATTTGGTCACGTCGTCCGGGGCTAGACTGGCCCTTCGCTATACTTGAAGGCCGCCCGGCGCGAGCGCGCTCGGGCATCCCTTCGGTCGGGGCGTAGCGCAGCCTGGTAGCGCACAGCGTTCGGGACGCTGGGGTCGCCGGTTCAAATCCGGCCGCCCCGACCATCCTTCCTCCTTCCGGCACCGCATGCGGGCGCGCGCCACGCTAGCTGGCACTGCGCCGTGCTGAACTGAGGGCATGGACGCGAGCACGGCCGTAGCGGTGGCCATCATCAGCGCGATCAGTGGGCTCATCTCGGGCGTCGTCGTGGCGTACGCCAAGCCGCTGGCGGAGGATCGCGCGCGAGCGCTGCGCGAGAAGCGCGAAATGAGGCAGAGGCACCTCGAGCTGATGTGGGACGCGCTGCTCGACCCGCGCAACGCGCGCCGCGTACTGCCCGTGCTCGCTTCGGCGCTGGACGACGAGCAGCTTGCGCGCGACGTTGGTCGGCTGCTGGCGGCTGAGGCAGACGATGAGCAGCAGGCGCTGGGCAATGCTCGCCGGCGGCTGGGGCAGCTCATGCGCAGCTAGCCCTGGGCGGAATGCTGCCGGCTGTCGATCACGACACTAAGTCTGGCCGGTACGGCCAGCAGGCGATCAGCTCGAGCATGCGCTTGCGACGATAAACAGCGCGACAGCTGACGCGGTCGATGCCCGGACGACACCCAGACCTTGCCGTCCGCCGGCAACTCGCGGCCCGGCATATGCCGTTTTCCATACGTCGACTAGGCCATCGGCCCGATTGTGCGCCAACGCGCGCGAGACCAGGGTATCGCCAAAGGTCGACAGCGGGCCTGTGCAACACGACTGGAGACTCGTCCGATGGCTACTCGTCTACGAATCCTGGTGGTGGCAGTGCTGTTGGCGACGCTCGTCGCCGCAATTCCCGGTGGCCGCGGCATGGTTGGACCCGAGCCTGTGCGGGCTGCGACGACGATCGAGGTCTGCGGCACGGTCACGCTCTACGTCGCGCCGAGCGCGTTGCTGGCTGGTGCGCTGACGATCAACGGCGTCGCCTACGTCATCGCCGCCGGCACGACCGTCCCGTCGGCCGTCGAGGTGGATGCGTATCTCTGCCTGCGCCTCACGCTTGACGCCTCCGGCAGCATCAACGACATCGTCGTTCTGGACGCGGACGCCACGACCACCGTCCAGATCTGCGGCGAGGTGACCGCCTACGGCAAGGCCACCCTGACCAGCCTGGGCAACCTGACCATCGCCGGCCGCAAGTTCGTGCTGGCCCTGGGCGCCGAGCTGCCGGCCGCCGTCAAGCTCGGTGCCGACCTGTGCGCCACGCTCGAGTTGAACGTCTTCGGCCAGGTCAAGGACGGCACGGTCACGGCCAACGTGACCAGCAGCCTCGAGGTTTGTGGTCAGGTGACCGGCTTCGTCGCAGCGACGGCGACGAGTGATGGCCAGCTGACAATCGGCGGCAGCAGGCGGGTCATCGCTGCGGGCACCACGGTACATTCGAGCGTCGCCGTCGGCGTCTTCGCAAGTCTGCGCCTAGAGCTCGACGTCTTCGCCCGGATCAGCAAGGTGACCGTGCTCCTGGTGGGGGCGGACCTGGCTGTCTGCCAGACCGCTGTAGCGCACCCCAGCCCCGGTACGTCGCCGGGCGCCAGCCCGGCCACATCACCGGCGCCGAGCGTGTCGCCCGCCCCAAGCGCGTCCCCCGAGCCAGGCTCGAGCACGTCACCGGCGCCCACGACCTCGCCCGACCCGAGCGGCTCTGCACCTGGCGCTGGGGACGATCCCGGCGCGAGCGAGGAGCCCGCAGCCGGTAGCGACGTCTGCCCGGCACCGGACGCAGCAGCGGGTTCAGCCGGTTCAGCGGGATCGGCCCCCAACCTGCCCGATACCTCCACCGCCGATCGGGCGGCACAGGTCATCGGTACGGCGGCCATCCCGTTCGTCGCCCTGGCCCTGGCGCTGCTGGCCTGGCACTTCATCTCTCGCAACCTGCGGGGACGGCGCCAACTGGAGCCGCTCGCTGTGGGCAGCGACATGACTGAGGGCCTGGACTGATGCTCAGTCGCGCCCGCAATCTGACTGGTCAACTTGCCCTCACGGGCGCCCTCAAGCCGAGGCTTGGTCCATCCGGCGATCTGGCCGCCACGCGCGATGCCGGGCAGGCGATGCGCTGGGCAGTTCTGGGCCTCACGGTGGTGGCGATCCCGATCGTGCTGCTGACCGCCGGCTCGCACCTCGGGCCAGGCATCAGGTATGCCGACGTCCTCGCTCTCTGCGTTGCGCTCGCCACGTTCTCGCTCGGCTCGCTGATAGTGCCCTGGGAACGGGTTGATGATCAGTGGCTGCTGGTCCTGGCGGGAGGACCCACCGTCTTCACTGCGGCTCTCAGTTCGCTCACCGGTGCGGGCAGCTCGCCCTACTTCGCGCTGTACGCTCCGGTCCTGGCGGTGGCCGGCTGGTATCTGACGGGAAAGCAGGCCAGCGTCGCAGTTGCCCTCGTGCTGGGCACGGAGGTCTGGCGCGCGACGGTGCTCGACCGCTCGGGCTCACTGGACCACCTCGCCGTCGCGCTGCCGCTGGCGGTGGTCATCGCCGCCACGGCCTCGCTCACGGCCCGCTCGTTACGGAACGCGCTGACCGAGGCGCGCTCCCAGCAGGTCCGGCTGGCCGCGGCTCTCGATCACGTGCGCGCCTTCGGGCGAGATGCAGGGGTTGCCGTACTGGATCAGCTCGAGCGGGCGCTCGCCAGCCTGTTCGAAGCAGAAGTCACGGTAGTGCGCCTTGACGCCCTCAAGCCTTCCGACGTGGACCTTGCGCCGGTGCTGGTGACTGGCCGCACGGCCACGGCGCTGGTCAAGGGGGCAGAGCGCGTTCACGCGCTCGTCCGTCTCGAGAGCAGGGCTCCGTTCTCGGCGCAGGAAATGCGCCTCGCCGCCATTCTGGCCGAAGCAGCCGGCAGGACGATCGACGCCCACGAGTTGCTTCAGCAGGCACAAGCGGAACGCTGAGCCGAGCGGACAGGCGGCGGAACCTGAACCAATCGGATGTAGACCACCGATGGGCAGGACCGTTGCCGACGCGTACGTAGCCTCATCGAGCCCTAGCCCGGAGCCGAGACGTCGGCCACACTTGGGCCCTCCCCATCCTGGAACCTAGGCAAGTCGAATGGCCAGCCACGACCGACCCGATGGTAGGCCGGTGAGACGTCGTCCTGCCACAGCCGTAGTCGTTGAGTCGCACGACATTACGCTTGCCGGCCTGAGCAGCGTCCTCGCCAGCATCTCGGGGGTGGACGTCACCGGCCAGGTGTCCAGCCTGCCGGACGCGATAGGACTCTGCCGCACGCTGCGCCCGGCGCTGATCGTCTCCGGGCTCTCACCTGCCGGTAGCGGCGGAGTGAGCGTCGTTTCCGCCCTGCGTAGGGCCAGTCCGTCGAGTAGGATCATCGTATTGAGCACCGACACCGACCCAAAGTCCGTCGTCGATGCGATACAGGCAGGCGCGACAGCGTTCCTGCTGAAGGATGCGCCGTCCGGTGCCTTGATTGCCGCCGTCGAACGAGTGCTCGCTGGCGAGGCGTTCGTCGATCGGACCCTGGCCGGCCAGGTTATCCAGGCCTTCGCGATTGATTCGGCGCAGACGGCGTTCACGCCGAGGCCAGATCCGCTGACACCGCGCGAACTCCAGGTTCTGCGCTCGATTGCCCACGGTGGCTCCAACAAGGAAATCGCCTCCGATCTGCAGCTTGCGGCTGGCACCGTCAAGATCCATGTCGAGCGCATCCTGCGCAAGCTGGCCGTCTCGAATCGCGCAGAGGCGACGTTCCATGCGGTTCGCCTGGGCATCCTCGATACGGAGGACGACCCAGCCGCCAAACCGGTGGGACGGGCGCCCAGCCGCTGAGTCCCAGCGAAGTCGCGCTAGCGCTCCTTGACCGCTGGGGCGCCAACGCTCGCGGCGCTATCGCGCAGCGGCGGGAAGGATGCTCCGAGCCCCTCGGCCAGGAGCTGCAAGAGCTCGATTGGATTGGGCAGGCCGCGCAAACGATGTTCGCCCAGGCTGGACAGGCTCAGGCCCTCGGGCAACTGCTCAGCCAAGGCGGCCGCGGTTGCGCCTGAAACGATCACCTGGCCGCCGTGGGCCGCCGAGCAGACCCGGGCGACGGCATGGACCGCCAGCCCCACGTAACCCTCGCTGGTCAGCGTCGGCCGGCCGCTGTGGATGCCCATGCGCAGGCGCGGCCGAACGCCGGCCGGCCACGACGCTTCGCCGATCGCCAGCTGGATGGCGAGCGCCGCGTGCAGCGCAGCCTGAGGACGTTCGAAGGCGGCCAGGAACTCGTCGGCCCGGGCATCCACCTCGCGGCCGCCATGCTGGCGCATGCGCCGGCGCAGCAGGCGTCGCAGGTCGGCCAGCAGCCCGGCATAGTCCTCGCCCAGCTCCGCCAGCAGCTCGGTCGAACCCTCCATATCGGACAGCAGGAAAGTGATGGCGCCGCGGGGCAGACGCCGGGCGGGCTCGAGCTGGCCGGCTATGAAGCCGTCGGGCACGATGCCGTACCGGCGCGCCGCCCGCAGCAGACGTCGACGGGCGCGATCGCGGGCGGCATCGTCCTCGAAGTTCGTGCGCGCGAAGCGGGCCAGCGCATTGCGCACGTGCGCCTCGTCGTGGATAGGCAGCAGCCGGCGGCCGCGCGCATCCACGTAGGCAAAGGCACTGTCCGGCAGGCGCGCGCGCTCGGCGGCCTTCAGGTCCGGCATTGGTCTAGCTCTCCGCCTCGGCTAGGGCGTACTTGACGGCCTGCTCGGTGGTCATCGAGGCGCCCTCGTCCCATGCCCGTCGTGTCTCGTTGTCGCCGGTCGGGCGAGCGGGAATGGTCCAGCCGATGAAGTCCACCGATAGGTCGGCGATGCCGGCGCCGGTCGACTGTCGCAGCCGGTCGGCCGCACCCGCCAGCCGCCAGGCACGCTCCTCGTCGCCTGACTTGAAGGCGAGCAGGGCAAAGTCATACAGCAGCACGAGGATGCCCGGCAGGTCGTCGGCCGCGCTGAAGATCGACAGTCCCTCGTGCAGCCAGGGCCGCGCGCCGTCGAGCCGATCCAGGGCGAGCTGGTAGGAGGCGAGCATGTGCAGCGCCCAGCCACGCCCGAACCTGTCGTCCAGTTGCCCGTAGGCCTCCAGCGCCTCGCGGACGTAGCGGATGGCTCCCTCCAGGTCTCCGTCCGCTGCGCGCGCGATGGACAACGCCCAACTGCTGTCGGCCACACCCTTCGGGTTGCCCAGCCGCCGATACAGCTCGAAGCTCTTCTCGAACCACTCGCGGCCGGCGCGGTAGAGGGCGGCCGAATCGTCGGCGGGAGCGTCGATCGGCGCGAAGCCGAAGTTGTAGTAGGCCTCCGCCACGAGCGCCTCATCGCCCGACTCCTCGGCTGCGCGGAGCGCACGGGAGTAGTGGGCGTGCGCCGCTGGGTGGTCACCCTGCCAGTAACAGATGCTGCCCGCCGCGCCAAAGGCCCTGGTTTGGAAGCTGGCCGGCTGCTCGGCCACGGCGGCCATGGCCAGCACCTGCTCTGCGCGCTCGCGGGCCTCGTACAGGTGGCCACGGATCTGCCAGTAGCGCCAGGCCGCGCTCAGGAAACGAAGCGCCTCCTGCGTCCGGCTCTCGTGCACCAGCCAGCCGAGCGCGTCGCGCACGTTCTCGTGGTCGTGCGCCAGACGGTCCAGCCAGTGGCGGCCCTGGGCGCCGGTCAGCGACGGGGCGCATGCCTCGACCAGGGCCAGGTAGGTCTGCGCATGCCGCTCGCGCAGAGCCGTGCTCTCGCCGCGCTCCTCCAGCCGCTCGAGGGAGTACTCGCGGAGAGTGGCCAGCATCGTGAAGCGCGGCTCCTCCCCGGCGCTGATCTCGCTGCGCAGCAGGCTCTTCTCGGTCAGTGAGGAGAGGCCCTGCAGAACCTCCTGTCCGAGTTCTGCCGGCGGCCCGCAGACGGCTTCCAGCTCGGACAGGAAGGCGCCGCCGGCGAAGACTGCCAGGCGCGCGAAGAGGCACCGGTCGGGCTCGTCGAGCAGGTCGTGGCTCCAGTCGATGGCGCCGCGCAGCGTCTGCTGTCGCGCGGGCAGGTCCCGCGCACCGCCGGTCAGCGTCGCCAGCCGGCTGTCCAGCCGGCTGAGCAGAGCAGGCACGGGCAGGATGCGTACGCGCGCGGCGGCAAGCTCGATGGCCAGCGGCAGCCCGTCCAGCCGGCGCACGATCTCGACGACTGCGTCGACGTTGGCTTCGTCCAGGATGAAAGTGGGTTGGATGGCGCGCGCGCGTTCGACGAACAGGCGCACGGCTTCGGCCGACATGGCCCGGCCGGGGCTGGGGACGTCCTCCCCGCCGGGCAGCCCGAGCGGCGGCACGGGGAACTCGTGCTCGCCGTAGACGCGCAGCACGACCCGGCTGGTCACGACCACCTTCAGCTCTGGCGCGCGACGGAGCAGCTCGGTAACGACCGCTCCCGCCTCGACGACCTGTTCGAGGTTGTCCAGCAGCAGCAGGACTCGCCGCTCGCGCAGGTGCTCGGCCAGGTGGTCCTGCGGGGGCCGGCTGCCCGCGTCGGTCAGGCCCAGCGCGGCGCTGATCGCGGGCGCGACGAGCTCCGCATCGCGCAGCGCCTCCAGCGCGACGAAGTACACCCCGTCGGGGAACTCATCGATCACGTCGGCGGCCAGCTGGAGGGCCAGCCGCGTCTTGCCCGTGCCGCCCGGTCCGCTCAGGGTCAGCAGCCGTGTCTCGGCCAGCGCGGCGCGGGCGGCGGCCAGCTCCTCGCGGCCCACAAAGCTGGTCAGCTGGAAGGGCAGATTGTTGGGCCGCGCGTCGAGCGTCCGCAATGGCGGGAACTCTGTGGCCAGGCCCTCGCCGATCAACTGGTACAGCCGCTCCGGCATGGCCAGGTCCTTCAGCCGCCGCTCCCCCAGGTCGCGCAGCTCCAGCCCTGCCGGCAGGGTGCCGGCCGCCTGGCGCGTGGCCTGCGAGACGAGCACCATGCCGCCGTGGCCGGCGTTGGTGATGCGGGCCACCTGGTGGAGAGGCAGGCCGACGTAGTTGTCGCCGGTCACGATCGCCTCGCCGGTGTGGATGCCCATCCGCACGCGCAGCTCCACGCCAGCCGGCCAGCGCTGCGCGGCAAGCGCCCGCTGCGCGGCCGCCGCCGCCGCGACGGCGGCTGACGGCTCGGGGAACGAAGCGAAGAGCGCATCGCCCTCAGAGCCGAAGACTCGGCCGCCCGCCTCGAGCATCGCCTCAGAGAGCAGCCGTTGGTGGCGCTCCAGCAGCTCCGCATAGTCGTTGCCCAGCTGCTGCAGCAGCCGGGTCGAGCCTTCGATGTCGGTGAACAGGAAGGTGGCCCTGGTGACGGTGGAGGCGGTCACAGCCGTTGACTCCCCGGTTGGCGCCTCAGGGCGACTCCAGGCGGAGGTCGTAGGGAGAGCAGTCGAGGCCCAGGCTGGCGAGCTGCTCGAGCGTGGCATTGGCCTCCTCGACGACCGGTCCCATCTCCTCGCTCAACTCCTCCGCCCGCGCTCGAGCCGCGGGCCGGTTCTCCTCGAGGAAACGGACGTACTGCCGCCCGATGCGCCCGCCGATGTCGGCCAGCAGATCAAGCGCCGTCAGCGTCTCCAGCGCCTCTTCCCACTCCGGTACGCCGGTAACGAGTTCGCGCCCCTCCGTGGCCGCGGTGCGCAACTCGCGGGCAAGCAGCAAGGCATCCTCGGGAGCCTCGTCGGCCAGCGCGCGGGGGATGTCGACGACCAGCTCCTGGGCGACGGTCAGCTCGCCGAAGGCAGTGCAGAAGGCCTCGTCCCAGCCCTGCGGCCAGGGTGGAGGCGTGGGACGCGGCGTGGCACGCAGTGTTGGGGCGCTGGTGGCCGGCGGCAGGCTGGCCGTCGGCGACGGACTGGGCCGCAGCGTGGGCGCCGCGGCCTCGCTGCAGGCAGCCAGCATGGCCAGCGCCAGCAGCCCGCCGACGGAGGTGAGCGCAGATCGGAACCGCATGAGCAGAGCATCCCCATCAGGCGACTGGCGACGTGTGCGGCTCAGCATAGCGGTGCCACCATAGCCGGATGAGGGACGCACCCGAGCTCGTTCTCGACGCGGAGGAGCGCGAGATGCTGGCCGGCGCTGCGGGCGGCGCCGCGCACCTGGCCATGGAGCTGATCGTCGAAATGGCCAAGGTGGCGCGGGCGACGCGGCTGGTGCCCGTCCGCTCGGCGCACATCGACGGCTGCTTGTACCACGGCAGCGTGGGACTGGACTTCGCCGAGCGCCTGGCACGCGAGGGCGGTCGCGTGCGCGTGCCCACCACCCTGAACGTATCCTCCCTCGATCTGCTGCATCCGGAGCTGGTTCGTCTGGAGCCGACCACCCGCCAGTACGCCCGCCGCCTGATGGCGGCCTACGAGGCGATGGGCTGCCGACCAACGTGGACCTGCGCTCCGTACCAGCTGCCCGAGCGGCCCGCCTTCGGCGAGCACGTCGCCTGGGCCGAGTCGAACGCGATCGTCTTCGCCAACTCCGTGCTTGGTGCACGCACGGAGCGCTACGGCGACTTCATCGACATCTGTGCCGCGCTCACCGGCCGGGTGCCCTTCGCCGGCCTTCACCGCAACGACGAACGGGGCGCTCGCCTGATCGTGCGCCTGATGGGGGTGGCTCCCGAGGCGTGGGTGCATGACGAGGCGTACGCCCTGCTCGGCCACGCGCTGGGCCGGCTGGCCGGGGATCGGGTGCCGGCCGTCGTCGGGCTGCCCACCTCCACGACCGAAGACCAACTGAAGGCGTTGGGCGCGGCGGCGGCCTCCTCCGGCTCCGTCGCCCTGTGCCACGTCGTGGGCGTGACGCCCGAGGCGCCCACGCTCGAAGCGTGCCTGGCCGCGGACGGCTCACAGGCCGAGCTGGAGATCGGGCCCGGACTGCTGCGGGCGGCGTGGCAGGAACTGTCGAACGCCGTCGACGGGCAGCCGCTGGCCGCCGTCAGCCTCGGCACGCCGCACCTTTCGCTGGCTGAGTGGCAGCGACTCCAGCCCCTGCTCGAGGCGACCGACATCGCCCCCGGCCTGACGCTGTACGTCTCCACGGCGCGGCACGTGGCGGCCGACATCGAGGCGCGCGGGCAGGCCGCCACCCTGCACCGCCCCGGCGTCCAACTGGTCGTCGACACTTGCACCTACATCACGCCGATCATCACCGCCCCTCCGGGAGCGACGGTGATGACCAACTCGGCCAAGTGGGCATGGTATACGCCGGCCAACCTGGGGTTGCGCGTCGCCTTCGGCACGCTCGAGGACTGCCTGCGCTCGGCCGCACACGGCCGCGTGCTGCGGCGACCGCCGGCCTGGCTTGATGGCTGAGCGCCCGCGCCGGCTGCGCGGCCGGGCGCTGGTGGCGGGCCGCGCCGGGGGAGTGGCCCTCGTGCTGGACGAGCCGCTCAGCTTCTGGGGCGGACTGGAGCCGGCCAGCGGCGTGATCGTCGACGAGCGTCACCCGCAGCACGGGCAGGGCACAGCCGGTCGGGTGCTGGTCATGCCCGGCGCCCGCGGCTCGAGCTCGTCGAGCAGCGTGCTGGCCGAGGCAATCCGATCTGGCCGCGGGCCGGCGGCGATCATCCTGGCGCGCGCCGAAGGCATCGTGGCGCTGGGCGCCCTGGTGGTGCGCCTGCTCGACGGGCGCAGCTGTCCGGTGGTGGAGTTGAACCCCTCGGACTACGCCGGGCTGCGCAGCGGGGACCTCCTCGACGTTGATCCGAATGGCGAAGTCGAGGTCCGCCGCCCGCGTGCAGTACCCTAGTCGGGCCCAGACCACCGCCTCAGAGGCCCAATGGACCCTGCCCTTTTCCTGCTGTTCGCCGCGGGGGCTGCGCTCTTCGCGCTGCTGACCGCGGCGCTCATTGCCCGCAACGTGCTGGCGCACAGCGAAGGCAACGAACTGGTGCGCTCGACCGGCCGGCTCATCCGCGAAGGCGCGATGGCCTTCCTGCGCGCCGAGTACTCGATCCTATCCGTCTTCGTGGCGGTGGTGGCCGTGCTGGTCGCAGTGCTGATCGACTACAACCTGCTCGGCCATGACCGCATCGCCGAGTTGAACGCGCCACTGCAAGCTGCGGTGGGTGTGGGTCCGTGGACCGCACTGGCCTACGTCGCTGGCGCGCTGGGCTCGGGGCTGGCCGGCCTGGTGGGCATGAGCATTGCCGTGCGGGGCAACACGCGCACCGCCACGGCCGCCCAGCAGGGGCTCAACGAGGCGCTGCGCGTGGCCTTCAATACCGGCACGGTGATGGGCCTGACCGTCGTGGGCGTGGGCCTGCTGGGCATCGTCGCGCTGTGGCTGCTGTTCGAAGACCCCAACGTGGTGGCCGGCTTCGGCTTCGGCGCCAGCTCGATCGCCCTCTTCGCGCGCGTAGGTGGAGGCATCTATACCAAGGCCGCCGATGTTGGCGCGGACCTTGTCGGCAAGGTCGAGGCGGGCATCCCCGAGGACGACCCACGAAACCCGGCGACCATCGCCGACAACGTGGGCGACAACGTGGGCGACGTGGCGGGCATGGGCGCCGACCTGTTCGAGTCCTACGTGGGCGCCATGATCGCGGCGCTCGCCCTGACCGCCGCCGGCGCGGCCTTCCTGGGCCTGACTGCCGGTGCTCAGCAACTCGGCCTGGTGGTGCTGCCCATGGCCATCTGCGGCGTGGGCATCGTCGCCTCGGCCGTGGCCACGCTCTTCGTGCGGACCGGCGAGCAGCCCGACATGTCGCGCCTGTTGTGGGCCCTGCGCGCGGGCATCTTCGGTGCGGCGGGGCTGGCTCTGGCCGGCACGGCCGCCATCGTGCTGCTGCTGGACTTGCCGCTGGCCCTCCTGTGGGTCGTGCTGGTGGGCCTGGTCGTGGGCCAGGTGATCGGCACGGCCACCGAGTTCTTCACCTCCTACGAGTACCCGCCCACGCGCTGGATCTCTGCTCAGAGCGTGACCGGCCCGGCCTCCACGACCATCGCCGGCGTGGCCGTCGGCCTGGGCAGCGTGGTTGTGCCGGTGCTGGCCGTGGTGACCGGCATCTGGCTGGCCAACGAGCTGGCCGGCCTGTACGGCGTGGCACTGGCCGCCGTGGGCATGCTATCTACGCTGGGCATCACGCTGGCCACGGACGCCTACGGTCCGGTGGCCGACAACGCAGGCGGGCTGGCCCAGCAGGCCGGCCTGGCGCCCGAGGTGCGCGAGCGGACAGACGCTTTGGACGCGCTGGGAAACACCACCGCCGCGACGGGCAAGGGTTTCGCCATCGGTTCGGCCGTGCTCACCGCGCTGGCCCTGATGGCGGCCTACACGCAGGTGGCCGAGGTGGACGTCCTGCAGCTGACCGACGCGCGCATCCTGATCGGGCTGGCCCTGGGCGGCATGCTCGCCTTCCTCTTCTCGTCGCTGACCATGCACGCCGTTGGCCAGGCGGCCAATGCCATGATCGAGGAGGTGCGTCGCCAGTTCCGTGAGATCCCCGGCCTGCTGGAGGGTCTGCCGGGCGTCGAGCCGGATGCTGCGAGGGCGGTCGACATCAGCACGCGCGGCGCCCTGCGGGCAATGTTGCTGCCGGGGGCGATCGCCGTATCCGCTCCAGTCGTCGTGGGCGTGGTGCTCGGGGCCGAGGCGCTGGGTGGCCTGCTGGTTGGTTCGATCACGACAGGGTTCCTGCTGGCTACGTTCATGGCCAACGCCGGCGGCGCGTGGGACAACGCCAAGAAGTGGATCGAGAAGGGTCACCATGGTGGCAAGGGCTCCGACGCCCACGCCGCGGCAGTCGTGGGCGACACGATCGGCGATCCGTTCAAGGACACCTCCGGCCCGTCGATCAACATCCTGCTCAAGTTGATGGCGGTCGTCGCGCTGATCTTCGGCCCGCTGTTCGTCTGAACGGGGCAGGCCGGTCTAGGGCTCGGTCACCTCGAACCAACCCTCGGATAGAACCTCGTCTCCGCGCACGTAGCGCATGACATAGATGCCTGTACCGTCCAAGGCGCGGTCCGGGCGCAGGTTGCGCAGGAAGACTGAGGCGCTGCTCACGTCGGGTCGCACGGCCTGCTCCGCGACCTCCTCCTCTTCGCCTGTCTCAGGGTCGAGCTTGGAGATCAGGATCGTCATATCGGCCGAGGCAGCCGGCTCGCTCAGCTGGGCGCTCAGCGTCATGCGCTCGTTCAGCGCAAATGTGACCCGCGGGTTGGCAATGCGCAGATTCGACGTCGACTGCGTCCCGAAGGTGATGTAGCCGGGCCCCTCCAGCACTTCCACCTCGAATGGCGTGGCCTCGGGCGAGGGCTCGGGGCTGGGGCTGGGGCTGGCCGGCGGCAGGGGGCTGGCTGTGGGACTAGCCGGGAGTGTCGGAGATAGGGCGGGTAGCGGGCTGGCCGAGGCGCCGGCGACGGGCGATGGGCTGCGCGGTCGGGGGCTCGCATCGTCTCCGCCGACAAAGTTCAGCGCGCCCACACCCAGCACGGCGACGGCAGCCAGCACGATGAACAAGCCCAGCACGCGCCCGATGAAGCCGCCATCCGGGCCGCGCTCGCGCTGGGTCACGGGGCCGTACACGACACCCTGGCGTCGCGGGCGGCGGTAGCGTGGCACGTGCTGATTGTTACATCACCCGCGGCCGGCCGTGGCTGGGGCATCCGAGCGCGCCGCGTGGTACCCTAAATAGACCCCAGTTCCGCACATGCTCCGGGCCGATTCGCGGTCCCCAGAGCGAGCCAGCGCGGGCATGGATGCTCAGCGAGAGGTTAGGTCGGATGCCCACCGTCACCCGGTTCGCTCGATGAACCTTCCCCGTGCCAAGGCCGCTACGGCCGACGAACCGCTCAAGCACGTCATCGCCGAGTACAAGGTCCGCGAGCACACCGTCACCTGTGTCTGCGGCTGGACCGGCAGCGCGCCCAACAAGGTCAGCTCACCGGACGACTGGAACGCTCACCTGCTGGCGGTACGGGGCCCGCGCCGCTGAGCTGAGGGCGCGCGGCAGACGCTGCGTAACAAGGTCTCCTGGACCATAGCGGTTGCTGTACCCTTCCCGCCGCGATGACAGGCGAGCGACCGGAAGTTCCGCCCGAGCCCCAGCAGACCCCTCTTAGCGAGCCTGCGCCTCCAGCCCCGGCCGACGCCCAGGCGCCGCCTCCGCCAATGCCCGCGCAGCCGGCGGCGTCGTCCGGCTATACGCCTCAGCCACCGCCGGGCTATCCCGCGCAGTCGCCGACCGGCCAGCCTTCGCCGCCAGCCGGCAGCGGGCCGCCGCAGCCACCGCCCGTCGACATGCTGGGCACGCACGCGCGGTCGCTACTGGCTCGCTTCGATCCGGCTGGTGTGCGCCCAACGATCATCGTGGCCGGCATCATCCTGGCAGTCTTCTTCGGTGCCCAGCTCGTCAACGCGGTGCTGCCTGCCCCACGCGGCGTCGGTCCGGGCCCTCAGCCGCAGCCGGGCGGGGCCGTCGACATTGGCCCTCTGCGCATCAGCCTCGCCTCCGGCTGGCAGGCGATCGACGGACCGATAGGCCCGCGCCTGGTGCGCGGCAATGTGGCCGTCGACTTCCAGCTCAACTCCTTCCAGGGCGACGCGACAGAGCTGTACAACACTTTCGTGAGGGAGGCCCTGGCCCCCTTCGCGAGCGGCTTCGGGGCAACCCAGCCGGCACTCATCCAGGTGGGACCGGGCATCCCCGGCGCGCGCGGTGGGTACACGGGTGTCTTCGGTACGGGCGCCGACGCGATCGGCCAGGTCGAAGGCCAGCTGACCGCCTTCGTGATCGATGGTACCGGCGTGGTCATCGACGCCTGGGGCTCGAGTGGCACGCTTCGCCCGATGCTCGACGACATCGAGCTCATGATCAGCACGATCGAGGTTCGCTGAAGATGGAACAGGCACCGGCACCGACGGTCCAGCGGCTGCCCAGCTGGGGGCGGCAGGTGTCCTTCTTCCAGCGCCACCAGCCGGCCTTCTGGCTGTTCATCGTGCTGCTCATCTTCACCTCGCTGGCGGTCCTCAACGAGCAATTGCTCTACCTCGATGTCTTCCCCGCCGGCTGGATGTTCAGCATCTTCTTGCTGACCCTTTACGTCGTGCCGGTCGCACTGGCCATCTACTTCCTCGACCTCTTCGAGCGTGAGCCTCTATCGCTGCTGATAGCCGCGTTCGTGTGGGGCGGCGTTATCGCCATCGGGCTTTCCGGTCCTACCAATGGCGCGGTCATCGAGATCCTGTCCAAGCTGGGCGGTGTCCGCCTGGCCCAGGAGTGGGGTGCAGCCCTGGCGGCGCCGCCCGTCGAGGAGCTCTTCAAGTTCCTGGGCATGATCGTCATCTTTCTCATCGCGCGTTACGAGATCGACGGGATTTTCGACGGCTTCATCTACGGCGCGATGGTCGGGCTGGGCTTCGCCGCAGTCGAGAACGTGCAGTACTTCGTGGGCGCGATCGCAAGCAGCGGCGGCGGCGACCAGATCGGCCCGGTGCTGCAGATGTTCTTCCTGCGCGCCATCGTCGTGGGTGCCTACATGCACGTGCTGTGGTCCGGCATCGCCGGAATCGGGCTGGGTTACTACGCGACTCGGCACGACCAGCCGCACAGCAAGCGGCTGCTGGTCATGCTCGGCCTGTTCGCGCTGGCCGTCGTCGCTCATTTCATCTGGAACTCACCGCTGCTGGCCGGCCTGGTCGGCGAGGGCCTGCCCGGGCAGATCCTCTTCGGCCTGATCAAGGGCAGCCCGTTCTTCATCTTCCTGGGCCTGATGGTCTTGCTCGCCCAACGCCGGGAGCACCACTGGTTCAAGGTGGCCACGGAGGGCCACGTGGAGGACGACGTGCTGACGCCACAGGAGCTGGCCGAGCTGGGCGGCCTGCGCAGCCGTTGGCGCGCACGGCGGCAGGCCGGTCAGCGCAAAGGCCCGCAGGGCGCCAAGCTGATGGGCCGCCTGCAGCGCGAGCAGATCAACCTGGCCATGATTCGCACCCGAACCCATTCCGACGAGCACCCGGACATCCTCGCCCAGCGCGAGCTGATCCGCGGTGTGCGCGCCGAGTTGCAGGCACTGCCCGACGTTGCCGCGCCGGCCGGCGGTGCCATGCCGGCAGCCTTCCAGGCGCCGCCCCCGCCCGCGGCCCATGCCTGGACACCCACGCACCAGGTGCCGGCCACAGGTATGGCGGCCTGGGACGTACCCGATCCGAGCCGCCCGCCGGTCGTCACGCTGGCCGCCGGTCTGCCCCTGCGCGTGTTCGAGCAGGCAGGCGCCTGGTCCCGCGTGGTCGCCTCGAACGGCTGGCAAGGTTGGGTGGACGGACGGTTGCTGGTGCCACTCTCGTGAGCGGACCGGGGCGCGAGCCACGCAGCGGGAAGCCGGCAGGCGTGCCGGGAACGCCGGACCGCACCCAGCTGATGCAGCAGCATGCCGAGGCTCGCCGGCGGAGGGAGCAGGCGCCGCTGGGCAGCGAGGCCTTCCGCGCTGCCGCCGAAGAGGTGGCCCGCATCGAGATCGCCATCGCCGAGTTGGAGGAGCCCCCGCCCGACCGCCCGGCCGCCTGAGGCGGGTCGGCCTAGAGCGCGCGGATGCGGCGCGCCGCCAGGCGCGGACCATGGCGCGGCGGATACCGGCCGCTGAGCTCCAGCAACAGCACCACCCGTGCCCGCTGCCCTCGGTACGGCTCCAGCAGCTCGAGCATGCGCGAGTCGTCGGCGCGGCGCTCGCCGGCCAGCGTCCACGACACCAGGCTGGGCAGGTTGTAGTCGCCAACGCTGACCTCATCCGGATCGCCGAGCGCCAGACGAACGACCTCCGCCGCGGTCCAGCTGCCGATTCCCGGCAGGCTGGTGAGCGCCCGCCGCAGGTCCTGGGCCGAGCTGGCCGCGGCGCGCTCGAGCTGGCCGGCCACCCTGGCCGCCTCGCGCAGTGCGTCCGCCCGCCGCCGCTCGATGCCCAGCGGGTGGAGCGAGTGGTACGGCAGCCGGGCCAGCGCCTCCGGCGAGGGCGGCAGCATAAGCCCGAGCGGTCCAGGGGCAGCGTCCCCGAAGCGGCGCACCAGCGCCCAGTAGCTGGGCAGCGCTTCGTGGGAACTGACCTTCTGGGCGATGATCGTGGGCAGCAGCAACTCATAGACCGCCGTCCCCCGCGTCATGCGCAGGCCGGCGAAGCGGCGCGCCAGCTCGCCGACGAAGACATGCTGGGGAGTGAGACGGCTTGGGTCGTCGAGCTCACCCAGGAGGGCGGGCAGGGCGGCCAGCACCGAGCTTGCGCCCGGCCCCCAAGCCTCGGCGGCCACCTCGTCCCCCGCCCAGCGCAGGCGCAGGCTGGCCGGCCCAAGGGCGGTGCGTGTCGCTCGCACCATGGTCGGGCCCTCGAGGCGCATCGTGGGATCGCCCGGGCCCTGGCGCAGGGGACCCACTGTCAGTCCCGGTCGGCTGCCGGCGGCCAGTCGGACGCGCAGCCGGCGCGGGCTAGGGTCGGACATGCAGAGCCGGTATCACTGGCAGCACGGCACCGGCCTCGGGATCGATGATCACGGCCTGGCCCAGCGACCAGAGCGTGAGCGAGGTGAGCAGCACCATCAGCGCCGCAAGAGGCACCTGATGGAGCGGCGCCACGGCGCTTCCGCCGGCCGTCAAGGCGGTGTGCCCGGCCCACGCCCCCAGCACGTGCCCACCAACGACGGCCGCCAGCTGGATCGTCCAGACGATGGCCGTGGGCAGGAAGAGGACCGGCTCGTAGAAGCCCAGGTCGAAGGGCAGCAGGTTGTCGCCTCGCTGCAGCGGATCGTTGAGCGCGTTGACGATGCGCTGGCCGTCGACCAGCAGGTACAGCAGGTAGTGCGCGACCAGGTAGCCCACGGCCACCGGCAGCAGCCCGGCACCCAGCGCCGGTCTGCCCAGGCGCGCGGCAACGGCCAACACCAGGCACACGACCAGCAACAGGAACGCGGCCGCCACGATCGCATCGATGGTCATCGCCGGCAGACGAAACCAGGCCGGGCGGCGGATGAGGTCGAAGTAGATCTGGGTCTGTGAGAGGCCGTCGAAGATGATCGAGCCCGTGCCCAGCGCGACGAGCACAAGCTCCGCCCTGCTCCAGCGACCGGCCAGGCCGCCGGCAAAGGGCCGGCGGCGGACCAGGCCGTCCTCGAGCCGGCCGACCAGCTCGTACGGCGCCAGGCGGCCAAGCAATCCGAACCAGACCGAGAAGACCTCCGCCTGGCTGCGCCACGCGTCGCGGCCGTAGTAGAGCATGCCGGCCAGCGTGATGAGCGTGTAGCCGATGAGCACGATACCCAGGCTGCGCCCACCCTCCACGCGCGCCACCAGTTCCAGCCAGACGAAGAAAGAGAAGCCGACGACCGCCGGCCACTTGCCCAGCGCCCGTGGATAAGTGCGTGCCGCACCACCCGACAGCCCCAGCCGTCGCCCGATCCAGGACAGGCTGGCATGCAGCGTGCTGAACGGGTCGAGCCACGACCACGCAGGCCCCAGCAGTGCCGAGAGCAGGGCCAGCCCGACCCAGCCGTAGACCCATAGGAACAGCGACGCGACATCCGCGTCGCCCGAGCCTCCCGCGGCCGTCTGGACGACGATCCACAGCCAGCCCAGGATGCCTGCCAGGCGCAGGCCGCCGCGCAGCCAGGCTGGTACCCGTCGCGGCGCGGAAGCGGTTTCCGGCTCTGCCGAAGGCGGGTTGCGCAGCATCACGAAGGCGAACGACATGGCCACCGCGATGGCCGCTCCAACGACGTATGCGATCAGCGGCAGGGGCGCCTGGTACTGCTCGCCCAGGACGTGCGCCAGAGCATGGGCGGGCAGGGCAGCCGTAAGCAGGAGTGCGGCCGGCAGCGCGGGAACGAGGTGACGTTTCATCCCGCAGCGAGTCTAAAGCGAGCCGGCCCGTAGTGGCCGGCGAGGGCTCAGGAGCCCAGGGCGTGGCTCTCGGCCAGCTCCGCACCGCCCTGGCGAGCATCGTCAGCCCAGGCGGCCAGCGCCTCGTCGCTGTCCACGCTGGCGCGCAGCAATCCGATCACGCGCGACACGCCCAGCTCGCGGTAGGCGTTCACCAGATCTGAGCGCGCAGCACCCTGCTCGGCCAAATCGGACTGCCAGACGTGCACCGACACGGCCAAAGTCGCCGGGTCGCGCTCGATCTCCTCGCAGCGCTGCCGGATGGTGGGCAGTGCCTTGGCCACCTCGGCGGGCGACAGCCCGTCGAGGTTCAGCTCGTCGGCGTAGCGCGCCGCCAGCCGCCAGGTTACGTTGGGGCCGTTGCCACCGACCATGATCGGAACGCGCGGCTGCTGGAGCGGCTTGGGCACGTTTATGGCGCCGTCCACGGAGTGGCGCCTGCCGCGCTGGGTGGCCCGGCCCGGGCCCATCATCGCGCGCAGGATCTGCAACTGGTCCTCGAGCATTTGCAGCCGCTCGCGAGCCGGAGGGAAGCCGTAGCCGTAGGCCTCCCACTCGTCGCGCTTCCAGCCCGCCCCAATGCCCAGCTCAGCGCGCCCGCCGCTGATCACGTCCAGCGTGCTGATCATCTTGGCCGTCAGGGCGGGGTTCCGGTAGCCGGCGCAGAGCACCACGTGGCCCAGCCTGACGCGCCGCGTTTCGGCGGCCAGTGCAGCGAGCGTCGTGAACGCCTCAAATGTAATTTCCTCGCGGCTCTGTGGCGTCGTGTGGAAGTGGTCATAAAGCCAGATGGATTCAAAGCCCAGGGCTTCGGCCTGCCAGGCTACGTCGCGTGAACGGGCCCATGCAGCCTGACTGTCCCAACCGACGTATTCGAGAACCCAACCCTGTGGAACTATGACGCCGATTTTCATTTTCGGATGACTCCTGCCTGGATACGATATATCGTAGTGGTGCCACAGCACGAAAGGAGGCCCCGATGGTAAAGATCCGGCAGGTCGACGTGACCATGCTCGACAAGCCCAAGACTCGCAGCGCAAGCACGCGAGAGATGAGTCCCCGAGCGCGCGAGAGACTTGCACAACAGCGACAGTTCGCGCGCATGCTCGGCCGGTTGAAGGAGCGCGACGACGTCTTTGAAGTGCGGCTCGATGGCAACGAGAAGCCCATCACGATTCGCCAGCGCCTAATGCGTGCGGCAGAGGATCAGGGTAAAGAAATAGTGATACGAAAGTCTGAGCGCGGCTGGCTCGTCGGGTTGGCTACGCCGGATCGCCGCTCGCGGCGGGGACGCAAGCCGGCCCAACGCGAGGGCTGAGGGGAAAACCGCTGCCTCAGGCGATTCAGATTTTCGGGCGCAGGGACTCGCGCGAGACGCAAAAGGCGCTGCGCTTCTTCAAAGAGCGACGCGTCGAGATCAGCTTCGTGGATCTTGTACAACGGCCTCCCGCGCCGGCGGAGCTGCGCCGCTTCAGCCAGCGCTTCGGCAGCCTGGGTCTGCTCGACCCTGCGAGCCGGGCGTACTCCGCAGCCGGGCTGGCCTACATGCGCCTCGACGAGGAAGGGGCCTTCGAGCGGGTGCTGGCCGATCCACGTTTGCTGCGCCTACCGTTGGTCCGCTGGGGCACGCGCCTCTCCGTTGGTGTCGACGAGGACGCCTGGCGGACGTGGCTTGCCGAGGGTTAGGCCGGCTGGTCCGCTCCCCGGCAAGTCCTAGTACGGGCGCAGGCCCGCCCAGCGCAGCCCCGCGTGGCGCAGTGCCCGGCCTGCCTCCATACCCGTATCGGTCGTGCGCAGCCAGAAGACGCTCACGTCGCGCGTGCCGGCCCGGCTGAAGAGAGCCAGGTCGCCCCGGCCGTCGCTGTCGACGTGCAGCGCCACTGCCCGCAACTGGCCGAAGGGCAGCCGCCTGCCGGCCGGTGACTGCCAGCGCTGCGAGACTGCGAACGAGCCGCGCGACTGCGCCCGCAGGGCATGCACGGCGATGCCCTGGCTGCCGCGAGGCACGATGGCGAACAGGTCGTCGCGGCCGTCGCGGTTCTCGTCGATGGGCAGCAGCATGGTCGTCGCCGCCCGCCAGCCCGGCCTGTCCAGCCACGCCCGCGCCGCGGCCAAGCCGTTTCGCCCGGTCCGCGAGGCCATCACCCACAGGCGCAGGCCCCTGGCTCCCCTGTCCTGGCTGACGACGAGGTCCGCCCGTCCGTCGCCCGTCACGTCGGCGGCGTAAGCCGCGTTGAGGGTCGGGTCGAAGCCGCCGCTCCACCAGCGCACCTCGTCACCAAAACCGCCCGTCGGCAGAGCCGGCCTGACCTGCAGCGTGGCTCGCGGGTAGGGCGCCCGCGGTTGCCGCAGCGAGCGCAGGACGCCCGCGTCGGCCAGCCCGTCGCCCGTGAAGTCGGCCAGCAGCAGGCGTCTGGCCTGGGCAGCGTCGCTCTCGCGCCAGCCGCTCCACAGGCGGGGAGCGCCATAGCCCCGGCCGGTGGCCTTCAACACGATCAGCTGGCGCCCGAGCCGGCCCACCCTGACGAGCAGTACCAGGTCGGACAGGCCGTCACCGGTCACGTCGGCCGTGGCGCTGTCCAGGATCTGGGCCCGGTCCATGGCAAGGGAGCCCGAGACGGGCCGGCGCAGACCACCGGCCGTGGCGGCGTAGACGTGCCAGGACGTTCGCCCGCTGCCGGCCTTGCCCGAGAGGGCCGCCACGTCGCCGCGCCAGCCGGCGTCGGCCAGGATGTCGTGCGGGCGGACGTCGACGAACTCGAGCTGCGGTCCGTAGTAGGTGCGCAGGATCTGCTTGGCCGTCAGGCCGGCGAAGCCGCAGGCGCGCGAGCTCAACTGGAACATCTTGCGACCGTCGCGGTCTGCGCCGCAGGCCACGCTCGAGCCGCGCCGGTAGATGGTCAGCGTCAGGCGGCTGTCGGCCCCGCTGGTGGGCGTGCGCAGGCTGACCCGCCAGGAGGCGTCGACAGCCTCCTGGTGGCGGGCGTGGGGGATGCGCAGCTCGGGCCAGTAGACCTGGTCGTTGCTGGTGTCCACGACGTGGAAGCAGCGGCCGTCCGGGCCCAGCCAGCCGCGGTAGTTGACGGTGTAGTACCAGCCGTACTGCTTGACCGCCAGTGCTCCGGCACGGACGGTCTCGCGCGGCATCCAGTGCGGCCACTCGGCGGCCATCACCACCGCCACGTAGCGCCTGAAGTCGACCGTCTGGACTGTCCCCGTGGCCGGACCGCGACTGCGATAGACGCGGATGTTGGGCGGCGGCATGAGATCGCTGGTCCAGCTGCGGCAAGGGGCTCGTGGATCGGGCGCCGCGGCCACCGGCTCCCCCGGCAGGGCCAGGCCTGACCCGGCCAGCAGCGCGGCCAGCAGCACGATCTGCCAGCGGGGTCGTCCGGCCGGGCTCATGACGGGCTCACCCGATCTGGCGCGCATGCCTTAGGCTGGGCACAGAGATGACCCTCCCCGAAAGCCCCCTGAGCAGAGAAGAGGTGGCCGCCGTGCGCCGGCCGGTCGACCAGGCCCAGCTCCTGCCCCCGCGTGTCTTCCACGACCCGCAGGTCTTCGCCTACGAGCAGGAGGCCTGGTTCGCGCGAACCTGGCTGTGCGTCGGCCGCGAAGAAGACGTCGCCCAGCCAGGCTCCTACCTGCTGGCTCGGTCGGCCGGAGAGAGCGTCATCGTCGTACGCGCCCGGGACGGCGTCCTGCGCGCCTTCAACAACGTCTGCCGGCACAGAGGCTCGACCATCCTTGACGAGCCGGAGACAGGTGTCAGCGGCCGGGTCGTGCGCATCCAGTGCCCCTATCACGCCTGGGTTTACGAGCTCGACGGAAGCCTGCGCCGCGCGCCGCACACCGAGCAGATCCAAGACTTCGAGACGGCCGGTTACGGCTTGCTGCCCGTGCGCCTGGAGTCCTGGCAGGGCTTCGTCTTCGTGAACCTCGACGCCGAGGCACCGCCGCTGGCCGGCTACCTGGCCGACCTGCCAGCGCACCTCGAGCGCCACGCGCCGGGCCGGCTGCGCCGGGGGCGGCGCATCGAGTACGACGTCGCAGCCAACTGGAAGGTCATCGCCGAGAACTACTCGGAGTGCTACCACTGCCCGGGCGTGCATCCCCAGCTGAACCGGCTCAGCCCGTACGATCGGGGCCGCAACCTGGAGTCGCGCGGCCCGTGGGCGGGCGGCTGGATGGAGCTGATCGAGGCGGCCGAGACGATGTCGACCGACGGCGACAGCCATGGCCGGCCGCCGTTGGCCGGCATCACCGGCGAGGACCAGCGGCGCATCTACTACTTCGTCGTCTGGCCCAACCTGCTGCTGAGCCTGCATCCCGACTACGTCATGACCCATCAGGTCTGGCCGATCGACGCCGAGCACTCGCGCGTGATCTGCGAGTGGTTCTTCGAGCCGGCGACGATGGCCCGGCCCGACTTCGACCCGACCGACGCGGTCGACTTCTGGGACCAGACCAACCGCCAGGACTGGGCCGTCTGCGAGCGCCAGCAGGAAGGTACCCGTTCGCGCGCCTACGTCCCCGGCCGCTACTCGCTGATGGAGGACATGGTCCACGCCTTCGACCTGATGGTCGCCGACCGCTACGCCGACGACGGCGTCATCACACGTTTCGCGCCGCGCCACGACAAGTGGGCGGACGAGCGTAGAGCGGGCCGCGCGGCGCGGAGCGCCTGAGCGGAGAGCCTCCATGGCCACGGCGAGAGCCATGGCCCATCCTGGCCACCGGCGGACCGCCGGCGCTATGGCTCCTAGAGGCGGCTGCTCTAGTCCCTACGTCCCACGCGCAGCTCGGCGGCGAGCAGCTCGGCGCGCTCGCGCAGTGCCTGGTTGACCTGCTCGAAGCCGCGCCGGGTGGCGTGCAGCCGAAACCGGGAGAAGAGCGGTACGAGCAGGCCGCGGAACGTCTCGTCCTGCACGAAGCGAACGCGTTCGTCGCCCAGCGGCTCGAGCCGGAAGCCGTGCTCGCCGCTGAACAGGCGTGGCGTGACGAAAGTCGAGCGCCAGCGCAGCTCGTGCGGTGGAAGCCAGGCTACGATCAGCGGCCGGAAGCGCATCCTGCGCGCGCCGGGCGGCTGGCTGACGATGGAGATACGGCGTCCCAGGCGCGGCTTGCCGCGTACCTGGCGGAGGTGCGGGTTCCACTCCGGGTAGGCGCCGAAATCGGTCAGCACCTGCCACACGACCTCGAGCGGTGCCCTGACCTCGATTGCGCTGCGGATCGTCCGCACTCTGCGTAGGTCCAACCTGCTTTGCTCCCTCACGCCCGCCCCGGGCACCGATACCCTCAGCCGGGTAGGCGCACCTCGACCATGCCCCGCCTGATGCGCACCGGGTAGTAGCGCACGCGACGGACCCGCGTCGCGGCTCGCGCCCGCGCCTTGATGTCCGACGGCTCGGGCTTGGGCGGACTGTCGGGCGGCGACCACGGGGGATGCACTCGTCCGTCGGCGTCCAGGCCGCCCGTCGTGGGGAACAGGACGACCTCGCCCGTCGACAGGTCGAAGCTGCCGCTGTGCAACGGGCAGGCGATCAGGCAGCCCTCCAGCCTTCCCAGCGAGAGCGGGGCGGACATGTGCGGGCAGCGATCGTCGGTGGCGCAGATGCCCGCCGCCGTATGGGCCAGGAGCACGTCCAGGTCGCCACGTGTTACGCGAAAGAACGCCCCCGCCGGCAGATCGGACAGGCTGGCCAGCGCCAGGAAGCTGCCCGTCGCGCTGCCCGGGGCCTCTAGCCCGGGCGGTATGGCCATCACTCGCTCCGTCACCGGGCCATGTTAGTGGAGCACGGCTGCGGGTTAACGGAACTCAACCGGTGAGCGGCCGCGTCCAAACAGTGCCCTGCCACGCTGGCGGAAGGTCTGGGGGTTCACTCAGGAGTGACAGCCATGCTCGCTCGACGGTCCTACAGCCCGGCTCTTCTCATCCTCTTGATCTCCTTGGTCGTCCTGCTGGCCGCGGCCTGCGCCGCCGCGCCGGCCATGCCCCAGCCAGCAGGGGAGGACGGCTCGAACGGGCAGGGACGGCCGGCTCCGGAAGCACCCTCGGAAGACGGTGCCACGGCCGACCTGGAGAACGGCGTGCGTGACGGCGCCTTGATCGTGTACACCGGCCGGCTGCGGCTGGAGGTCGCCGAGATCGCCCCGGCCGTCGAGTCGGCAACCCGCCTGATCGTCGATCTGGGAGGCTACGTCGCCGGCTCGGAGGAGTTCAACACCACCTCGGAGCAGTCGGCCTCGGTCACGTTCCGCGTGCCGTCCGAGCGCTGGGCGGAGGCCGTGGGCGGGCTGCGGGGCCTGGCCGGGCGAGTCCTCAACGAGTCGACCGAATCGGCCGAGGTGACCGCCGAGGTGATCGACCTGGAGGCACGCATCGCCAACCTGCGCGCATCCGAGGCCGCCCTGCAGGAGATCATGACCCGCGCCGGCACCATCGAGGACGTGCTCCAGGTCCAGCGCGAACTGTCCAACGTGCGCGGCCAGATCGAGCAGCTGACCGCCAGCCGAGACCATCTCCGCGACCGTGCCGCCTTCGGGACGCTGACGGTCTCGTTCGAATCGCCCGTCGTCGCCGCGAGCCTGGCCCAGGAGGGCTGGCAGTTGAGCGCCGAGGTTGATCGAGCCCTGGCCGATCTCATCCGCATCAGCCAGGCACTGTCCAGCATGGTCATCTGGCTGGCCATCGTGGCCCTGCCGGTCCTGCTGCCGCTGGCGCTGGTCGTCTTCATCGCATTGCGCCTGCGTCGGCGCTGGGCGGCCGACAACCGGCCGGCGGACCCGTTGCGCCCATCCGTGTGACCATTGGGCGGCGCACCCGCGCCGCTTGATGCCCAGCGCGGCGGGGTCGCCAGCCCGGAGGCACCGCATGCGCTTTTGCCTGATGAGCGAGCCCCAGCAGGGCCTGAGCTACGAGGACATCCTGGCCCTGACCCGGGCCGCCGAGGAAGCCGGCTTCGAGGCCTACTTCCGCTCCGACCACTACGCCAGCTTCCCTGGCGGAGCGGGCAAGCCGACCACCGATGCCTGGGCGACACTCGCCGGGCTGGCCCGTGAGACGGCGCGCATCAACCTGGGCGTGCTTGTCTCACCGGTCACCTTCCGCCTGCCGGGCAACCTGGCCAAGGTGGTCACGACCGTGGCCGAGATGAGCGACGGCCGGGTGGAGGTGGGCCTGGGCGCGGGCTGGAACGAGGAGGAGCACCGCCAGCTCGGCCTGCGCTTCCCACCCACCGGCGAGCGCTTCGACATGCTGGAGGAGCAGCTGGCCATCCTGCACGGCCTGTGGACCGAGCCCGACGGCTGGAGCTACGAGGGCCGCCACTGGCAGCTGGCCGATGCGCTCTTCTACCCTAAGCCGCCGGCGCGCGACGGGCGGCGACATCCCAACATCCTGGCCGGCGGCGCGGGCGGGCCGCGCATGGCCCGCCTCGTGGCGCAATACGCCGACGAGTTAAACATCTCCTCCGCCGCCCCGGCCAAAATTGGCGAGGCCTTCGCCCGACTCGATGGCGCTTGCCGCGACGTGGACCGCGACCCCGCTGAGGTCACTCGCTCGGCAATGACGGGCGTGCTCGTGGGGCGCAACCAGGACGAGGTGAGGCGCCGCGTGCGCGAGCTGATGGCCGCGCTGGGAGACACCGGCGACGGCGACGCCGAGGCGTGGCTGGCGGAGCGCCGGCAGCGCTGGGTCATCGGCACGCCCGACGAGGCGCGCCGGCAGGTGGCGACGTTCGAAGAGGCAGGCGCGCAACGGCTCATGCTGCAGGACTTTCTGCCGCGCGACCTGGAGATGGTGGCGCTGCTGGGCGAGGTCCTGATCGAAGGCTGACCGAGCCAGCCAGGCGGGCTGGGCCGCGGGCCTGGTGCGCCGGGCCGTGGCCGGCCTGCTGCGCGGCCTGTGCACCCCGTGCACCTAACGGCCAACCAATGGCCTGGTATGCGCTCACCCGCACGCTTTAGCCAGGCAAACGGCAGACTGCCTGGCCGGTCGGTGCACCGGACGACACACTCAGCGACTGATTCGCCGATAGGTGCAGCACACGCACGTCCGGCGAGCGGCGTCGGGCGGCAAAGCAGTCATCTGCCTAGGTCAGGCGCCCGATGCGACCCGGTGGCCAGTAGCGCAGCCACGGCCGCCCGACGACGAACTGCCGCTCCACGGCCGGCAGGTCGTCCTGACGGTGCGAGGGGTGGTCGCCGGCCAGCGTGAGCCGGCCCTGCCGGTCCACGGCGGCGACGCGCTTGACGAGCCAGCGGGCAGGTAGTCGGGGGTCCCGCGCCACGATGAGCTCGCCTACCTGGGGCGTCCGCCGTCCGTAGGCCAGCGGGTCCACCAGCAGCCAGTCGCCGGCGCGGAGAGTCGGTTCCATGCTGTGGCCTTCCACGGTCACGCGCCAGGGCCACGAACGCCGGAACTGCGCCAGCAGCGGAGCGAGGGCCACGGACGCCGCCACAAAGAGAACCGCCCCGAGGCTCAGCCCGGGGCGGCGCATGGCTGGTGTGTCGTTGTCGGCCTAGCCGACGGCCTGCAGCTGCTGCATGCGCGTCGTCTGCGCGCCGCCCGTCTCGCGCCACATGTGGTCGATCTTGTCGATCAGGTCGAGCAGCTTCTGCGCCTCATCGAGGTCGACCGTGCGCTTGACCTGGGAGGCCTGCTTGGCGGCCTTCCAGCAGACCTCGTGCAGGTCGGGGAACTTCTCGACGTGCTCGGGCTTGAAGTAGTCGTGCCACATCACGTCGATATGGTGCTTGGTCAGCTCGGCGCGCTCCTCCTTGACATGGATGGCGCGGGCGCGGAAGACCTCGTCGTTCGAGTCGTGATACTTCTGGATGATCTTGTAGCAGGACTCGGCCTCGATGCGCGCCTGCTGGGGGTCGTATACGCCGCAGGGGATGTCACAGTGGGCGTGGACGGTCTGGCGCGGGGCCAGTGCCACGCGGATCCGCTCGATCATCAGCACACTCCTTCACGGGCTGTCATGTCTGGGAGCACATTGTGCGCCCGCGTCAGCCAGCCTGCCAATGACGGCACGGCGGCCGAGTCTAACGAAGCCGCGAATATGCCCCGAAACAGGCCACCCCGCCGACCAGCAGCGCCCAGCCGCCCGTCTGCACCAGCATGTACCCCAGCAGCTCGCCTGTCTCCTCGCTGACCATGCTCGGCAGCCAGAGGCTGCCGTAGACCGCGGCGTAGGCGGCCAGCGTGCCGATCAGCAGGCCGCCGAACAGCAAGCCGGCCAGCACGGGACCCTGCTTGTAGCCGATGGTGCGCCTGACCGTCTCGGCCGCGACGCCGCCGGCGAAGAGCGCCACGCACAGGCCCAGCAAGCCAAGCGAGCCGGCCGTGCCACTGACCAGGCCGGCGGTCAGGGCCACGCCTGCGCCGAGCGCCAGCTGGCCTGACGTGAAGGAGGTCAGCGGGTCGTAGGCCGGCTTGCCGCACTGCCGGCAGCGAAAACCGACCGGCCCTTGTATGGCGCAGTTGGTGCAGATGGGCCGCTCGCAACGCCCGCAGCTGAGTGCCGTCTCCCGCTGCGGATGTCGGTAGCAGAACTGTCGCTCGTCGTCCGCCGCGGCGACGGTGTCAGCAGCGGCGAGCCCCTCGATCGTCACGCGCCGCAATGTGCGCTTAGGCAGGGACCACCGTCAAGCGGCGCATGGACATCTTGCAGGGCTGCCATTCGGATCAGGTGGCGCCGAGGTGCATATACTTACCCGTCGCCCCGAATGAGCGCGCCCAAATCCTCACCCGAACGGAATGCTTGAGACCTCGACCAAACGCGGCCTGAGCCACCTGGCCGCCCTCGAAGCCGAATCGATCTTCATCATGCGCGAAGTGGCCGCCGAGTTCGAGCGGCCCGTGCTGCTCTTCTCGGGCGGCAAGGATTCGATCATCCTGCTGCGAATCGCCGAGAAGGCCTTCCGGCCGGCCAAGCTGCCCTTCCCGATCATGCACGTCGACACCGGCCACAACTTTCCCGAGGTGCTCGAGTTCCGCGATCGCCGAGTCGCGGAGCTGGGCGAGCGGCTGATCGTCGCCTCTGTGCAGGAGTCGATCGACAAGGGCCGCGTGCGTGAGGAACCGGGCCTTGACCCGTCGCGCAACCGCCTCCAGACCGTGACGCTGCTCGATGCCATCGAGGAGCACGGCTTCGACGCTGTCTTTGGTGGTGGCCGGCGCGACGAGGAGAAGGCGCGTGCCAAGGAGCGCGTCTTTTCGCTGCGCGACGAGTTCGGCCAGTGGGATCCACGTAACCAGCGCCCGGAGCTGTGGAACCTGTTCAACGGCCGCATCCGCAAAGGCCAGCACATGCGCGTCTTCCCAATTTCGAACTGGACCGAGATGGACGTCTGGCAGTACATCGCCCGAGAGAGCCTCGAGGTCCCCAGCATCTACTTCGCCCACGAGCGCGACGTCTTCAAGCGCGACGGCATGTGGCTGGCCGTCAACCCCTACCTGATCGTCCGCGACAGCGAGAAGGTGGAGAAGATGACCGTGCGCTATCGGACGGTGGGCGACATGACCTGCACCGGCGCGGTGCAGTCGGGCGCGGCCAGCCTGGAGGAGATCGTGGCCGAGACCGCCGCCGCCCGCATCACCGAACGCGGCGCCACCAGGGCCGACGACGCCTTCAGCGAGACGGCCATGGAAGACCGCAAGAAGGAGGGCTACTTCTGATGCAAGCGACGGTCGGACCCCGGCCGTGCCCGGAGCCGACCGCTTTAGCGCGCAGCAGCGGCCGAAGGCCGACTGCAAAGGAGACCTGATTCGTGGACCTGCTGCGTTTCTCCACCGCCGGCTCGGTTGACGATGGAAAGAGCACGCTCATCGGGCGCTTGCTGTACGACTCGAAGGGCATCTTCGAGGACCAGCTGGCGGCGATCGAGCGGACCAGCCAGCGGCGCGGCAACGCCGCCGTAGACCTGGCCCTGCTGACCGACGGGCTACGCGCCGAGCGCGAACAGGGGATCACGATCGACGTGGCCTACCGCTACTTCGCGACGCTCCGCCGCAAGTTCATCATCGCCGACACGCCGGGCCACACCCAGTACACACGCAACATGGTCACCGGCGCCTCGACGGCGGACCTGGCCATCGTGCTGATCGACGCGCGCAAGGGCAGTCTCGAGCAGTCCCGCCGGCATGCATTCATCGCCTCGCTGCTGGGCATTCCGCACATCGTGGTGGCGGTCAACAAGATGGACCTGGTCGACTACAGCGAGGAGGTCTTCGATCGTATCTGCGCCGAGTTCGCCGAGTGGTCGGGGAAGCTTGAGACGCACGACATCACCTTCATCCCCATCTCGGCGCTGAACGGCGACAACGTCGTCGTGCGCTCGGAGTACATGAAGTGGTACCAGGGGCCATCGCTGCTCTATCACCTCGAGCACGTGCACATCGCTTCGGACCGCAACCTGATCGACAGCCGCTTCCCAGTGCAGTGGATCATCCGGCCCCAGAACAAGGAGCACCACGACTACCGAGGCTACGCGGGGCAGATCGCCACGGGCACCTTCAAGGCCGGCGACGAGGTGGTCGTGCTGCCCTACAACCACCGCACGCGCATCAAGCGTGTGGAGACCTTCGACGGCCCGGTGGAGGAGGGCGTCCCGCCGTTGTCGGTCAGCATCCTGCTGGAGGACGACCTGGACATTGGGCGCGGCGACATGATCTGCCGCCCGCACAACCAGCCCAGCGTGACCTCCGAGCTGGACGCGATGGTGTGCTGGATGAACGAGCGCCCCCTGGAGGAAGGCGGGCGCTATGCCATCAAGCACACGACGCGCAGCGGCCGGGCGATCGTGGGTGAGGTGCGCTACCGGATCGACGTCAACACCCTGCACCGCGAGGAGTCGGCGGTCTCGCTGGGCCTGAACGAGATCGGGCGCGTGCAATTGCGCACGAGCACACCGCTGTTCGTCGACGAGTACCGCAAGAATCGCCACACGGGCAGCTTCATCCTCATCGACGAGACGACCAACGAGACGATGGGCGCGGGCATGGTCGTCGCCCCGGCGGGAGTGGCCGCGGCGTAGAATCGGCGCCAATGGCGTCACGCGGCTTGTTCTTTGGGGAGGGACCGAGCGCCTGCCCATTCGTCGCCCTCGAATCCGACCGTGATCGTCGCTCGGACGAACCCGACCACCGCCACCGCTGCTACGCCGAGCCCGAGCCGGCGCCGCGCGCGCTGGCCCATCAGCGCGAGTACTGCCTGGCGGCGGCCTTCACGACCTGCCCCATCTTCCAGGACTGGGCGATCCGCGCCGCGGCGACGCCTGTGCCGCTGCGCCAGAGCCGGCTGCCGGACAAGCCGCGTGACGCCGAGCCCGCCTGGGCCGTAGCGCCTGCCTGGCTACAGGATGGTTCAGCACCGGAGGAGGCAGCCGGCGGCGCGCCGGACGGAGCGCCGGATGGCGGGCCGGACTTCGTAGAACCGCCGGCGCGAGAAGCTGCGTCAGATGCGCAGCCAACGGTGCGCATCGAGCGGGTGCCGTCCAAGTCGCCCGATGAGGCCCGTGAGGGACAGGACGCTGCGCCACCACCTCCGCGCCGGCCGCAGTCGCTGACCGGTCTCGGCGCCGAGCCCGCGCCGCGCGAACCCACATTCGACGCTCCCTCAGCCGTCCGGCGAGAGCCTGAGCCGTCCGGCCACGACGCAGCGCCGCCGCCCTTCCTGGCCGACCGCGCCGACCGCGCCGATCAGTCCGCCGCGACGAGCTCCAGTCGCGAGACGGTGCGCGCTTTTCGACCCTCGTCGGAGAAGCTGCGCCCGGAGGACGTCGTCCCGACCTGGGGCCGCCAGCCGCTACCCGGCTACGGAGCCCGCTCCAAGGTCAGCTACGGCGACTCCGCTTCGTGGCTGAGCCGCCTAACCACCCTGCTGGCCATCGGCGTGATCATCGCGCTGGCGGTGGCGGCGATCATCCTCGCCCCCTCGCTACTGGGCGGAGGTGGCGACCCGCAGCGCACGCTGCCGGCCGCCGGTGCATCCGGCTCGCCCGGGCAGGCCACACCTACCCGCCGGCCGACTCCCACGCCGGCCCCTTCGCTCCAGACGTACACGATCCAGCCGGGCGACACGCTGTTCTCGATCGCCCTCGATCACGGCCTGACGGTCGATCAGCTGCTGCTGGCCAACCCGGAGATCACCAATCCCGACCTGGTCCAGATCGGCCAGGTACTGCTCATCCCGGAGGACGACTTCGGCCTGTTCTCACCGCAGCCACCGACCCCGCGCCCCAGCCCCAGCCCGACGGCCAGTCCGTAGGAGCGTAGCGCGGGGCGCCGGCCGGACCGGCGCGTTTCCAGATGTATCGGGCAAGAACCGGTCGTCCGGGTAGTTTGGCCGGCTCCCGGCCCGACGCCCGAGTCGCCGCGGTGACTCATGAGTCACCCACAGCGACTCGTGCGGTTGCGCGACGGGCCTTACGGACGGCCGGCGGGTGCGGTCAGGCCGCCGCAAGCGCCCGACGGCGCCCGCGCCGGACCTAGCGTGGAGCCAGGTTGATGGCCGTGATCTTGCCGGCTTCGACTCGGAAGGTGGCGTCGAGGTGTTGTGAAGGCGCGCCGGGGCGCATGACCAGCACGTCGCACTCGTAGGTGTTGCCCATGTCGCGCACCTCGCCGGGGATCATGCGCAGGCCCTTGTCGGCGCGCAGAAACCAGCCGCCCACCTGCTCCACGCCGCGCAACGTGCGTACGTTGCCCAGCACGTGGACGCGCATCTCGGCCTTCTCGTCCATCAGCGAGACCGCGCCGGTCCGGTCACCATCGTTGAGCCGCTCGAAGAACAGCTCCATCGTTTCCACTGCACCCATCTACGGCCGAGTCTAGCGCGGGCAGCCTCCGTAAGTCAGAAGCCGCCCCCGGCGCCGCCCCCACCGCCACCGCTGCTGCCGCCGCTGAAGCCGCCCGATCCACCCGACGAGGACGAGCTCGCCGCCCCGATCGTACCCACGGCAGCCATCATCGACCCGAAGTTGGGCACGCCCGAAGAGGAGAACAGGCCCGGCGCCAGGCCGCGGTCGCCGGCGAAGCCCCCCGAGCCCGCCGTTGCCGGTGAGCTGCTGTACCAGCGAGGTACCCACGGGTTGTGATCCGTGATGCCGGCCTGCGCGTCTTCCACGCTGCGCTCGATGACCTCCTGCACCTGGTCGTGCAGGCCCAGGGCCACCCCCCAGACCAGCGCCTGGTCGGGAGTCTCCAGCCAGTCCAGCCCGGCCCGATCGACGACCTCGTTCATCGACCGCGCCTGCTCCATTGTCTTGTGCAGCGTCCGGCGGTAGGCGGCCAGCATGGCGTAGATCATCGCGCCGGCCATCGTCCGGGCCGGCATCACGCGGGCCAGGATGATCATCGCCACGCCGGCGGCGCCCAGCGCGATGCCGAGCAGCAGCACGCCGCCGCTGGGCAAGATCTCGAGGCCAACGATGCCGCCCACGAAGCCCAGCACGAGCACGATGATCCCGCGACCCTGCCAGCGCCGGATGGCCGCGTGCGGCGGCTCGCGGAACCAGCCTTGGCGCGCGACGTGTTTTTCGAGCCGTTCCTCGAACTTCTTCACTGACGGAGCCAACCCGACCAACGAATCTGGCTCGATGTAGCCGCCCGGCTCCTTGTTGGCGAGGCTCTTGACCCGGTCCAGCGCGTAGCTCTCTGCCTGGCTGAGTGGTCGCCGTCGATTGCGGATGGTGTGCGGATCGGTCGGTTCCTCGTCCAGCACCTGGATGCCGGCGCGCTCGCGGAGCAGCTTCTTCTCCGGCGTGAAGGCCAGCTCGCCGCGGCTGGCCAGGTCGAGCAGAGCCGTGGTCAGCGCGCGTCGCGTGGCTTTGCCCTCCCACACCACCGCGCCCGAGGCGGCGGTCAGGTTGGCAGGTGGGGCGGGCATCAGGATCGAGGGGCTGTCGAGGTAGACCGGGTCCTTGCCGTAGCGCAGCCACGAGCTCGCCGCCGTCCCCACGAGCAGCAGGAAGACGATTGGCGCCACGACCAGCCCCAGGATGGCGTCGAGGAGCCTGGCGCGTTCCAAAGCCTGGGCGTTCTCCGGCGTGGCCGCGGCGTCGATGCGCTCCATGCCCACGGCCAGGGCTGCATCGAACTGGCAGTCGCGCAGGAGGGGCAGCATGTCGTCCTCGAAGATCTGCTGGCGCTGCTCGTTGGAAAGGAACGTTGCCCGGTAGCCCGGTCCGGCGTACAGCTGCACCTGGCCGTTGCCCGAGGCGCCGGGCAGGCACTGCTCGCGGTTCATGTTGATCAGGATGGCCAGGCCGTCGTCGAACCCTCGCCGGCCAACCCCCCACTGGTCCATCAGCGCAATGGCGTCGGCCAGGGTCGAGTCCTCGGTGGAGCCCGGCTTGTACTGGGTGTAGACCACGATCTCGGCGCCCACGCGCTGCTCGATGGCCACGATCGAGCGTGTCAGCGAGGTCTCCGTGTCGCTCGACAGGATGTCGGCATAGTCGTAGACGACCACGTCCGTGACCGGCGGCGGAAAGGGCGGGCCGGCCTCCGGCGCGCCCGGCGACGGCGGCGTCGCGGCCAGCGCGGCGGCCGCGCTGGCCAGCACGAACAACAGCGCGGCGGGCAGCGAGAGCTTGCGCAGGCTCCTCATCAGACCCCTCGTCTCCGGGAAAGCCGGTCGCCTAGGACTCTACTCCAGTCGCAGCGCCCTGCTCGGCACGCAGCCGCCGGACCAGCTCGGCGGCCTGCTCGTAGCGCCCGAAGCTGGGCATGATGTAGGTGCCCTGCATCTGCGTCGCGAGGTCGGCGAGCAGGGCGTGGGCCATCTCCAGCCCCACGTCCGCGCCCCGCTCTCCGGCTGCGTGCATCGCCGCGCGCACCTCGTCGGGAATGGTGATTCCGGGAACTTCGTGGTGGAGGAAATCGGCATGGCGGGCCGTATGTAGCGGCAGCACGCCCAGCAGCACCGGCTTGGGCAGCCCGCTCGGCCAGCGTCGCGCGGCCGCTTCCATGAAGCGCTGCCACTGGGCGGCGCCGTAGATGGGCTGAGTCATGATCACGTCCGCGCCGGCCTCCAGCTTGCCGGTCAGGCGGTCCAGCTCGTGCTCCAGCTCGGCGGCGGTGGGGTCCAGCGCGCAGGCGATGGTGAAGCCGGCGGGCGAGCCGATCGGTCTGCCGGCCTGGTCCTCGCCCCGGTTGAGGCGGCGCAAGATAGCGATCAGGCCGGTCGAGTCGATGTCCCAGATGCCCGTGGCGGTGGGGTACTCCCCCACCCGCGGCGGGTCGCCGGTCAGGGCCAGGATGTTGCGCACGCCCAGCGCATGCGCCCCCAGCAGCTCCGACTCGAGCGCCATCAGGTTGCGGTCGCGCGTCGTGAAGTGGACCAGGCACTCCAGGTCGAGGTCGTGCTGCAGGCCGAAGGCGACGGCCATCGCGCCCATCCGCACGCGGGCCATGGCGCTGTCGCTGATGTTGACGAGGTCGACGCCGGCTTCCTGCAGCAGCCGGCCGGCCTCGATCGTGCGCTCGATGCGCACGGAGCGGGGAGGGTCGATCTCGACGCTGACCACGAACCGTTTCTCGGCCAGGGCCTGTGCCAGGCGGGTGGGCGGCGGGGGCTCGCCCTGAGGTGTGGCCGTCTTCTCGACGATGGGCGTGCGCGGAGCGGCGCCGGTGGGGCCTGGCGCGATGACCGAGGCGGCCTGCTCCCGCGCAACCGTCCGATCGATCTCCTGGCGCATGTGGCGGATGTGCTCGGGCGTCGTACCGCAGCAGCCACCCAGGATGCGCGCGCCGGCGGCCATGAAGCGGCCCACGGCCTCACCGAAGTAAGCCGGCCCGGCGGCGTACACGAACTGGCCCTCCACGCGCTGTGGCAAGCCGGCGTTGGGGATGATCGAGCGGGCCAGCCCGACAGAGGGCTGCCCCATCTGCAGCAATGCGTCGAGGCAGATCAGTGGGCCCACACCGCAGTTCACGCCGACGGCGTCCACCCCCGCCGTGGCCAGCGCGGTCGCCGCCGTTTGCGGGTTGGTGCCGTCAATCGCGGTGAGCTCCTCTCCGAACGTCATCTGGGCCACGATCGGCAGGTCGCAGACGGCGCGCGCCTCGGCCACACCCGTCAGCAGCTCGTCGAGGTCGCTGAAGGTCTCGAACATGAGCAGGTCCACGCCACCTTCCAGCAGTCCCTCCAGCTGTTCGCGGAAGGCGGCCCGGATGTCGCCCTGGGGCGGCTTCGCCGGTCCATGTACGGGCGCCGTCAGCGGCCCGATCGAGCCGGCCACCAGCACGTCGCTGGTGCCCGCCACGTCGCGCGCCTCGCGCGCCAGGCGAGCGGCCTGACGGTTGAGCGCGAACGCCCGCTGGGCGAGGCCGAAGGGTGCCAGCCGCAGCCGGTTGGCCCCGAACGAGTGGGTCTCCAGCACGTCCGCTCCGGCGGCGATGTACTCGCGATGGATCGTCCCGATCAGGTCCGGCCGGCTCTCGGCGAGCTCGTCGAGGGCCGTGCGCTGGGGCACTCCCCGGCTGAAGAGCAGCGTGCCCATCGCGCCGTCGACCAGCAGTGGGGCACGCTTCAGCCGATCGGCGAAGGCGCGGCGGGCGGCAGAGGCGGCAGGCTTGCTCATTGGGCGGTGCTCATCGGACGGACAGGTTACACGCCCAAGTGGGGAAGTCCTCAGGCAACGCAGCCGTTCTACGGCAACGCCCGCAGGCTCCCGCGCCGGCGCCAGACGGTCAGCCGCTCCCCGTCCCAGGCAATCTCCGGCGACCGCGGGCGCCCGTTGTACGTGCTGGCCATGGCCGAGCCATAAGCGCCGGCGAGTCCCACGGCTACCACGTCTCCCCGCTCGAGCGGCGGCAGGGTCGCCCAGCCCAGTGTGTCCGTCGACTCACAGACGGGTCCGTCCACGCGCACGGGGGCGACGCCGGCCTCCTGCTCGCCCGTCGGCCGCCCCAGGCTGGTCAAAGCGAGCATGGGGTGCTCCGCGCCGTAGAGGGCCGGCCGGATCAGCTCGGTCATGCCGGCGTCCAGCACGACGATCTGCCGCTCCCGCGCCCGCACGTGCAGCACGCGCCCGACCAGCCAGCCGCAGCCGGCCACCAGCGCCCGGCCGGGCTCCACGGCCAACCGCGCCGGACGAGCCGCGAGTGGCAGGGCGTCCAGTTCGGCCGCCGCCTCCTCCGCAAAGCGGGCGGCCGAAGGCACGGAGCCCGTAACGTCGGTCACCGGGAAGCCGCCGCCCGCGTCGAGGGTGTCGAAGTCGGTCAGCGTCGCGCGCTGGAGCTCGAGCAGGCGGAGGCCCAGCCGGAAGGCGGAGCGCCAGGCGTCCACGGCGCCCAGCTGCGAGCCGACGTGCAGGTGCAGTCCGCGCCAGCGCAGCGGCCCGTCCGGGCCGCCGCCCGCCTCAATGACCGCCGGCAGCTCCTGGGCCAGCACGCCGAACTTCGAGTCGGCCGCTCCCACCGCCAGGCCGCGCGACGTCTCCGGCGACACGCCGGGGTTGACGCGCACCAGCACGTCCTGCCTCACTCCCGCCCGTCGCACGCGGCCGGCCAGCTCGGCCGCCTCCTCCGGGCTCTCCAGCGACACCCACAGCAGGGCCTTGCCGGCCGCCGCCAGCCGCGCAACCTGGGCCAGGTCGACACGCGACTTGCCCACGCCCTCCAGCGTCGTCTGCGTTGGCGCGAGACCGGCCCGCCACGCCAGCGCGAGCTCGCCACCCGACACGCAGCTGGCCCCGTAACCCTGCGCGGCGACCTCGCGCACCAGCGCCGGCAGCCCGTTCGCCTTCAGCGAGTAGAGGCGCAGCCAGGGATCCGCGAAGGCAGAACGGACGGCGGCGGCGTCTGCCTTCAGGCGGGCCAGGTCGTAGAGGTAGAGCGGCGAGCCGTAGCGTCGGACGGCCGCAACGGCCGCCTCCGCCAGCTCCGGGTTCACATCCCGGGTGTGAGCGTGCGCACCAGGCCCAGGACGGTCGAGACCAGGCTGACCAGCAGGGCCGTCAGGAAGGCCGCCATGAGCACGTCGACATCGAAGTCGCCCGGCGGCCAGCCGGCCAGCGAGAAGCCGAGCTCGAGCTCGCCGCTGACGAAGGCCACCAGCAGCACCAGGCCGGTGTTGATGACCAGGCCGATGATGCCCAGGCCGACCAGTGTGAGCGGCAGGCTGAGCAGCTTGGCGATGGGCCGCAGGTACGCGTTGACCACGCCGAAGATCAGGGCCACGGCGCCGAGTTGCCACAGCTCGGTGGGAATCTCCACGCCGGGCACGACCATGACTGCGATCAGGAGCACGACGGCAATGATCGCCACGCGGATGAGATAGTCGAGCATCGCTCCCCTCGTAGTGCGCTTGCCGTCCGCATGCTACATCGGGCCCCGGCGGCTACGATTGCCCTCCCCGCATTCACAGGAGCAGGTTCTGCCGATGGCCCAAGCCGCGCCGCGCTTCGTCTCCCTGGCCCCCGACGGCCGGCCGCAGCCGCGGACGACCTTCGGTCACGCACTGCACCGCTTCCTGGACGACTTCTTTGGCGCAGAGCCGGTGTGGGCCACCCAGATTGGCTTCCACGCCTACGACGATCGCTGGCCGGACACGAGCGAGGCCGGCCGGGCGCAGCGGCTGGCCATGCTTCGCCACCACCGCGCCCGTCTCGAGCAGGTGCCCGAGGAGGAGCTGTCGCGGGCGGACAAGGTCGACTGCGGCGTGGTGCTGGAGGCCATCGAGCAGATGGAGTTCAGCGACGCCACCCTGCGCAGCGATGCATGGGACCCGCTCAGCTATGTCTACCTGATGGGCAGCGGGCTGTTCGGGCTGCTGGCCCGCGAGTTCGCTCCCTGGGCGCACCGTGGCGCTGCGGTCGCTGGCCGCGTCGAGGGGCTGCCGCGCTTGCTGGCCCAGGCCCGCGAGGCGCTTGTCGGCCTGCCCGACCGGCCCGTGTCGCGGCTGCACACCGAAACGGCCGCCCGCCAGCTTTCCGGCGTCAACGACCTCATCGAGCAGGCCCTGGACGAAGCGCAGTCCCGTGCCGCGGCGGGCGACGCGCCAGAGCTGCTGGACCTGCTGCGCACGGCCGCACAGCCGGCCAGGCAGGCCCTGGCCGAGTTCCAGCGGGCGCTGGAGACGGACATCCTGGAGCGCTCGGAGGGCGAGGGTCGGCTTGGCCCCGAGCTGTTTGCCGCCAAGCTGCAGCGCACGCTCGGCACGGACATTCCGCCGGACGAGTTGCTGGACCGCGCCTGGCGCGACTACGAGGCGGTCCGCGCGGAGATGGTGCGTCTCTCGCGCGAGCTGTGGCCCCAGTGGCTGCCGGCGGAGCCCATGCTGGAGGGCGACGACGAGATCGTCCGGCGCGTGCTGGACGCCATCGCGCAGGAGCATCGCCGGCCCGACGAGCTGCTCGAGTGGTGCACGGCCGAGGTGGGCCGCATCGAGGACTTCTGCCGCGAACGGGACGTGATCGGGCTGCCCGACGAGCCGCTAAAGGTCACCTGGACGCCGGTCTTCATGCGTGCCTACGGAGGCGCCTTCCTCGAGTCGCCGGGCGTGCTGGACAAGGGCCTGTCGAGCTACTTCTGGGTTACCCCGCCGGATGAGAGCAAGGGCGCCGAAGCCGTCGAGTCCTACCTGCGCGAGGAGAACGACAGGATGCTCAGCCTGCTGTGCATCCACGAGGGCGTGCCCGGCCACTACCTCCAGCTGGCCTGGTCCAATCGCTCGCCCCACTTGGGCCGACAGATCTTCACGAGCGGTCTCTTCGCCGAGGGTTGGGCGGTCTACGTCACGCAGGTGATGATGGACCTGGGCTACCGCGCGGACGACCCGGCCACCCTGCTGGTGCACTGGAAGTTCTACCTGCGCGCGATCACCAACGCGATCATCGACAACGCGATACACGCGGCCGGCATGGCCGAGGAGCAGGCTTTCGAGCTGATGATCGAGGGCGGCTTCCAGGAGCGCCACGAGGCGGAGGCCAAGTACCTCCGCGCCCGGCTGACCTCCACGCAGCTGTCGACCTACTGGGTGGGTTCGCTCGAGATGTGGGAAATGGAGCTCGAGGCGCGCCGCCGAGCGGCACTCCAGGCCGGCGCGGGCGCGGATGCCGTGCCCCAGCCGCGGCTGGTCGGCGGCCTGGGGGAGACGCCGGGCTTCGACTACCGGGCGCACCTCGAAGCGGTCATCTCGCACGGCACGCCGCCCATCAAGTGGGTGCGTCGGATCCTGGCCGAGCAGGCAGCCGCCGGCTGATGGAGTTCGGTCTGGCGCTGCCCAGCTATCGCGTAGGAGCCAGCCGGGAGGGCATCGAGGCTGCGGCCGAGACGGCGGCTCGCCTGCGCTGGCAAGGCGTGTTCACGACGGACCACCTGCTGGTCGAGGCCTCGCCGCGCAGCACCGACTACTTCAGCGTCTTCGATCCCCTGATCACGCTGGCCCACCTGGCGCCGATCCAGCCCAGCCTCCGGTTGGGCATCAGCGTGGTGGTGGTGCCCATGCGCAACGCCGTCGTGCTGGCCAAGGAGCTGGCCACGATCGACGCCCTGTCGGGCGGGCGGCTGATCGCCGGCGTGGGCGTGGGCTGGAACGAGACCGAGTTCTCGAACGTTGGCGCGGCCGACCGCTTCCACCGGCGCGGGGCCTACCTGGACGAGGCGATCGCCATCTGGCGCCACCTGTGGGCCGGCGGCACGGGACCGTTCGAGGGGCGCTTTCACTCATTCGACGAGGTGCGCTTCGCGCCGCTGCCGGCGCAGGGAGCGCAGGTGCCCATCTGGGTGGGCGGCCGGCACGAGGCCGCGCTGCGGCGCGCGGGCACGCTGGGTGACGGGTATCACGCCACGGCCAGCAGCCCTGCCCAGCTGGCCGTGCGCCTGCCCGTGCTCAGGCAGGCGGCCGAGGCCGCCGGACGCCCCATGCCGCTGGTCTCCGCTCGAGTGCGGGTCGCCTTTGGTGCCCACGAAGGGCCGATGTACGTGATGGCCGGCACTCCTGAACAGATGGTCAGCGAGGTGCGCGCCTTCGCGGAGCTGGACGTCGAGCAGCTCACCTTCGACTTTGTGGAGTCGGACGCGGAGGCACTGGTCGCCCTGATGGAGCGCTTCGATGCAGAGGTCCTCACCGCCCTCCGATGAGCGACACCGCCGGCGGAAGCCCTCCGCGCCGGCCAGCCACGGCCCGCCGGCGCAGTGACGCCGGGCATGACGCTGCCGCGCCGACCCGCGACGAGCTCGAGGCGATGGAGCTCCAGCTGGCGTCGCTGCCGCTCCACTCCGGGGCGACGCTGGAGGAGGTGCCCGAGCTGGGCGTCGTGCTCCTCAGGCAGCCGGGGTACGGGCCGGGCCTGAACTTCGCGGCGCGCGTGCGCTGGCCGGCGGCCGACGTGTCGGAGCGCCTGCACGGGCTGCACGAGCACATGCAGGCGCACGGCGAGTGGCCGGCGCTGGTCGTGGCCGAGGGGCTGAGCGAGCCGGGAGACCTGCCGCTCTGGCTGGGGAGCAACGGCTGGATCGAGCTGGAGCGCGAGCGAGTGATGTGGACGCGCCACCCGCCGACGGTGCCGCATCTCGATCCGGCACTGCGCGTGGAGGCTGTCACGCCGCGCTCGGCCGCCGAGTTCGAGACGGTTGAGCGTGAGGTCTTCGGCGTGGACGCGGCCCGCGCCGCCGAACGCGCAGAGCGAGTGATCGCGGGCGTCGAGCAGGGCCAGTTTCGGGCCTACCTCGTCCGCCTGCGGGGGGCGCCGGTGGCCACTGCCCGGCTGGCCTCCGGCAAGGGAGTGGCCGGCATCTACGGCGTCGGCGTGGCCGCCGCTCATCGGCGCCAGGGCTACGGGTCGCTGGTCACCGCCATCGCCACGCGCGCCGGCTTGGCCGGCGGAGGCAAGCTGGTCTGGCTGTCGGTCGACGAGACCAACTCGCCGGCCATCAACCTGTACCGCCGGCTGGGTTACCAGCCGATCTTCTCGTGGACCCGCTGGATCGGCTCGACGCGGCACGGCTAACGAGCCTCGATGAAGGTCAGCTGCCTGCTACTGATTGCGGTCGTGGTGCAGCTGTTCGCTGTTGGCGCTTGCGCCCAGGCATGTCCGGCGGCCCTCTTCACCGGCCAGCTTGTCGAGCAGGAGGGCGGCGAGCTCATTGCGCTGGACTCGGCCACGGGTCGGCCGGAGAGGATCATCTGGCCGTTCGGCTTCCGGTTGACGCGAGAGGGCGAGAGGCTCGCCGTCGTGGACGGCCTCGGCCGGGTCGTGGCCGGGGAAGGGGACACGGTCCAGCTGGGCGGTGGGGAGAGGGCAAGCGGCGTCTGGGTCGTCTGCGGCACCATCGAGGTGGTGGCGGGCACCGGCGCGTCTACGGGTTGGCCAGGCGCGCTCGCCACTTACGCACACGCCGTGTTGTAGGCGGGGTGCGCTCAAGCTCGCCTGCGGCCTCCACGCTCAGAAGCAGGCAGGCTCCGCTCCACTCACGCACTGGGCGCGTAGGTGGTAGCGCCTCGACACGCATCACGCAGCTGGTGCGTTGGTGGCATAACGACCGTCCGGGTCAGGCGACGCCAGACCGCGCCGGGCGGCGGCAAAGACGTCCGTTACAAGCTCTCACCGACGCTCCTCGGCTTCCCGGTCGCGTGACTGCGTCACGGCCAGCGTGACGCTGAACTGGCAGGAGGCGCCGGCAGCCAGCTCGAGCGGCCAGCGCAGGATCACGCAGCTGCCCTGGTAGACGCGCTCGAAGCCGGCCTCCGAGTTGGAGACCGTCTCCACGGGGTACCAGCGCACGTCGGCCGCCGGCTGGCTGGACAGGCGCACCTCGACGCCCTCGCTGCGATTGCCGAAGGTCAAACCAACTGCGTCGTCGGCCGCCAGCTCACCGGCCTCGTCGTGGCGGGCCTCCATGCCGGCCCACCGGTAGTAGGCCGCCGGGTTGCCGCCGCCGCCCAGCATGTTCAGGTTCCATTCGAGCTCCAGCTGGCCGCTTAACCTCGACTCCGTCCGAACTTCCAACCCCACCGTGAGCGCAGGCGATAGCCGATCGCCCGTCAGGGTGATCGACTTGCGCACTTTCAGCCCTTCGGCGCTGCGTGAGAGCACGGCCTCCTCAGCCGCGGCGAGCTCGAGCTGCCACTCCCCGCTGACGAAGCCGCCCAGCTCCCGGTCACCGCTCAGCACCCGGACGAGGCCGCTGCGCCGCTCGTAGTCGTCGTACACGAGGAACCGGCTGAGGCCTTCCTCCTTGGCCGCCAACTCCTCGTGCGGATTGGCAGGTCCTGCATCGGTCGGGCTGCCGGAAGCGCGAGCGCGCTCGGCCTCGCGCAGCCGCCGGTGGTACGCCTCCGGCCGCCGGCGCAGCACTGATGCTGGCGCAAGCCGCGACGCGCGCAGGTCCCAGGCGCCGATCCCGCCACCTTCCGCCACATCGATCAGCACGCTCTGGCCAAGCGAGCCGAGCAGCACCTCGTCGATGCCGTCCAGGTCGTAGTCGGCCACGCCCGAGGCGGCCGGCGCATCCCGGCCCGCGGCCAGGTCCTGGGCGGCGATCAGCTCGGCGTGCGTGGCCAGGCGCATGTGCGGCAGGTAGACACCGCCGAACAGCCCGTGCCAGTAGCAGTCGTTGGACTGCCCGCGGTAGAGGTGATTTAGCGCGCGCTCCCTGTCGGGGCCAGCCGGCATCGCCTCGACCGCGGCCGAAGCACGAAGCATCTGCTTGTGCAGGTCGTTGATCTCGCGGTAGCGCGCCTGGAAGTTGCGCCACAACCCACCGCGCAGGAAGCGCACCGCCGGCGAGCCTTCCTCGACGGCGCGCGCCACGAGCTGCTCGAAGACGTTCGCCTCGTCCGCCGGCAGCGCCCACTGGGTCATCTCGACGTACGAGGCAGTGGGCACGTAGACGCGGCCTACCGGCGCCTCACGTTCGAGCCAGTCGGTCGGCTTGATCGTCGTCAGCCACTCCGCGTTGGCGGCCAGCGCGTCGAAGCAGTCGTCGACCCAGCGGCCCTTGCCCCAGCTCAGCTCGTGTGTGCCCGGCCAGGCGCCGAACTTCTCGCCGTCGTCGCCCATCGTGCCCAGCCGGTGACCGTCCTCCCTCGCGTTCAGGCGCAGGTAGTCGATCAGCTCGTCGGCCGGGCGCCAGGGAATTCGATAGCGCAGGCCCTTCTCCGTGCCGAAGATGGTCAGCAGCCGGCCCTGGTCGTCGGTCGTGTAGGTCCCCCACATCTCGTCCTCCGGCACGGACGCCGAGCGGAGGTGGTTGTCGTCCAGAACGGTGTAGCGGTAGCCGGCGGCGGCGAGGTCATAGGCCAGCGAGGGCTCCCACACGCGCTCGGCTAGCCAGGCACCGGCCGGCTTGACCCCGAATCGGCGAACCACGTCGTCGCGCATGCGCGTCAACTGGCCGTGCCGGTCGCGCCGCGGCAGAGCCACGAGGATGGGCTCGAAGTGTGCCCCGCCCAGGATCTCGACCTGGCCGCTCGCGATGAGCGCACTGAGCCGCTCGAGGAACTGGGGCTGCTCCGACTCCAGCCACTCCAGCAGCGGGCCGCTGTAGTGCAGTCCCAGGCGGATGGTCGGGTGACGCTCGAGGGCACCGATCAGCGGCTCGTAGGCCAGCCGGTAGACCTCCTCGATCACCCAGCCGAAGTTGCCCACCGGCTGGTGGTTGTGCAGGACGAGACAGAGCGAGATGCGCCCGGCCATCGCTTGGCGGAACCGGCTCAGCTGCTCTTGGTGGCCCTGCCGGCGGCGGCCCTGCCCGCGACTGCGGCGGGCCGGGTCGGGGCGCCGGTCGGCGCGGCGTTGCGCGCGGCCGGCAGGTAGAGCTGTTCGACGTACTCCTCGAGCATGCGCGTGGTCGAGAACTGCCAGATGGTGCTGGCCATCGATTCCTTCATCAGCTTCAGCCAGCGCCGGGGCAGGCCCTGCGCGTCGCGCTCGAAGTAGGCCGGCACGATCTCCTCTTCGAGCAGCCGGTACATCTCCTGCGCGTCGGCCCAGTCCTGGGCGCCCTCGTCGGGGTTCGTCTGCCGCCCGCCGATGGCCCAGCCGTTGTTGCCCTTGAAGCCCTCGTCCCACCAGCCGTCGAGTACGGAGCAATTGACGAGTCCGTTCATGGCCGCCTTCATGCCGCTCGTCCCGGAGGCCTCCAGCGGCCGGCGCGGGTTGTTGAGCCAGACGTCCACGCCCTGCACCAGGTAGCGCCCGATGCGGATGTCGTAGTCCTCCATGATGAACACCCGACGAGCCAGCTTGGGAGCCCTGGCGCGCGTGAAGATGTCCTGGATCACGCGCTGGCCGGGCCGATCGGCGGGATGCGCCTTGCCGGCGAACAGGATCTGCACTGGCCGCTCGGTGTTGAACAGGACGCGCGCCAGCCGCTCCTCGTCAGAGAAGAGCAGCGCGGCCCGCTTGTAGGTCGCGAAGCGGCGCGCGAAACCAATGGTCAGCGCGTCTGGGTCGAGCGCCTCCGACAGCTCCTCCAGCAGCGCCGGCGGCTCGCCGTGGCGCGCGAACTGGAGCTGCAGCCGGCGGCGGGCGAACATGGCCAGTTCCAGCTTCTGGCGGCGGTGCGCCTCCCACAGCTGTGCGTCGGGGATCTTGTCCAGCCGCTCCCAGAAGCGCTGGGCAGCCTTCGAGTTGTCCAGGTTGTCCACGTCCGCGCCCTGCGCCTGGTAGAGCTGGCGGATGGGCTCACCCAGCCAGGAGGGTGGGTGCACGCCGTTGGTGATGCCCAGGACCGGGCCGGGTGAAACCCCTTGCCAGGTGCCGTTGGCCGTCTCGGCGTGCAGCTTGCTGACGGCATTGGCGCCGTTGGTCAGGCGCAGCGAGAAGGCGGTCATGTCGAACTGCCCGGTGTCGCCGTCCACGCCCCGGCCCAGCTCGAGGATGCGCTCCATGTCCAGCCCGCCCGATTCGACCAGTGGCGAGGCCAGGCGGCGCACGAGGCCGGCGTCGAAGCGCTCGTTGCCGGCCGAGACCGGCGTGTGGATGGTGAACACCGCGTTGCGCTTGACCTGCGCGAAGGCTTCCTCCGGCGGGACGCCGCGCAATGTTTGCTCGCGCGTGCGCTCGACGATCATGAAGGCCGAGTGGCCCTCGTTGAGGTGCCAGGCAGACGGCTCGATCCCCAGCGCGCGCAGCACGCGCACTCCGCCCACGCCCAGCACGATCTCCTGGTGCAGGCGCATCTCCCGGCCGCGGACGTAGAGGATGTGGGTGATGGGCCGGTCCGCGTCGTCGTTCTCGGGGATGTCAGTGTCGAGCAGCAGCAGCGGCACGCGCCCGACCTGGGCCAGCCAGACCGCGCACCAGACCGTCCTGCCCGGCAGCTCGACGGGGATGCGCAGCGGGCCGCCGTCGTCGTCGGCCACCTGGCGCAGCGGCAGGCGCAGCGGGTCGTAGTCGGGGTAGGCGTGCTCCTGGTGCCCGTCGGCGTCGATCGTCTGGCGGAAGTAGCCGCGCCGGTAGAACAGGCCCACGCCCACGAAGGGCAGGGCCATGTCCGAGGCGGCCTTCAGGTGGTCACCGGCCAGCACGCCCAGGCCGCCCGAGTAGATGCCCATCGACTCGTGCAGGCCGTACTCGGCGCAGAAGTAAGCGAGCGGCCCGTCCAGCTCCCCGCCATGGCGGCGGTCGAACCAGTGGCCGCTGCCGTTGGCCATGTACTGGTCGAAGCGGTCCAGGAGCGTGACGTACTCGGCCTGCAGGTCGACGTCGTCGACCACGTTCGACCAGTTGCGCTGCTCCTGGATGATCGGCACGGGGTTGCGGTAGCGCAGCCAGCTGCCGGCGTCAATGCGCCGGAACAGGACGCGCACGCGCGGGTGCCAGATCCAGTAGAGGTTGTAGGCGAGTCGCTCGAGGCCTTCGAGCTGGGCCGGCAGTCTCAGGCCTGCCGGTGCCAAGGTCGGTATTTTCATGTGGCTCGGCACGATCGAGGCATGCTACACGACGCGGGCCGGCAGGGTTAACCGGTTCAGATGTACCGGGTTATGCGTACCTCAGCGGACCAGGCACGTGGACCGGGGCCCGCGGACCGACCTTTGGCCTGGACGATGTGACCCACAGTCACATGTCGGCCGCTTCCGAGGTACCTAGCCCGGACGACCACCGGCAGCCGCCCTGGAAACGGCGTGTCGGACCTCGGGCCGGGCAAGGGCGGAGCGTGGGTGGGCGCGACCAGACGGGCGATCGAGGGCCTAAGGGCCCAGCAAGCCCGAGTATGTGACTGTCAGGCACAATCCGGCGGCGAAAGGCGGCCGAGCCAGGAGCCAAGTGCTGGGTTCGCATGGCAGCCGCCGCGATGCCGCCCTAGCATGTCGGGCCATGCGCATCGCGATGGTCAGTTCCGAGTGCGAGCCGTTCGCCAAGACCGGCGGCCTGGCCGACGTAGTCGACGCCCTTTCCCGTGCGCTGGGACAGGCCGGTCACGAGGTGGACGTCTACCTGCCGCGCTATCGGGGTGTGGAGCCGCCGGGCGAGCCGGAGGTCCTCGAGCTGTCGACCCCGACCGGCGAAGGGACCGACGTTTCGGTCCGCCTGCTCAGCTCACCCGCTGACGGCTACCGCCTGCGCCTGGTCGAACACCAGCCCGGCTTCGATCGGCCCGACTTCTACGTGCAGGACGGCCGCGACTACCCCGACAACGGCGCCCGCTTCACGCTCCTGGGGCGGACGGCGCTTGAGGCCATGCGCGCCGAGGGCCGGGCAGCCGACGTGCTCCATGCCCACGACTGGGAGGGAGTGCCGGCCATCCTGCTGCTACGCCAGCGCTACGGCCGCGACCCGCTGCTGGCCCACATGCCTACCCTGCTCTCCTGCCACAACCTGGCCTACCACGGCTGGGTGCCGCGGGGCGAGGTGGCCCGTCAGCTGGACCTGCCGCCAGGCGTTGGTGCGCCCGACGGCGTGGACCTGCTGCGCGAAGGCATCCTCGCCGCCGACCTGGTCAACACCGTCAGCCCCACCTTCGCGGCCGAATCACGCCGGCGGGAGATGGGTATGGGCGTGGACGATGCCCTGCGCGCGCGCGGCGACCGCTACTTCGGCATCCTCAACGGCATCGATACCGAGCTTTGGGACCCGGCCACGGACGACGCCCTGCCACAGACCTACTCGGCCGACGACCAGGCCGGCAAGGCGGTCTGCCGCAGTGCGCTGGCCCGTGAGCTCGGGCTGGCGGCCGACGGGGCGCTCTTCGGCATGGTCGGCCGGCTGGATCCGCAGAAGGGCTTTGACCTGCTGGCGCAGGCCGCGCCTCGTCTGCTGGCGGCCGGGGCCCGGCTGGTCGTGCTGGGGACCGGCGACCGCTCGCTGATCGGTGGGCTGCAGGAACTCGCCCGCACTCACGAGGGCAGGCTGGCGGTGGTCGACCGCTTCGATCGCGACCTTGCCCGACGCATCTACGCCGGGGCGGACTGCTTCCTGATGCCCTCGCGTTTCGAGCCTTCTGGCCAGGGCCAGATGATCTCGCTGCGCTACGGCACGATCCCGGTCGTGCGTGCCACCGGCGGCCTGGCCGACACGGTCCGCGACGCGGACGAGCACTCCGACGGCAACGGCTTCAGCTTCCTGCCCGCAGACGCGGCCGCGCTGGCCGATGCGTGCGAGCGGGCGATGGCCGCTTTGGCCGACGAACGCCGCTGGCGGGCTGTCCAGCAGCGAGGCATGGCCCAGGACTTCTCATGGCGCCGTCCGGCTGCCGAGTACCTGGCCGCCTACCAGCGGGCGGCGCGGGGGCGTGCCCCCGACTGACGGCTCAGTCCGTGCTGACGACCACGATCGCGTCGACGTCCACGCGCGGCCGGCCGCTGGTGCCCAGCACCTCCACGACGATGGTGTGTTCGCCGGATGTGGCCCACGACTTGGCGAATGCCACGCGGCGGTGCTGCACGCTCGAGGCGCGCAGGTCGATCGTCGCGGCCAGCGTGCCGTCCAGGTAGACGCGAGCACGTCCACGTCCGGGGCCGCGGGTCGTGATCCAGCTGACACTGCGCCCGCTGAAGGCCAGCGTGGCGCGCGCGCCCGCCTGCCCGGAGTAAGCCGGGGTTTCGGAGTAGGCGCCGGCGTTCGAGAAACCGGTCCACGAGCCGGTCAGCGCCACGGTCTCGCCGGCGTAGTGCGGCGTGGCCGTGGTTGAAGCTCCCAGCAGCCAGGCGCCCCAGGAATTGTCCTGCCTGACCCGCACGCGGTAGCGGTACGCGCTGCCCGGCCAGGCGGTCGCGGTCACGGCCCGCGCCGTGCCGCTGGGCAGAGTCACGTTCGCCCATGGTGAGCCGTCGCGGCTGACTTGCAGCTCATAGCGCTGTGCGCCCGCGACGCGATCCCAGCGCACACGGACGGGCAGCGCCACGGACTTGCTGGTCATGCCCGAAAGCAGCAGGGACCGCGGTGCGGCGGGGTCGCCCGCTACGCCCGAGGCCACGTGCAGCATGACGCTGACCGCCTGCGGGGCATGGCCGTCACTCGTGCCGGCAACGGTGATCTGGTGGGCACCGCTGGGCACGGCAGCATCCAGGGTGAACGACAGCCTGCGCCAGCCGCTCTCTGCCTCCTCGAAGACGGCGCCGGCAGCCGTGCTCCACGACGCGCCGGCCGGTAGGCCGCTCACGTCCAGCGCGATCTCACCGTCGAAGCCGCCCAGGCGGGCCAGCCAGACGTCGAGGGTGGCCGTCTCGCCCGGTCCACGGTGCTGCACGAGAGGCGAGGCGCCCAACTGGAACCCAGGCGTCGGGTCGAGCGACGAGACGTCCAGCAGAGGCTCGGCAATGTTGTCCCGGTCCGTCTCCGTCAGCCAGTCGTACGAGCCCAGGGCGAGCAGCGCTGCACGGGTCGCCTGCGGCGTGGGCCGCGAGCGTCCCAACGCCCGCTCGTGCAGGTGGTACAGCGCGACGCCGCCGGCGACGAGCGGCGTGGCCATCGACGTGCCGCTCATCCGGCCATAGCTGTTGCCCGGCATGGTCGACAACACGCATACGCCGGGCGCGATCAGGTCGACGTCCGCCCCGAAGTTGCTGAAGCCGGCGAACGCATCATCGGCGTCCTGACGGCTGCACTCGCTGGGCGGGAAGGGGCTGGCCTGGCCGCCGGGCAGGCCGTCGTAGTCGGCCAGGGCTGAGACCGTGATCACCTCGTCGTAGGCCGCCGGCGTCACGCGCGCGGCGTCGTAGCGGTCGTTTCCGGCCGCCGCCACGACTGTCACGCCGGCCCGGTCGAGCCTGCAGATGGCCTGGTGCAGCAGGTCGCCTTTCGACCGCCCGCAGTTGCCGTCGTCGGAGCCGTTCATGCGCAGGCTCATGTTGACCACCTCGATGCGCGGCAGGCTGGCGTCCGCCGGGTCGCGCAGTCCGGCCACCCAGTCGAGCCCGCAGATCAGCCAGGAGACATAGCCATTGCCGTTGTTGTTGAGCACCTTCACAGACCACAGCCGGGCCCCCGGCGCAACGCCCACCACGCCGAGCTGGTTGTCGCGCGCCGCGGCGATGCCGGCCACGTGCGTGCCGTGGCCGTGGATGTCGCGCGCCCAGCCGGCGCTGGTGTTGGTGCAGTTCTTGCCGCCCACCACGCGCAGATCGGGGTGCGACCTGTCGATGCCGGTGTCGAGGATGGCGATGTCCACGTCGAGCTCGGGGTCGGAGCCGTCCACCGCCCGCACAGCCGATGGATGGGCACCCACGCGCTCCACACCCGGCGGCACGGGCTGCGGCTCGGCGGCGGTGCGCGTGGGTAGATCCGGCACGACGGCCAGCACCTGCGGGTCGCTGAGCAGCCGGCGCCGCTGACTGTCCGTCAGCTCGGCCGAGAAGCCGCGCAGGACGTTGTCGAAGACGTGCGTGGGCCGGAGAGCCAGGCTTCGGTCCGCTCGGCCGAGGAAACCGTGGACGCCGGCCGACGGCCTCAGCTGGACGATCCAGCGCTGCGTCGGCGAGCGCTCTGCGGCGGCGCCCACTGGCGCGGCCAGGGCCAGCAGCGTCACGCCGAGCAGGACGGTGACGAGCCGGACCCTGAGCAGACGCCCTCCTCGGGCGGTTGCGCTCAAGCTGGCGGACACGATAGCGTCATGCTCAGGGGCGCGAGGTCAGCCCTTGCACCGGCCTCTCGTACGGCATGCTATGAGCAGGAGGTCCCATGGGCTTGCTGTCCGGCCGCAAGGCGCTCGTGTTCGGCGTCGCCAACGATCACTCGATCGCCTGGGGCATTGCTCGTGCGCTCCACGAAGAGGGGGCGAGCGTCGGCTTCAGCTCGGTGAAGGCGCTGATGGAGAGGCGCGTCAGGCCGCTGGCCCAAAGCCTGGGCTCGACCTTCGTAGAGCCGTGCGACGTGCAAAACGATGAGCAGATCTCACGTGTGTTCGACCTGTGGCGCGAGCGGGAGGGGCGGCTGGACGTGCTGGTCCATGCGCTGGCCTTCGCGCGCCGCGAGGACCTCGACGGGCGTTTCGTGGACACCTCGCGCGAGGGCTTCGCCGTCGCGCTCGACGTGAGCGCGTACTCGCTGGTCGCGCTGAGCCGTGCGGCCGCGCCGCTGATGGCCGAGGGCGGCAGCATTATCACGCTGACCTACTACGGCGCGGAGAAGGTGGTCGCCAACTACAACGTGATGGGCGTGGCCAAGGCGGCGCTGGAGGCCAGCGTGCGCTATCTGGCCGTCGACCTGGGACCGCCGGGCATCCGCGTCAACGCCATCAGCGCCGGTCCCGTGCGTACCCTGGCCGCTTCGGGCATCGCCGGTTTCCGGACGATGTACGGTCGGTTCAAGGACGTCGCGCCGCTGCGCCGCAACATCTCGATCGAGGACGTCGGTGGGGCAGCCGTCTTCCTGGCCAGCGACCTCTCACGGGCAGTGACAGGCGAGGTGCTCTACGTCGACGCCGGCTTCAACGTCGTCGGGGTGCCCACGCCCGAGGCATGAGCCGCCTGCCGAGCCTGGGCCCGCGCGGCGAGGGCTGGTTCGTGCTCCAACTGCTGCTCCTGGCGCTGATCGTCGCTGCTGCCGGCCAGTTCGCGGGCAGCTGGAGTGGCATGGCCGGCCTGGCTGGCGTCGCCCTCGGCGCGGCGCTGATGGCCGGCGGCCTGCTGCTGGTGGCGGTGGCCGCGCTGGCCCTGGGCCGCGCCGCCAGTCCGCTGCCCAAGCCGGTCTCGCGCGGCTCACTTGCGCGGAGCGGACTGTACCGCTACGTGCGCCATCCGATCTACCTGGGCGTCATCCTCTCGGCCATGGGCTACGCGCTGATCCGAGCCAGCCTGCCCGCTCTGGCCCTGTGCGCCCTGCTGGCCCTCCTGCTCGACCTCAAGGCGCGCCGCGAGGAGAGCTGGCTGCGGCAGCGCTATCCCGAGTACGAGGACTACGCCCGCCGGACTAGACGCTTTATCCCCTGGCTCTACTAGAGCCCGCGAAGGGCTCAGGCGGAAGGCTGGACACCCGGCTGGCTGGCCGAAGAAGGAGCCGCGTCGGGCGGCGGCGAGAAGATCGCGGCGACGGCGGCCCAGTCACGCGGGCGTGAAGTGGCCGGCCGCCACTCGGTCTCTGCGTCGGGCACTTCGAGGCTGCCGTCGAACAGTGCGTCGAACGTGTCGCCGTCGATGCGCTCGTTCTGGACAAGGTAGACGCCGATCCGGCGCAGAGTCTCGACGTTCGCGGCGAGCGTCCGGCGGGCCTGCTCGTAGGCATCGTCGAGGATGCGTGCCACGGCGCGCGTGGCGGCGCCCTGCAGCTCTGACGGCAGCGAGCCGTCGCGCCGGGCGGCGATGAACGAGAGCGCGCCACGGCCCGAGGCGCCGCTGGCCTTCTGCTCCGGATCGCTGCCCATGCCCCAGCGATGGACCATCAGGTTGGCGATGTGGGTGGCCTTCTCGAAGTCATTGGCCGCGCCCGGTGTGACTTCCTGGAAGAGCAGTTCCTCCGCCGCCCGGCCGCCCATCAGTGCGACGAGCCGAGCGCGCAGGTCCGATTCGGCGGGCAGGTCGTTGTCCTCCTGCGAGGAGACGGTCACGCCCAGCGCCTCGCCGTGGGCGAAGAGGCTGATCTCCTCCACACGGCGCGTGTCGCCGTGGACCTTGCCGCAGATGGCATGGCCCACCTCGTGGGCGGCGATGATGGCCCTATCGCGCTCGTTCATCGAGCGCCGCCGGCCGGTGCCCACGGCCACCTTCAGCCAGCCTGCGTGGAGGTCTTCGCCGCCGATCTCCTGGGCCCGCCGGCGGGCAGCCATGATGGCAGCCTCATTGAGCAGATCGGCCAGTTGGGCGCCCGAGAAACCGTAGGTCTTCCTCGCCAGCTGGTCCAGGTCCACCTCCAGGGCCAGCGGCTTGCCGCGGGCATGCACGTCGAGGATGGCCCGCCGGCCGGCGACGTCGGGCAGGCCGACGTGGATCTTGCGGCTGAAGCGGCCCGGGCGCAGGACCGCCTCGTCTAACACGTCCAGGCGGTTGGTGGCGGCGATGACCACGATGTCCTCGCTGGTGCCGAAGCCGTCCAGCTCGACCAGCAACTGGTTGAGGGTCTGTTCGCGCTCCTCGTGGCTGTTGACTCCGCCACGCGCCTTGCCCAGCGCGTCGAACTCGTCGATGAAGATCACGCCCTTGCCCAGCTTGCGTGCCTGCGCGAAGAGATCGCGCACACGGCGGGCACCCATGCCCACGAACTTCTCAACGAAGTCACTGCCCGAGGCGTGGTGGAACGGCACGCCGGCCTCCGTCGCGACCGCCCGAGCGAGCATGGTCTTGCCCGTGCCGGGCGGCCCGAAGAGCAGGATGCCGCGCGGGACGCGAGCTCCGAGCTCGCGGAAGCCCTCCGGGTTGCGCAGGAACTCGATCGCCTCGGCCAGCTCGAGCTTGGCCTCCTCGCAGCCGGCCACGTCGGCCAGGTGAACGTCCGTGGCGGACCCGCCCGGCGCCTTGCTGACGCTCACGCCGGTGATCTCACCGCGGGCGGCAGACTGCGGCGGGGCGGCCGGCATGATGGTCGCGAAGCGGCGGTCGCGCGAGCCCATACCGGCCCCGCTCACCCCGCGGAAGCGCATGAAGAGCAGCACGGCCAGGCCCGCCAGCAGGACGAGGAAGCCGACGTTGAGGAGGGTCCGCAGGGGATCCGCTGCTGCTTGGCTCGCGCCGCGCGCGTCGATGGCGGCCCGGGCCTCAGGGCTGAGCAGGTCGCCATAGCCAAGGCTGGCCAGCGCGGCGGCAGCGTCACCGATGTTGCCGGTGATGTTGATCGCCGCCAGGCCGCCGGTGGTCGTCTCGGCCAGCAGCACGCGCGCGCCGGCCTCCGAGCGGGCCACGGTCACCGCGCTCACCGCGCCGGCATCGATCTGGCTCTGGAGCTCAGGCAGCGTCCAGCGCGCGCTATAGCTCACTTCGGGGTCCAACTGACGGTCGACGCCCGGACGGCCGGTCTCGACCAGGACCAGGCCTGTGCCGGAGGCGAGCATTACGGCCAGCAGACCGGCGATCAGCCAGGCGCGACGGTGATCCCTGAAGTGGCTGCGCGTGGACTGCCAGAACTTACGCATCGGTCAGCATCCCAGACGTGTCGCCTCGGGATCGTGACGAAGCTCCGCAGTTCCCTGCCCCCATTCCACGCCCCGGTGGTCGGAGGCAATGTTACAGGCACGAACCGTAATGCGAATGAGAGATTCGATGTCCTTATGAGTACTTTAGTAAGCAGGATGACGTAACAGCTGCATTAACTCGGCCTGTTCGCGCGCGTCGTCGAGGGCGTTGTGGGTGTGCTCCGCGTCGATCGGGAAGCGCTGCCGCACGTGTCGATGCGTCGTGTCCGCCCAAAGCGCGATGCGCTCACGGCCCATGAAGTACGACTTCATGTCTAGCGCCGCCGGGCCGAACGGGTTGCGGCCCAGGTAGCGCTCGAAGTAGTCGGCCACGAACATCCAATCAAAGGGGGCGTTGAAGCCGACGAACACCGGCCGCCGGCCGTCGACGGCCTCCTTCAGCCAGGCCTCCAGGCGGGCCACCGCTTCGGCCGGCGGGAGGCCCTCTCTCTCCAGCCGCGCGCGGTCCAGCCCGTGGACACGGGCCGCGCCGTCCGTCCAGGGCCGGTCGGGGAGAGGCTGGAGCTCCAGGTACACGCCGACACGGGGATCGTCGACCAGGCACGCGCCGATGGACAGCAGGCTGCCCGTGCTGGGGCTGGGGCCCGAGGCCTCGACGTCGACGCTGACGAGCGCCTCTTGCGGAGTGTCCTGGTGCATCGCGCAATCCTGCGGCAAGCGACGGCTCGGTGCCGGGCCCGTGACTGCAACGCTGCGGGCCCGTTCGAACATGAACGAGAGCGAGCTGGCACGTGCCATCGCCCGGCGTCAATAGCCTTCTCCACAGGGATATCCGCAGCCTCGACAGGCGCCGTGGACAAGTGCGGCCGGCAGGCCGAAGTTCGTGGATGGGAACCCTTGCCTACGCCCTCGCGCGGCCCTATCTTCATCTCAGCCCGAAGGGGCCACGGAAACCGGGATCAGCGCTCTGGGCCTAGCCCAGATCGAGGGCTCCGGTCCCCGAGATCACGGAGCGAGGGGTTCGCCTCTTGCCACCGGGCCTTGGAACCGAGGTTCCTTCGGGTGTTTCGTTGTGCCCGCGCCAGCTTCAGACCGGCCGGAGAGGGAAGACGAGCGGCACCAGCAGGACGACGGTCAGGCCGGCGAGCAGCGTCACCGGCAGGCCCAGCCGGGTGAAGTCGAGGAAGCGGTAGTTACCCAGGCTGTAAACCATCAAATTGGTCTGGTAGCCCACGGGCGTCAGGAAGGCCAGGCTGGCGCCGAAGAGGACGGTGATCACGAACGGTCGTGCATCGAGGCCCAGGCCCGCCGCCGTTGCGACCGCCACCGGGAAGAGCAGCACGGCTGCCGCGTTGTTCGAGATGAGCTCGGTCAGCATGACCGTGGCGATGTACAGCCCGCCCAACGCGACCAGTGCGCCGAAAGGCGCCAGGACCGTCAGCAGTCCCTCGGCCACGACGGTGCCCAGGCCGCTGTTCTCCACGCCCGCGCCCAGCCCGAAGGCGGCGGCCACCAGCACTACCAGGTTGAGGTCGATGGCCCGCCTGGCCTCAGACACGCTGAGCGCCCGCGTGGCAATCAGGGCGAGCACGACCAGCAGCGCGCCCTGTAGCAGCGAGACGAGACCCAGCCCGGTCAGCGCGACGAAGGCGATAGCGACGCCGGCGACCAGCGGCGCCTTGCGCGAACGGGTGGGCGCGACGCCGCCCAGCGGCGCGATGAGCAGGAAGTCGCGCGAGTCGCGCCAGTGCTCGCGGAAGCCGGCATCGGCCAGCACCAGCAGCGTGTCGCCCAGGCGCAGCGGCACCTCACCCAACTTCGCCTCGAGGCGCTGGCCCTGGCGGTGGACGGCCAGCACGGCGGCGTTGTAGCGGGCGCGAAAACCGACGCTCTTCAGCGTTCGCCCGACGAGGTCCGCGCCCACGACCACTTCGTAGAAGGAGTGCCCCGCTCCCCCCAGCTCCTCCAGGTGGGTGTTCTCGCTCGAGACGAGGCCGCGCATGCGCTGCAGGTCGACGATGTCGTCGACCCGCCCGACGAAGGTCAGCAGATCGCCTCCGCGCAGCAGCTCAGCCGGCGTGACCGGGGCGACGACCTGTCCCTCGCGCTCGATCTCCACCAGGAACACGCCCTGCAGGTGGCGCAGGCCACCGTCCTCGACCGTCCGGCCGTCCAGCGCCCCGCCGTCCAGCACGCGCATCGAGACGGTGAACTGGCGCATGCCCTCGACCGAGTCGGCGCGCCGCGGGCCGCGGTCGGGCAGCAGCCGCGGGCCAAGCAGCACGATGGCGACCAGCCCGACCAGCGCCACGGGCACGCCCACGGGGCTGATCTCGAAGATGCCCAGCGGCTCCATGTCGCGCCGGCTGAGCAGCCCCGAGACGGTCAGGTTGGTCGACGTGCCGATGGTGGTCATGACGCCGCCCAGCACGGCCGCGTAGCTGACCGGGATCAGGAAGCGAGAGGGCGGCAGCGACCGGCGTCGGGAGAGCTCGATGATGGGCGGCACGGTCATCGCCACGACCGTGGTGTTGGTCAGAAAGCCGGACGAAGCGGTGACGGGCAGAAGCAGGCGCACGAGCAGGGCGCGCGTGCTTATCACGCCTCCGAAGAGCGCTCCCACGATGGGCTGCAGGATGCCCGACAGATCCACCGCGCGGGCCAGCACCAGCAGCGAGGCGATGATGATCGGCGCCTCGTTGGAGAAGCCCGAGAAGGCCTGCTCGGGCGTGGTGACGCCCAGCAGCAGCAGCACCACCGAGCCGCCCAGCACGGCCGCTGCCGGCTGCACGATCTCGCGCGCGAGTGCCACGATCACGGCGGCGATGACCGCCAGTGTCAGCCAGGCCTCCAGCGTCACGACGTTGGAGTATGGCGGACGGCAAACGCCGCCCGCGGCTCAGTCAATCACGTCGAGGATGTAGCGGAAGACGTCGCCCGCCGAGACGACCGCGGTGGCCCGGCCGTCCTCCACCAGCGGCACGTGCCGGAAGCCGCCGACGGCCATCTTGTGGATGGCCACGGCGATGCTGTCGTCCGGTCGCAGCACGACTGGATCGCTGGTCATCAGCTCGCCCACGCGCGTGCCGTCGAGCGCCGGCTGGGGAGCGCGCAGGAGCAGGTCACGCTCGGTCAGAATGCCGCGCACCTGACCGTCCTGCTCGACCACCAGGCAGGTGCCGTCTTCCGCCTGTAGCAGGCTGACGGCATCGGCCAGGCCCGTGTCGGGCGTGACGGTCAGCGGCCGAGCCGCGTTCAGGGCGGACAGCGGCTGGTTGACCAGCCACCGCTCGAAGAAGTTGCTGGGCGCCGGAATGTCGGACGTGCGCAGGTCCGAGCCGCAGTTCTCGCACTCGTCGACACCCTGCAGGTTCTCGTGGCCGCAGACAGGGCAGATCATCGCGGCCGTCTGCTCAGTCGACGGTCCACGTCTCGCCCGCCACGAGCAGCTTGCCCAGGTCACCCTCGCCGTAGCGGGCCACGGCGTCCTCCACCTGCGCCTGCATCAACTGGTCGTGCGTGGGCCGCTGGACGCGGCGCAGCACCCCCACCGGCACGGGGAACTGGGGCCACCACATACGCGAGAGCATGTAGGCCAGGTAGGGATCCTCTGCCTCCTCGTCGTGGACCAGCAGGTCCTGCTCGGAAACACCGTTGCCCAGCTCGACCACCTCTGGGTGGAGGCCGCGCAGGCGGATGCCCTTGTCGCGCTCCTTGCCGAAGACCATCGGCTGCCCGTGCTCGAGGACGAGCATGCGGTCGTCGCGCACCTCCCGATCGGTGAAATCGCGGAAGGCGCCGTCGTTGAAGATGTTACAGTTCTGGAGCACCTCGACGAACGCCGAGCCCTTGTGGAAGCCGGCTCGGGTGAGCGTCTCCTGCAGGTGCTCGGTGTGCGTGTCGACGGAGCGGGCCACGAAGCTGGCCTCGGCGGCCAGCGCGATGGACAGCGGCTGGACGGGGAAGTCGACCGTGCCCGCCGGCGAGGACTTGGTCCTCTTGCCCAGCTCCGAGGTTGGCGAGGCCTGGCCCTTGGTCAGCCCGTAGATGCGGTTGTTGAACATCACCAGCTTGATGTCCACGTTGCGCCGCATGGAGTGCAGCACGTGGTTGCCGCCGATCGACAGCGCGTCGCCGTCGCCGGTGATGACCCACACCATCAGCTCCGGGCGGGCAACCTTGAGCCCGGTGGCCAGCGTGGGCGCGCGGCCGTGGATGGTGTGGAAACCGTACGTGTTCATGTAGTAGGGCAGCCGACCGGAGCAGCCGATGCCCGAGATGAAGACGATGTTTTCGCGGGTCACGCCGAAGTCGGGCATGGTCTTCTGGGTCTGGGCCAGGATCGAGTAGTCGCCGCAGCCGGGGCACCAGCGCACTTCCTGGTCGCTGACGAAGTCCTTGCGCGTCAGCTGGATGATCTGTTCGTTCTCCGGACTCAGGGCAGCGCTGCCGTTGCCGCCCGCCGGCACCTCCGTCATCGCTCGGCCCCCTTCTGGCCCAGCAGCTCCTCCGCCGCCTGGCGCAGCTCGGCGATGCGGAAGGGCTTGCCGCGGACCTTGTTGTAGCCCACCGCGTCGATGAGATAGCGCGCGCGGACCAGCAGCGAGAGCTGGCCCAGGTTGACCTCCGGGATCAGCACGCGGCGGTAGGCGCTCAGCACGTCGCCGGTGTTGGCCGGGAACGGGTTCAGGTAGCGAAGATGGGCGTGGGCCACGCTCCAGCCCTCGGCCTGCAAGCGCTCGACGGCGCTGCGGATGGCGCCGTAGGTCGAGCCCCAGCCGAGCACCAGCAGGTCACCCGACACAGGCCCGTAGACCTTTAGCGGCGGTATGTCGTTGGCGATGCGGGCGACCTTCTCGGCGCGCAGCAGCTGCATCCTGTGATGGTTCTCCGGGTCGTAGCTGACGTTGCCCGTCACGTCGGCCTTCTCCAGGCCGCCGATGCGGTGCTCGAGGCCGGGCGTGCCCGGCACCGCCCAGGGGCGGGCCAGCGTCTGCGGGTCGCGGGCGTAGGGCTGGAAGGTCGAGCGGTCCGTGTGGCCGGCCACCGAAATGTCGGGCAGGCCGTCCAGCGAGGGGATCGGCCAGGGTTCCGCGCCGGTGGCCAGGAAGGCGTCCGACATGTACACGACAGGCGTCATGTACTTGAGCGCCAGGCGCCAGGCCTCGATGGCGTAGTCGAAGCACTCGGCCGGCGTGGCCGGCGCAACGATGGGCACGGGCGAGTCGCTGTTGCGCCCGAACATGGCCATCAGCAGGTCTGCCTGCTCGGTCTTGGTCGGCATGCCCGTGGATGGGCCGGCGCGCTGAACATCGACCACGACCAGCGGCAGCTCGACCATCACCGCCAGGTTCAGCGCCTCGCTCTTGAGCGCGATGCCCGGGCCCGAGCTGGCGGTCATGCCCATGTGGCCGCCATACGATGCGCCGATGGCCGAGCCGATGGCGGCGATCTCGTCCTCCGCCTGGAAGGTCTTGACGCCGAAGTTCTTGTACGTCGAAAGCTGGTGCAGGATGTCGCTGGCCGGCGTGATCGGGTACGAGCCGTAGACCAGGTCGCGCCCGGCAAGTCGCGAGGCCGTGACGAAGCCCAGCGCCGTGGCCTCGTTGCCGGTGATGTTGCGGTACGTGCCGGGGGCCAGCTTGGCCGGTGCGACGCGGTAGGTGGTGTGGAACATCTCGGTCGTCTCGCCGAAGGCGTAGCCGGCCTTCAGCGCCCGGCGGTTGGCCTCCGCGATGACCGGCTTGGCCGCGAACTTGCTCTCGATCCAGTTGAGCGTGGGTTCCATGCTGCGCTCATAGAGCCAGAACATCAGCCCCAGGGCGAAGAAGTTCTTGGTCAGGTCGACCTGCTTGGAGGTCATCTCGAGACCCTCCAGCGCGCGCGCGTTGAGCGTGCTGATGGGGATCTCGAAGACGGTGTACTGCTTGAGCGAGCCGTCGCTCAAGGGGTTGCCCTCGTAGCCCGCCTTCTTGAGGTTGTTGGCATTGAAGGCGTCCTGGTTGACGATCAGGGCGCCACCCGGCGGCAGATCGCCGACATTGGTGCGCAGCGCGGCGGGGTTCATGGCCACCAGCACGTCGGGCTGGTCGCCCGGCGTGTGGATGTCGAGGCTCGAGAAGCTGATCTGGAAGCCGCTGACGCCGGGCAGCGAGCCGGCCGGGGCGCGGATCTCGGCCGGGAAGTCGGGCAGCGTGCTGATGTCGTTGCCGAAGACTGCGGTGGCGCGCGTGAACTGGGTGCCCGTGAGCTGCATGCCGTCACCCGAGTCGCCGGCAAAGCGGATGGTGACCCGCTCAAGCTCCTGTACGTTCGTCTCCTTAACGGCTTCTGTCTGCGTCGTCACGCGCCCTCCTGCTCCTCCATCAACTGGTGCGGTCGAGGGGGCAGGTTGAGGATTTCCTGCGGGAAGGCCTCGGCCACGTACTCGAGCAGGTCCTGCTGGCGCAACAGTCCCACCAGGTCCCCCTGTTCGTCGACCAACGGCAGGTTGCGATAGCCGCCGGCCTGCATCATCTGCATGGCCTCCAGCAACGTCGCATCGGGCCGCAGCGTGTCCGGCTCGGGGGTCATGAACTCGTCGACCGGGCGGGTCGGATCGACGCCCAGGCCCAGCACGCGACGGAGCACGTCGCGCTCGGTCAGGATGCCGCGCAGGCTGTGCCCGTCGCAGATCATGACTGCCTCGCCGCGGCCCTCGCGCATGACCTCAAGCGCCTGCGACAGCGGCGCGCCCAGGCCGACCGTCCGGGGTTCAGGACGGGCCAGCACGCGCACCAGCTCGCGGCGCAGCTCGCTACGGCTGATGGTGTTGGTGGTGTCGCCCGGGCGCTTTGTGCGGCGTGTGTCGTTCGTCGACTGGGCAAGCTCTGACATGGAGACCGATTCTACTCTGCCGCGGGCGCTACGCCGGCGCGCCGCTCTGGGACGGAGTTGCAACGTCTCCGGACAGCCTGCAGGCGGGCCGCAAGCGCGCGTGGGCGAAGCTGGTGACAGTCGGCTGAGCCGCTTCAGTCCCCGGCTGACCGGCACGCTGTAAGGAGGAATCAACCATGGGCAACGAGCAGCAGAACGAAGGCAAGCTCGAGCAGATGCGCGGCACGCTCAAGGAGAACGTGGGCAAGGCCATCGACGACGAGCAGATGGAATACGAAGGCAAGATGGATCAGGGCAAGGGCCACGTCCGCGAGGGCGTCGGCGATGTCCGTGAAGACATCGAGGACCTGGGCGATCGCCGCTAGGCGATAGTTTCAGTCCAGATAGCGAAGGCCGGGATGCGTGAGCATCCCGGCCTTTTTTGGTGCCCTGCGCGGGTGCCGCTCAGCGGCGCGAGCCCAGGATCAGCATCAGGTAATAGAGGAAGGTCAGCAGCGCGGTCAGCGCGGCGGCCACGTAGGTCCAGCCGGCGGCGCGCAGGACGGAGCGAGCGCCGTCGAGCCGCTCACCGTGCATGCCCAGCGTGCCGACGAAGGCCAACGCCCGATTGGAGGCGCCGAATTCGACCGGCAGCGTGACGAAGGTGAACAGCACGGCCCCGGCGAAGAAGATCAAGCCGATCTCGGCCAGGCCGGTGATCTGGAAGATCAGCCCGGCGATGATCAGCCAGGGCGCCAGGCTGGAGCCGATCTGGGCGACCGGCACGATGAACTGGCGCAGGGCCATGGCCGGGTCGCGTTGCTGATCCTGCTCGGCATGGCCCACCTCGTGGGCGATGACCGCCGCCGCGGCGACGGACAGCTGCCCGGCACCATGGTCGGCGTAGCTGAGCGTCTGCTCCAGCGGGTCGTACTGACCCCGGCCGCCGTCGCCCGCGACGGCCGAGCTGACGCGCAGCACCTTGCCGCGCGGATCGTAATGGTCGGTCAGGTGGCCCGGCGTGGGCTCGACCTTGACGTGATGCAACCCACGCTGGTTGAGCAGATAGCGCGCGAAGTCGAAGGCCGACATGCGGATGCCCGAGTCGACCTTGTCCCACTTGTTGTAGGTCGAGCGCACGCGCCACGCAGCCCAGCCTGTCAGCAGAAGCGTTGGCAGAAGTACGAGAAGCAGATAGGGCAGTAGCCCCACCGAGGTTTCCTCCGTTCGTTTGCGGCATCGTTGGGGACGCCTTATGGCGGCCCGCCGCTATAAAGGTACAACGTCTGCAGGCGGGTGCTGCCGTCGACGGCTCAGCGAGCGCGCGCGGGACCAGAGCAGTGCGGCCAGGATCGCTCCGGCCTTCGCCGCGCCGGCGCTGCCAGAGCGACAGCTACGCTAGACTCCCGCGGCCCAGGGAGGGGTGCTCGGATTGACCACCACCAGCGCAGCCATACCTGCCGGGCGTCTTCGGCCGGCGCTCAGGCTCGACCGTCAACGGGCGCGAGTTCCTCTGCACCCGCTGGCCGAGGCCGCAGCGCGAGTCTGCTTCGCCTACGCCCGCGATCAGCACGACTTGCGTAGCCGTCGCCGCCTGCCGCGCTACCTCTGGCGCACGGCACGCTTCGTGTGGGAGGGAGCGCGACGGCCCCTGCTCGAGGCGCGGATGGGCAGCCTCGACGTGGTGCTGAGCACAGCCGACAGGACCATGGCCCGCTCGGTCTACGCCGCCGGCGACTGGGATCCGCTGCTGGTCGGCACGGTGTTCGCGGCGCTCGAGCGCTGGGGACATGCGTACCGCGGTCGGACGTTTCTCGAAGTGGGCGCCAACTTTGGCGTCTACTGCCTCCCGGCCGTCGCCGAGTGGGGGTTCGCCAGTGCCGTGGCCTACGAACCCGAGCCGAACGCCTACGCCCTGCTGCGTGAAAACGTCCGGCGCAACGGCTTGCAGGAGCGCGTGGAGCCAGTGCACGCGGCGCTCTCGCGCGAACCCGGCGAGCTGCGCCTGCGCCGTGGCGGCAGCAACGCCGGCGACAACCGGATCGTGAGCGACGACGAGGTGGCTCCGGGGCAGGAGGCGGTCAGCGTGCGGGCGACTACCCTCGATCGTGAGCTAGCCGAGGGGGCGATCCGGCTGGAGGAGCTCGGCCTGGTCTGGCTGGATGTTCAGGGCCACGAGACAGAGGTGCTGGCCGGGGCGGGCCGGCTGCTGGAGGCCGGCGTCCCGCTGGTGCTCGAGTACTCGACCTCCATGTTGAGCGAGGGCCGGCGCGAGCTCCACCGGCTGCTGGCCGGGTCGTATCGTGCGCTGGTGGACCTGGGTTGGTGCGCGCTAACCAACCGGCTGATCTTCCAGCCGGCGGACGCCATCGCTGACCTGGCGGCGCCGGGCATGCCGCTGGAGACCGACCTGCTGCTCCTTTAGCCTGGCCAGAGCGCCGTTGTTGCGAGCGTGCAAGGCACGGCCCACCGCTCGATTCACGGCGGCGGCCCTTTTCCTATGCCCCGCGAGTGCACGCCAGCGTGCGGTCGCGCTTGCGCCGACACGCTACTCTCTGCCGGTTACGCCGTAGTGAGGCGAGTGAGGCTTCGAGGGAGGCATTGGCGGTGCTGGAACGCTTCCGGCGCAGTATCGAGCTGGTGAAGGCAAGCATCGGCGTACTGCGCGCAGACAAGGAGCTGCTGGTATTTCCGGCCGTTTCCTTCGTCGTGATGATCGTCGTGACGCTGACCTTCGCGCTGCCCCTCCTGTTGACGGGTACCGTCGGGCGCCTCTCCGAGGGAGCCTTCGAGGCGTTCGACGTCGTGCTGGCGGCGCTCTTCTACGTCGTCAGCTACACGGTCATCTTCTTCTTCAACACGGCGCTCGTGGGGGCTGCGCTGATCCGCCTGGACGGTGGCGATCCAACCTTGCGCGACGGCTTCCGCATCGCGTCGTCGCGCCTGCCGGCGATCATCGGCTATGCGCTCATCGCCGCCACGGTGGGCATGATCCTGCGCTGGATCTCGGAGCGAGGCGGGATCATCGGGCAGATCGCCGTGGGCTTCGTCGGCTTTGCCTGGAACATCGCGACGTTCCTGGTCGTGCCGGTGCTGGTCGTGGAAGGGTTCGGCCCGCTCGAGGCGATCAAGCGCAGCTCGAGCCTCTTGCGCAAGACCTGGGGCGAGCAGATCGTGGGCAACATCGGCATCAGCCTGGTCTTCGGGCTGCTGGCGCTGGCCGTCATTCTGGCCGGCGGGCTGCTGGTCGCGCTGCTCATCTCGGCCGCGCCGGTGCTGGCGGTTGTCGTCGTAGTGCTGCTGGTGATCGTGGTCCTGGGTATCGGACTCATCGCCGCGGCCGTCAGCGGCATCTTCACGGCCAGCGTCTACCGCTACGCCACCAGAGGTGACGGTGGCACGATGTTCAACAGCCAGACACTGGCCGCCACCTTTCGATCCAAGAACGCGCGCTGAGCTCGGGCGGGCGCCGGACCCGCTGCCACCGATCTGTTGAACGTCGTCTTCCTGTCCCCGCACTTCCCGCCCAACTGGTTCCGTTTCGTGCTGGGCCTGCGCGCGGCGGGTGCCAGTGTGCTCGGTATCGCCGACGTGAATCACGAGCAGTTGCGGTCCGAGCTGCGCGAGGCGCTGACCGACTACTACCGTGTGGACGATCTGCACAACCACGACCAGCTGGTGCGCGCGCTGGGCTTCTTCACGCACCGCCACGGACGCATCGATCGCGTGGACTCGCTCAACGAGCACTGGCTGGCGGCCGAGGCAGCCCTGCGCACCGACTTTCATATCCCGGGCATCAGCAGGCGCGAGATCGGGGCGGTCAAGCGCAAGTCGCTGATGAAGCGCCGCTTCTCTGCGGCAGGGCTGAAGCCCGCGCGCGGCCGGATCTGCCGCAGCCGGGCCGCGCTGGAGGCATTCATCGGCGAGGTGGGCTTCCCGGTGGTGGCCAAGCCGGACGTGGGCGTGGGAGCGGCGCGAACCTACAAGCTCGAGAACGTCCACCAACTCGAACGTTACCTGTACGACAAGCTGCCAGTCGACTACATCGTGGAGGAGTTCATCGAGGGCGACATCCTGACCTACGACGGGCTGGCCGACAGGCAGGGCAAGATCGCCTTCGACTCGTCCCTGCTCTACAGCACCGGCGTGATGGAGTCGGTCAACGAAGCGCGTGACCTGTACTACTGGATCCCGCGCGAGATCCCTGACGAGGTGCGCGAGATGGGCGGGATCATGGCCCGCGCCTTCGCCGTGCGCGAGCGGCCGTTCCACTTCGAGATGTTCCGCACGCCGGCCGGTGAGCTGCTGCCGCTGGAGGTCAACATGCGCCCGCCCGGCGGCCTGACCGTCGACATGTTCAACTACGCCAACGACATCGACTTCTACCGCGAGTGGGCCAACGTGGTCGTCGAAGGCCAGTTCCGAGCGAATGTGTCGAGGGCCTACGCCTGCCTCTACGTCAGCCGCCGGGACAGCCGCCGGTACGCCCTCGCGCACGAAGAGGTCCTGCGCGAGTTCGCCTCGCTTATCGTCCACCAGGCGAGCATGGACAGCGTCTTCTCGGCCGCCATCGGTGACCACGGCTACGTGCTGCGCCACCCCCAACTCGAGCCGCTGATCGAGGCTGCCCGTCGCATCCAGGCCGCGACGTGAGACGTGAGAGCCGGTTGTGGTTCAGCCCCGCGTTGGACCACGACATGGAGTTGCTGCTCTACGGCCAGGGCGGCCAGGCACTGCTTGCCTTCCCTTCGCAGGACGGCAGGGCGGCCGATTGGGAGGGATTCGGCATGGTCGACGCCGTGGGGGAGCTGCTCGAGGCCGGCCGGCTGACGCTGGTCTGCGTGGACGGGATCGACTGGCAGAGCTGGACCAACAGCGCAGCACCCGTGGAGGAGCGCGCCCGGCGCCACGAGGCCTATCACCGCTACGTCACCGACGAGGTGGTGACCTTCTGCCGGCAGGAAAGCGGGCGGGACAGCATCTGGGCGACAGGCTGCAGCATGGGCGCCTTCCATGCCGCCAACGCCTTCTTCCGTCGGCCGGACCTGTTCGACGGGGTGATCGCCATCTCCGGGCTCTACCAGCCACGACTCTTCGTGGGCGACTACAGCGACGATGCCGTCTACTTCAACAGCCCGCTGTACTACCTGCCCAACCTGGACGATCAGTGGCACCTGGAGCGCTACCGGCGCAGCCGAATCATCTTCTGCGCCGGCCAGGGAGCGTGGGAGGACGAGAGCCTGGCCGACATGCGCGCGATGCAGCGCGTCCTGGAAGCAAAGGGCGTGCCGGCCCACTTCGACTACTGGGGCCACGAGGTCGAGCATCACTGGTACTGGTGGCAGAGGATGCTGCGTCACCACCTCGACGCTCTGTGGCGTTGACGCTTGCCGGCGCCCGCCTGCCGGATGCGTACCATGGACCGTATGCGCATCTCACTCCCCCGGCGCCGCCGTGGCGCGACGGGCGGCGCAGCCCTGTCCCTGCTGGTCGCGGCCGTGCTGGCCTGCGGGGCACCCGGGCCAAGCCTGACGCCCACGACCCCGCCGCCGGTACCGGCTGACAGCAGCCAATCGCTCTCGCCGGGCAGCGCCACCCCCGAGCCGCCGGCGAGCGCCAGCCCGCCGGGAGACAGCCCCGGACCGGGCGAGACGCCTGCGCCGGCTGACACGCCCGCGCCGGCTGACACGCCCGCGCCGGCTGACACGCCTGCCGCGGGCGACGGTCCCTGGTTGTACCTGGCCGACTTCCCGGGCGGCCGGGCGCTGGAAGTCTCGTCGGTCACCGCCCACGGCGACGGTTTCGTGGCAGTGGGCTGGGAGCCGTTCCCCGACGAAGGTTTCGGCGGGCGGCGCAACGGCGTGGTTTGGACCTCGGCCGACGGGCTGGCCTGGTCGCGCTCCACGCCCGCCAGCCTGGCCAGCGTGACGCTGCTGGAGGTGGCCAGCCTGAACGGAGAACTGTTCGCCTTCGGGCGCTACTCGCTCTGCCCCGAGTTCAATGAGGACGACTGCCAGGACGCAGCGGATGCCGGCGTCGCGCTGTGGCGCTCCTCGGATGGTGCCGACTGGCAGCGCCTGCCCCTGCCGTCCTCGCTGCAGACCGGCATCCTCGACGGTCTGGCCGTGGGTGAGAGCGTGATGGCGGCCTACGGCGGCACGGGTGACGACCTGCAGAGCGTGCTGTGGCTGTCGCCGGACGGTTCGCAGTGGTCCGAGCTGCACGAAACGGCGGCGGTGGACCCGATCAGCGCCATGGCCGTGAGCCCGGAGCGGCTGGCCGCCTTCGGCACCCGCTACGTGCCCGAGGAGGACGACGTCGAGACGCTGGCCGGCTACTCGGACGGCGGCGGCTTTGCGCAGGCTCAACTGCCGCCGGGCCAGCGCGGGCTGGTGCAGGACGTGCTCTGGTCCGCCGGGCGCTTCGTGGCCGTGGGCTTCGAATATGACGACACGGGACTGGCGCAGGGCTCCATCGCGCTGGTCTCGGACGACGGGGCCAGCTGGACGGCGGCGCCGTCCGACAGCCTGCCGGACGATGCTGCTTTCGGCGCGTTGGCGGGCCTGCCAGCGGGCTATCTCGTGGTCGGCTCCCGGCCCGACGCAGCGGCGGCAGAGGGTGAATCCCCGCACTCTTGGTTCTCGGCCGACGGGCTGGCCTGGACGGACTTCGGAGCGCTGACAGGTGGCGGCTACCGTCGTCTGAGCAGCGTCGGGCTGAGTCCCGTCGGGGCGGTCGTCTTCGTGTCGGACTTCGAGGAGAGCGACGAGCTCGAGCCGCTGGACAGCGAGGCGGGCGGCGTTCATGCCTGGCTGCTGCCCAGTGCTGCCTTCCCTTGAGCGGGAACGTGATGAGGGTGCAGGGCCGGCCGGCCCCGACTGTGCGCCGCTGAGCCGGGCGGCGCCCTAGCCTGCGCGACCGATGGCGATTCTGGCTGGCCTGGCCAGCGTCCTGGGGCGCTTCGCGGGCCGTCTACTCAACACCACCTTAGGCTGGGCGACGATCCTGCTTTGCGGCAAGGTACCGCAGCAGAAGCAAACGCTGCTGCTGCTGTCGTGCTGGGCGCCCTGGGTTGGGTTGCGCTGGTGCTGGGCGTGCTCCTGCCCGACATCGGGGCGCTGCTCCTCACGGCCGTGCCGCTGCCCGATTTCGTCGACGAGGGCTGGGTGCGGCTGGGCATGCTGGCCGGGGCGCTGCTGCTGCTGCTGGTGGTCGGTGCGGCGGCGGTCTTCGTCACCGAGCAGGACAAGCGGCCCAAGGGCGCGCCCTGCTGAAGGCACTGCTGCGGGGCTATCCGGCTCCAGTACAGCGCGACCCGGTATCCGCTCAGCCGGGCAGCGGGACAGGGCTGGGCTGCAGCTGGGGTCGCTGCCGAGTGCCACCCAGCGTCCGCCAGCCGGCGACCGTCACCGCCCCCAGGCCAAAGATCGAGATGATCGCCGTCACCAGCGGCACGAGCCCCAGCAACATGGCCAGCAGCAGGCTGACCACGGCACCCAGGTACGGCCGCTCGGCCGGGGCCGTGCGACCCATCGCCCGCAGCACCCACTCGCCCAGCCAGATGGCGCCGACCAGGTAGCCGACGAAGGCCAGCGTGGGCCAGATGAAGAACAGCAGGCTGAGGGCCAGCGGCAGGCCGAAGATGGTCAGCGCGAGGGCGACCACCAGCAGCGGCGGCACGATGATCATCAGCAGCCCGGCCAGCAGCGCCTTGAGCGGCTCGCGCGAGATGATCGCCTCGGCCGTGCGCACCTGGCGGGCCGCGAAAGCGGCCAGCGCGAGACCGGCCAACAGCGTCCCGATCCCGACCCCAATCCACAGAACGATTGCGGCGGCCCCCAGGAAGAGGGCCAGGCCGGCCAGGTCGGCGACCAGCGGCCGGATGCGGCCATCGATCGCGACGCCGTCCAGGCGGGTGGTGCTCGCGTTGAGTTCGAGCACGTCGTTGGTCACGTGCGTACCGTTCAGCAGTGTCGCAGTGCCGTTGACGATGGTCAGCGTCCCGACCGTGGCGCCGTCGAGCGTGACGGAGCCGTCGATGACCGTCACGGAGCGCGCGACTCCTTCGATCAGCGCATCGCCACCGATCACGACGACCACCTCGGCCCGTTCGTTCTCGAGCAGGGCAAGATCGCCCTGGATCGAAATCAGCACGTGGTCGTTCGTGCCGATCGGCTGATCGGCCGCGAGGGCGGGTGCGGCGGCCAGCAGTAGTGCCGCAACCGCTGTCAGCAGCAAAGTCAAGCGTTCCATCGGTTCATCCTTCCGGGTTGGCTGCTCCCAGACTGGACTTGTAGCGGCCAGCGGGCCAGTGCCGGCCGGCCCGCGCGGACGGGCCATCCGTCCCGACGCGCTGCGGAGCGCGCCTACAGTCCATGATGAGCGGCCATGCACGTGATCGCGGTGCTGCGCCAGGTCTTCGCCAACCCGGACATGCGCCGGGTGCAAGGCGGCTGGCTGCTGGCCATTGCCGCCGAGTGGATCTACATCGTCAACCTGCTCGTGCTGGCCTACGTCGTGGGCGGCGTCCTTGGTGCGGGCCTGGTGGGCATGCTGCGCACGCTGCCGGCCGCGGTCGTCGGCCCGATGCTGGCACTGTCACGGACCGCTTCCCGCGTCACCGGGTGCTGCTGGCAGTGCACGGCCTGCGCGGTTTGGCTGTGCTGCTCGTCGCGCTGGCCGCGATGGCCGACCTCACGCCGCTCTTCGTCTTCGGCGCGGCACTGCTCGAGGGTTGCGTTGCGCCACTACATCGCGCCACGACGCTGTCGCTGATGCCAGCCCTGGCCCGCTCCCCGCAGGAGCTGGTGGCCGGCAACACCTCGGCCAGCCTGAGCGAGGGCCTGGGTGTGCTGACCGGCCCCGCACTGGGCGGCCTGTTGGCGGCCACGGTCAGCGTGGAAGCCGGCCTGCTGGCGGGCGCTGTCTGCTTCGGGCTGGCCGCGCTGGCCGTGCTCAACGTCAGGCCGACCTCGGCCGGCGTGGAATGGGAGCCGTCCCGCGAACGTCGTCTCCGCCAGCTGCTGGGCGGCTATCTCAGCCTGGCCCAGAATCCACACGTCGGGCTGCTGGTCGGCCTGCTGGGCGCGCAGACCTTCGTGCGCGGTGCGCTGACGGTGCTGTTGGTGGCCGTGGCCGTGGAGTTGTTGCTGTTGGGGGAGGGCGGCGTGGGCTACCTGAACTCGGCCATCGGCGCGGGCGGGCTGCTGGGTGGTTTGCTGGCGCTGCTACTGGTCGGTCGGCGCAGCCTGGCCCTGCCCCTGCTGCTGGGGCTGGCCTTCTGAGGCCTGCCCATCGTGGCCCTGGGGCTGGTGCCCAACCCGCTGCTGGCCTTCGCGCTGAGATGGGCGTCATCGGTGTGGCCAATGCGGTGCTGGACGTCGCCGCCTTCACGCTCCTGCAGCGCACAGCTTCTACATCATCGTTCACGGCCAGGCCGACGTGCTGCATGACGGGCGGCGCGTGGCTGCGCTCATCCAGGGCGACGGCTTCGGTGAGATTGCCCTGCTGCGCGACGTGGCGCGCACCGCGACGGTGCGCGCGATGACCGACGTCGAGACGTTGCGCCTGGTGCGGCCTGCCTTCCTGGCCGCCGTGACGGGCAGCCCCCACAGCAGCCGGGCCGCCGAGTCGATGGTCGGCAGCCGGCTACAGGCCCTGGCCCACGACTGAGCCGAGGTCGGTCAGCCGGCGGGCTGCCCCGCGCAGCGTCTCGAGGCGCTTGGGGAAGGCGAAACGAACTTTGCTCCGGCCCAGCTCCGGCCTCGAGTAGAACGACGATCCGGGCACCGGCGCGACGCGCACCTCAGCCGTCAGCCGGCGGGCGAAGGCCACGTCGCCCTCGTCGCTCAGGCCGCCGATGTCGGTCATGACGTAATAGGCGCCCTGCGGGCTGTAGGTGCGAAAGCCGGCCGTCTCCAGGGCCCCGACCAGCAAGTCGCGTCGCTGACGGTAGCCGGCGGCGAGGTCGTCGTAGTAGGTGTCGGGCAGGTTCAAGGCGACCGTCCCAGCTGCCTGCAACGGCGCGGCGGCGCCGACGGTCAGGAAGTCGTGCACCTTGCGGGTGGCGCCGGTCAGATCCGGCGGTGCGATGACCCAGCCCACGCGCCAGCCGGTGACCGAGTACGTCTTCGAGAGCGAGTTGATGGCTACCGTTCGCTGGCGCATGCCGGGCAGTGTGGCCAGCGGGATGTAGTCGGCGTCGTAGACGATGTGCTCGTAGATCTCGTCGGTCAGGGCAATGACGTCGTGCTCATGGCAGAGGTCCGCAATGGCCCCCAGCTCCGCGCGGCTGAAGACCTTACCCGTGGGGTTGTGCGGATTGTTGACGACGATGGCCTTCGTGCGCGACCCAAAGGCCGCACGCAACTCGGCCGGGTCGAAATGCCAATCCGGCTCGTGCAGCGTGACGTAGCGTGGGCGGGCGCCGGAGAGGATGGCGTCGGGGCCGTAGTTCTCGTAGAACGGCTCGAAGACGATCACCTCGTCTGTCGGGTCGAGGAGGGCCAGCATGGCCGCGATCATGCCCTCCGTGGCGCCGCACGTGACCGTGATCTCGGCGTCCGGGTCGACCTGCCAGTTGGGATAGAAGCGGCTGGTCTTGGCCGCGATGGCCTGCCGGAAGTCGGGCGCGCCCCAGGTGATGGCGTACTGGTTCAGGTCGGCGTGGATGGCTGCGCAGGCGGCCTCTTTCAACTCGGGCGGGCAGGCGAAGTCGGGGAAGCCCTGGGCCAGGTTGACCGCGTCGTGGCGCAGCGCCAGGCGGGTCATGTCGCGGATGACCGACTCGGTGAAGGTCTCGGCGCGGGCGGCGACGCGGGTCATGACCGCCTAGGGTAGTGGAGCGGGAGACGGGATTCGAACCCGCGACATCCTGCTTGGAAGGCAGGCACTCCACCAACTGAGTTACTCCCGCTCGAATCGGGCCGCCTCCCGCCGTCGATGTGTCACCAGGCGGTGGCAGTTAGCACACACAATATCGCACTTGGCGACCTCCTCCAAGATCACGCTTACGGTGGCGCGAGACCTCATTCGGCTCACCGTGAAGCGCTTCGCGGCAGGGTCGCGATGGTGGAAATCCATGGCACACGGCGGAAATGTGCCGCCGCAGTCAGCGCATGGTCTGCGTCGAAGCGAGTCAAGAAGTTCCGAGTGTGCTCTCCACAGCGCCGCCTTGCGCGCGTTCGCTGCACCGGGCCGGCGCCTTCGCGGTCGTGACTGCTCCATCACTTGCGTCCGAACGCGGTGGCAATTGGCGCAGATGACGTCACACTTCGCCACCTCGTCCAGCAAGCGCCGCGTGGACATGAGCATCGCCCGACCAGTAGTGAGATTGAAGGCTTTGGTGGCCGGGTCGCGGTGATCGAAGTCCATCTGATGCGGTTCGTAGCGCCCCCACAGTCCATGCACGGCGCTTCGCGGAGCTCGCGGAGTAACGCGGTGGTTCCAGCCTGGCGGACTTTCACGCGGGTCAGTTCTAGATCGCGATTGCGCCAGTAGTAGGCGACGTTTGCCGCTCGCTGACTTCCCCTCTCGCGCATGGCACAGAATAGAACATCTGACCTAATCTGGCCACGCACAAGGCAGGGCGGCCATTGCGCCCGCTGGACGCCCAGCACGCAACGGACCGCCTCGCCGGCCGAGCTCTCCGAAGAGGCAGAGGGGCGGCAGAGCGGCCGGTCCTAAACTGTCCCGGTGCAGATCTGCCCGGGTTGTGGGGAATCGAATCCCGGTCGCTTCCGCGAGTGCGCCTTCTGTGGCCAGCCGCTGACGCAGCCGCGCGAGTCGCGCGAGGAGCGCAAGGTCCTGACGGTCGTCTTTTGTGACCTGAAGGGCTCAACCAGCCTGGGCGAACAGCTCGACCCGGAATCGCTGAGCGAGGTCCTCGAGCTCTACTTCACGGCCATGACCCGCGTGCTGGAGAGGCACGGCGGACAGATCCAGAAGTTCATCGGCGACGCCATAGTGGCCGCCTTCGGCATCCCGCTGCTCCACGAGGACGATGCCCTGCGCGCGGTCCGGGCGGCAGTAGAGATGCGCGACTCGCTGGCTCGGCTCAACGTGCGCCTGCAGACCGGTTATGGCGTCGAGCTGCAGGCTCGCATCGGCGTGCACACCGGCGAGGTCCTCGTGCGCACGGCCGCCGACGGCCAGAACCTGCTCACCGGCGACACGATGAATACCGCCGCCCGGCTGGAGCAGTACGCCGGCGAGGACGAGGTGCTCATCGGCGGCCCCACCTATCGACTGGTGCGTGACGCCGTCGAAGCGGAGCCACTCGAGCCGCTGGAGCTGCGCGGCAAGGCCGAGGCCGTGGCGGCTTACCGCATGCTGCGCGTCTTCGGCGATGAGCAATCGGCGCGGCGGCACGACGCTCCGATCGTCGGCAGGGACGCGGAGTTGGCAACGCTCGTGGCGGCCTATGAGCGGGCACGCCAGGAGCGCCGGCCGGTGCTGGCCACGGTCCTGGGTGATGCGGGCGTGGGCAAGAGCAGGCTGGTCAGGGCGCTGCTCGAGGCGACCGCCGAGGAGGCTGCCATCCTGCGCAGCCGTTGCCTGCCCTACGGCGAGGGCATCACCTTCCTGCCCTTGCTCGGTCTCGTGCGCGACGCCGCAGGCATCGCCGTGGAGGATTCGCCGGAAGTGGCGGCCGCCAAGCTTCAGTCGGCCGTGGGCGACCAGGACATCAGCCGCCGCCTGGCCTCCGCCTTCGGCTGGTCGAAGGAGGCACTGCCCGTGGCGGAGGTCTTCTGGGCGGCGCGCGGCTGGCTGCAGGTGCTTTCCGCCGACCAGCCGGCGGTGGTCGTCATCGACGACGTCCAGTGGGCCGAGCCCGTGTTGCTGGAGCTCATCGAGCACCTCCTTGCCGAGGCGCACGGCGCGCCCGTGCTCCTGCTGTGCACTGCCCGCCCGGACATGCTCGAACGCCTGCCGGAATGGAGTGAGAGCGAACGGGCCAGCCGGCTGCTGCTGGATCGGCTGCCCGACGAGGCCACCGGTCAGGTCATCGCCAACCTGGTGGGCGGCGTGGAGCTGCCGGCCGACGTGACGTCCCAGATTCTGCGCTCCGCCGAGGGCAACCCGCTGTATGTCGAGCAGCTCATCTCGATGCTCGTCGACGGCGGCCTGCTGGCGCGCGAGAACGGCCACTGGCAGGCGCGCGGAAGCCTGTCCGAGATACAGGTCCCGCCCAGCATCGACGCCCTGCTCACCGCCCGCCTCGACAGGCTGGCCGCCGAGGAGCGGCAGGTCATCGAGCCTGCCGCCGTGATCGGGTTGGAGTTCTTCTCCGGCGCCCTGCGCGACCTCGTGCCGGAGGGCTCGGGCGAGGCGGTGACGGCGCAGCTGTCCGGCATGCAGCGCAAGCGCCTGGTCAGGCCGGCCACCGATTCGCGGCTGGACCTGGACGACTACCGCTTCCACCACGTGCTGATCCGCGACGCCGCCTACGGGCGCGCCCTGAAGCGTACGCGGGCGCAGCTACACGAGCGGTTTGCCGACTGGCTGGAAGCCTGGGACCGCGGCGAGCGCCGCGCCGGTGAGTACGACGAGATCGTGGGCTACCACCTCGAGCAGGCCTTCATCTACGGCAGCCAGCTGGGGCCGACAGACGAACAGACCCGTTCCCTTGGCCGGCGCGCCGCAGACAACCTGGCGGCGGCGGGTCAGCGCGCGTTCGTGCAGGGCGATCTGCCGGCTGCAGTGAATCTGCTCGGCCGGGCGGTGGCGGCCCTGCCCGAATTGGACCCTGCTCGCCTGGCGCTGCTGCCCGACCTGGCCGAGGCGACGATGGAGACGGGCGACTTCGAGCGCGCCCTGGAGATACTGCGCGAAACCGAAACGCCCGAGGCGCGGGCAGCCAACGAGCCGGCCGTTGCCCGCGCCGAGTTAATCCGGCTGTTGATCGACTACTACGCCGGCAGCGAGGAAGCCTGGGGCGAGCGTGTCCAGGCTGCGACTGCCAGCGCCATCGCCATCTTCGAGGCAGCCGGCGACGAGGTCGGCCTGGCCACTGCCTGGCGCATGCGCAGCGGCATGGAGGGCTCTGCTCTGCGCTTCGACAGAGCCGTAAGTGCGGCCGAGAAGGTAGTGGACCATGCTCAGCGCGCGGGCGACGTACGCCAGGAGCGCCGGGGAGCAGTCGCCTACGCCCTATCGGCCCTCTATGGCCCGACGCCCGTCCAGCCAGCTTTAGCCCGCTGTCGGGAGCTGGTGGCGGCGGTAGAGGGGGACAGACGCAGTCAAGGCTTGATCCTGCTGTGCGTGGCCCAGTTGGTAGCCATGACAGCCGACATCGAACAGGCTCGCACCGACTACCGCGCCGCGCAGCAGATGCTGGTGCAGCTGGGCCACGGCGTGTTCGCGGCATCTACCTCACTGGAAACGGCCCGCGTCGAGCTGCTGGCGGGCGATCTGCAGGCGGCCGAGGAGTTGCTCCGTAACGACTACGCCGCGCTTGAGTCGCTGGGTGAGAAGTTCGTGCGCTCGACCATCGGCGCTCTGCTGGCGCGGACGCTGATCCTCAAGGGCGGC